>JBBQTU010000311.1:0-1969 GCA_038213005.1 Tepidisphaerales bacterium | reverse complement strand
GCGATTCCCCCGCCGGCGACCCGGCCAACTGGACCGTGCAAGAACGGCAATGCGGATTTGCCACCGAACTGGATAAACAGGTTGGCCCTGGCGACCACTTCTTCGGCCTGGCGTCTGTGAAGGCCGCCCATGCCACGCCGGCTATCCTCAATACCGGCGCGGGGCTCAAGGCCGTTTACCTCAACGGTAAGCGCATCTACACCAACACCGGCTGGACCGGCTGGCACGCCTTCAAGGAGCAGATCCCCGTATCGCTGGTCGAGGGCGAGAACAAACTCGTCATCGAAAGCGGCACCGCATTCTTCCTCAGCATCACCGATGCCCAGGGCAAAGAGGTGGTTGCCATGGCCCCGGTCTATCCCGCTGACATCCCCGACGTGATGCACGATGGGACCGGCCGAACCTCTCTCGGCTGGCTCGACCGCCACAAGAAGCAGATGGACCTCGCCCGCAGCGGCGAGGTGCAGGTCTACTTCGCCGGCGATTCGATCACCGATGGATGGCAGACGTCCGGCCAGGCCGCGTGGAAGAAATACTTCGAGCCGCTCAAGCCCGGCAACTTCGGCATCTACGGTGAGGAGGCCCAGCACGTTGCCTGGCGCCTGCACAATGGCGGCCTGGATGGTGTCAAAGCCAAGGTCGTAATGCTGCTGATCGCCACCAATAACCTCGGTGCCCACCGGCCATGTCGCCCGAAGAAGTCGCCCGCGGTGTCATGCTGTGCGTCCAGGAATTCCGTGATCACGTCCCCGGCATCAAGGTGCTGGTCCTGGGCATCCTTCCCCGCGGCGAAGGCCCCACTAACGACATCCGCCGCCGGGCCACCGCGGTGAACAAGATCCTCGAAGCCAAGGCAGACAATAAAGAGGTCTTCTACCTGGACATCGGAGCCAAATTCCTCCGTGCCGATGGCTCGGTCGATCCGGCCCTGGTCCCCGATCTCTCCCATCCCTCGCAGCAGGGCTACGAGGTCTTCGGCCAGGCCGTCGCCCCCGTCGTGCGCAAACTGCTCCAGTAGCATGGTCCGCCACGACAACGCCGCTGCACTCGGCGACGGTGATCTGACCATCGCCCTGTCCCTCTTGACCATGAGCCCCGAGGCCGACGTCCACCACAACCTCCTGGCCGCCAAGATCCAGTTCTCCCTACGCCTGCTGCTGAGCCTGAACGACTACTCCCGTCAGGACGTCAAACAGGCCATCCGCCGCATCGCCAGATCCGTCCAGAGCCACACCGAACACTCCGGCCGCCGCGGCCATCTCGATTTCATCCGCCAGTACGTCAAAGGCTGACCCAAGTGGCTCGCTTCCTGTGGAAGCGACAGCAAGAGACGCTGGCTTGCCCAAGCAAACAAAGCAGGACGCGGTTCATATTGTCCGGCTCATCTTGCCATCCTGCAAGGCACCGCGCGGGTGTTTCCGCCCGCGGGGCGTGATTCATCAACGGTAACCCAAACTCACAGCACCGCCAGCACGCTGTTGCTGCTTTCGCCCTCGCGGGCGTGCCCGTTTTTTCGGTCAGATGCAAGTTGCGCGTCAGGGGGTGGTTGGAGCGAATACGGTTTTGAAAGAGGTGTCGCCCTTTCAGGGCTCATTCAGGGTGAATGGTTCATACCCAGGGCTGCGCGAGTACGCTTACCCTGGGCTTACGAATGCCGCCCCGTTGGGGCTAAGAACTCGCGTGCCCGGAAAAACGGGCATTGCGTCAAGATAAGTTCGCGAAAGGAGAATGTTATGTGAACTGAACATGTAGCTGAAACCTTTTATAGCAGACCCTGTGGGCTTCAAAGTCCACCCGGCAGAGCGTAGCGGCGCAGCCGGAAGCGAGTCTTGCATCGCGTCGGGATGACCTGGCGTTTTGAAGCGTAGACAGCGAGTTGTCAGGCCATGTGATTGAGCCTCGAAAGATTTTCATCGTGGAAGCCACGGACGTTGCCAAAACCGTGGCCGTGTCGGTTGGAGCATCATGG
>JBBQTU010000310.1:0-2157 GCA_038213005.1 Tepidisphaerales bacterium | reverse complement strand
GGCAAATCAGATTGTCTGGTCGAGCCTGTGCGGGCGAGGACGCCGCGCACTACTTGGCCGACTTGTGTAGATACTACGGCGCCGAGCTGTGGGCGAGCTGACGCGCCCTCGCTACAATCGACGCCCATGATCTGCGTCGTGCAACCCTTTCTGGTCGACAGTCGCGAGGCAAGAGGTCCGTCCAAGCCCAGCCCCGAGTAAGGTGTCGCCCGAGCGAGGAAGGAAATCATGCCCTTAATTCTGCTGCCCACACCGCGCCACCTGGAGTTTCTGCCCGGCGCGCTGCGCCTCGATGAGTCGCTGACGATCGTCCTGCCACAGGCACAGGCACAGGAGTTGTTCGGGGCGGTGCGGCAGCTTCAGGCACGGGCCATGTCGGCCGTGTCGTGCCACTGGCCGATCACGGCATCGCCGGCCGCCCTGCCTCAACGCGCTCCGCATATCCTGCTGCTGGTGGATCCGGGGATGGGCGATCGCGAGTGCTACGAGCTTCGCATTGCTGCCGATGGCGTCACGCTCCGTGGCGCTTCGCCGGCCGGGGTGTTCTATGGGCTCCAGACGCTCGGGCAGATCCTCCGGCAGTCGCGGGAAGAGCTGCCGTGCCTGATGATCCAGGACCATCCCGATTTTCCCGCCCGCGGCGTGATGCTCGACATCAGCCGCGACAAGGTCCCGTCGATGCAGACTCTCCTGGACCTGGTTGACCTGCTGGCATCGTGGAAGATCAACCAGATCCAGCTCTATATGGAACACACGTTTGCCTACTCGCAGCATCGCGAAGTATGGGCCACCGCCAGCCCGATGACGGCGCAGGAAGTCCTGCAACTGGACGCTTATTGCCGCGAGCGTTTCATCGAGCTGGTGCCCAATCAGAACTCCTTCGGCCACATGGAACGATGGCTGAACCACCCCCGCTACAAGCCGCTGGCCGAGGCGCCCGACGGCTCGGACACGCCATGGAACTTCCGCTGGGAAGGCCCGTTCAGCCTCTGCCCCACCGATCCAAAGAGCCTGGACCTGCTCGCGGGGCTCTACGATGAACTGCTGCCGAACTTCACCAGTGGGCTCTTCAATGTCGGCTGCGATGAGACATTTGACATCGGCCAGGGCCGAAGCAAGGCCTCCTGCGAGAGCCAGGGGAAGCATCGCGTCTACCTCGACTTCCTGAAAAAGCTGCATGGACTGGTCCAGCAGCGCGGGCGAAAGATGATGTTCTGGGGCGACATCATCCTCCATCAGCCCGAACTGATCGCCGAGTTGCCCAAGGACCTGATCGCGATGGAATGGGGCTACGAAGCCAGCCACCCCTTTGACCGCGACGGCTCGCTGTTCGCCCAGGCCGGCGCGGCGTTCTATGTCTGCCCCGGCACATCGAGCTGGTGCAGCATCGCCGGGCGAACTGACAACTGCATTGCGAATCTCAAAAGCGCCGCCGCCAGTGGCCTGAAACACGGCGCGACAGGCTATCTCAACACCGACTGGGGCGACTACGGCCACCTGCAATACCTGCCGATCAGCTACCTGGGCTTCGCGGCCGGCGCCGCCTATAGCTGGTGCCTGGAAACCAGCGCCGACCTGCCCATGGCCCAGGCGCTGAACATCCACGCATTTGACGATGATGCGGGCGTCATGGGGCAACTGGCGATGGATCTTGGCAACGTCTACCGCCAGTTGCCGCTGATCAGCAATGCGTCGGGCCTGTTCCGCATCCTGTGCAAGCACAAGACCGGGCAGGACATGGCCGACATCACGCAAGACCATCTCGACGCCGCCAGCGCCGCGGTCGATGCGGCGATGAAGTCGCTGGGCAAAGCGTCGATGCGCCGGCCGGATGCCGCCTTGATACTCAACGAGCTGCGCAATGCGGCCGTGATGCTGCATCACGCCTGCGCCCGCGGGCGGTGGCTGCTCGACCCTGCAAGCGTCGACCCGCTCACGCTTCGCGCGGATATCCTCTCCATCGTCGGTGAGCACGATCGCCTCTGGCTGGCGAGAAACCGCGTGGGCGGCCTGGCCGAGAGCCGGGCACGCCTCACGAAGCTGGTGTCCGAATACACGCCGGGAACATAAGTGATCCAGAACAGCGGACGGCCGGCATGGCGTCCTGGCCGGGCCTCGCCTGGCGGGCAGATGCGCGGGTTTTTGTGGGAGGGGGTG
>JBBQTU010000309.1:0-2378 GCA_038213005.1 Tepidisphaerales bacterium | reverse complement strand
TGGCGCGGAGAGTTTCCGTTCTCCCGGAGCCGACGAGCCCGGCAAACCCCAGAATTTCGCCGCGGTTCAGATCGAAGGAAACATCACGGACCATCGAACCCGCCGTGAGATTGCGGACGCGCAGGGCGACCGAGCCCCGCTCGTAGGCGGGAGGATGCAGATCGCCGATGTCGCGGCCGACCATGTGGCGGATGATCTGTGGCATGGTGATCGCCGGCGTGTCGAACGTGCCGACGCACTGGCCATCGCGCAAGATGGTGAGGCGGTCGGATATCTGGCGGATCTCGTCCATGCGGTGCGAGATGTATAGAACCGAACTGCCGGCCGATTTCAACATCCGAATCTGCTCGAAGAGCAAGGCGATTTCACGGGCGGTCAGCGATGCGGTTGGCTCATCGAGAATAAGCAACCTGCAGGCGCCGGCCCCGCCCAGACCACGGGCAATCTCGACCATCTGCTGCTGCCCGACACCGAGGGTGGCCACCGGGCACGAAGGGGCGATGTCGCGGAGACCCACTCGGCTGAGCAACGCCGCCGCATTGGCGTGGAGGCGTGGATAGTTGACGAAGCCGAGACGGCGCGGGAGGTGGTCCAGGTAGATATTCTCAGCAACGGAAAGTGTGGGAATGAGATTGAGTTCCTGGGTGACAATCCGAACTCCGGCATCCTCGGCATCACGACGGCAAGCAGGACGAAATGCCTGCCCATTCAGAGCGACGTTGCCGGAATCAGCCTGGATGATACCGGCAAAAATGCGTGACAGGGTTGATTTCCCTGCTCCATTTTCACCGACCAGAGCATGGACCTCACCGGGGAGAATTGTGAGCCCTACTCCTGCCAGAGCGCGGACCCCCGGGTAGCTCTTGGTGACCGCGTCGGCGATGAAAAGCGAAGCAGGCATGGATGCGATATAGATAGACGCGAATCGGGCGTTACTTCAGGTTTTCCTTGGTGACCAGGTCGACGGGGGTATCCTTGTCGGTCCCGGTCGTTCTCTTGGCCAGAATGTCCAGCGCGTGCTGGATGCCGAAAACGGCGATCTCGCCCCCGTGCTGGTCAACCGTGCACAGGACCCGGTCCTGCTTCATGAGTTCCTGAACGGCCTTGATATTGTCAAAGCCAACAATCAGGACGTCATTGCGATCGGCGGCCCGGAGCGCAGCAGCCGCCCCAATCGCCATGGAGTCATTGGCACACAGAATGGCCTTCACGTCCTTGTGTCCAGGCAGGAGACTGCTGACGACCTTGCGGGCTTCATCGATCTCCCACTTGCCTGTCTGCGACGCGCCCAGCTTGAGCTTGTGGGACGCGATGGCATCCTCAAACCCGGCCTTTCGCTGTTGGGCGTTGAAGGCCGTGGGCAGACCCTCCACGATGATGACTTCGTCGCCGGCATTGAGCTTCGCGGCAAGATACTCGCCGGCCAGTTTGGCTCCCTTGCGGTTGTCTGGGCCGACAAACGGGATGCTCACGTTGTTCTGCTTGACCGTGTCAACATCGAGCTGATTGTCGATATTGATGACGATGATGCCGGCATCAACGGCCTTCTTGCAGACCGGAACCAGGGACTTGGAATCTGCCGGCGCAATAATGATGGCGTCGACCTTCTGGCCAATCATGTCGTTGACGAGTTTGATCTGCCCGGAGACATCCTGCTCGTTGGGGATGCCGCTGGCACGCAGTTCGTAGTCTGCGGGATGAGCGGCCGCATGCGCGCGGGCACCGTCCTCCATCGTCTTGAAGAACTCGTTGGACAGCGACTTCATGATCAACGCGACCCGCGGCTTCTTGGGGCTCTCTGACGATTCCCGCGAACAAGATGTCAGCAGTAAGCAGGCCAGGACCGAAACAACGATAACAGTGAGGATGCGATTCATGCGTAAGTTCCTTTGTGTGGTTCTAGTACTTCACTCTTTTCCAAAGCTTAACTGATGGCAGTCTCCGGTGCTGGCGTGCGGGCACCTCAATTGCGGGCTGCCGCTCATTGGTTCACCTTGACCAAGTCAAAGACGGCGGTGGTTGATGCGAAGGTATTACCCGAGCAGACGAACAGGCCCAGGCGGCTCTTTTCGTCAAAGGCGGCGGTATGGGTCATCCGCGGCTGGCCCCAGTCCTGACCATCGGTCGAGGCATACACCGTAATCTCCTTACCCGTCTGAACGAGCTTGAGGTGGACCGGCAGGGCCATCTTGCCGAATGTCTTTGACTGGTTGTCGTCCTGATCCCCAGTCTTGTCGCGCCACCGGCATACGAGATTGCCCGAGGCATCCACCTGGACCAGGAAGAAGCGGCCGCAACTCTCGTCCAGCGATTCCCTGATCATCAACCCGGAGGTGGTGGGCGGTCTGTTATCCCGCTGATAGGCCTCCGGCCCGCCG
>JBBQTU010000308.1:0-2760 GCA_038213005.1 Tepidisphaerales bacterium | reverse complement strand
CATTCGTGCTCGGAGGAGCAAAACCGAAGCTCAGGTTGTTGGTGATGTCCGTGAAGTTCGCATGCATGGTGATGTCGCCAAGGCTGACGTTACCACCAGACAGCGGATCCTTCGACTCAGAACCGCTCGGGCAGGTGAAGATTTCCATGCTCAGGCCCTGCGTCTTGGCGAGCAGGAACCACGAAGCCGGAATGTTGTTCACGCCGGCGGCGACGTTACCGTTGGCGACGGAGAAATCCGACTTGTCATTGCCGGCATTTGTCAGGGTGAGGTTGTTGGCGGCGTTCCAACCGGTCGACGGATACAGACCCTTGCTGTCGTTCGCGTACATCATCAACGCCAGACCGATCTGACGCAGGTTGTTCGCGCACTTGGCGCGATTGGCAGTCTCACGGGCCTTGGCCAGCGAGGGAAGCAGGATCGAGATCAGCAGCGCGATGATACCGATAACGACCAACAGTTCGACCAGGGTAAAGCCCTGGCGGCGAGATGAGCGCTTCATATAGAAGCTCCTTTCAAACAGTGCCGTTACGGGTAAGCCGGCGACGTTGGCCGGGCGGATGATGCGATAGATGAGTGCTGGTACAGCCTCAATGCTGCCCGACGCACGCACCAACCAACCCTTCACGACAACACTAGAAACACCTTGGCGAACGTCGCCAAAGTCTGACGCACTCTAATTCTTAATGTTCCGCGTATCAACACAATTCTTATCTTTTTATTTTTGGCCCGATACGAGCCATCACTACTGAATTACTACGCGATGTCCACCGACTCGGTTTCGGCAATGCCGAAAAAAAATAAAAACCCGTGCCGTCAAAGTGTCAACCACCATAATTCCAGCATTAGCAACGAATAAAGCCGCTGCGAGTGGTCCACCGCCCGCGAATCATGCTGGCGAATCATGCGATCGATTGCGCCACGATTTAGATATCTATTTGCAAACGAACCACCAGCGCCAAGATGATCCATCAGCATCGGCTTCAAGCTCGTCCGTAGCCAATCCCCGATCGGCAGGGCAAATCCCATCTTCGGGCGGTCAAACAATCCATCCGGCAAGTCGGCCGAAAAAGCCTCGCGCAACAGCCGCTTCGTCCCCCCCGCCAGCAACTGCCCCCTGGGCAACCCCGCGGCGAATGCCACCAGCTCATGGTCCATAAACGGGCAGCGCACCTCCAGGGCGTGCTGCATCGAGCAGCGATCCACCTTGGTCAGTAGATCCTCCGGCAGATAGCTCACGCGATCCACCGCCAGCGCCGCCTGCACATCATCGCGCCCAGCGGCCAGCACGCTGAAAAGCTCCGGCAGATATGCCTGCGCCTGCGGCAGATCCCCCGCCAGTTCCGCCCCCAGCACTTCCCGGCACTGAGCCGCGGAGAATAGCCGCATATAGGCCCCATATCGCTCGCCCGGGTTCAGCCGCACCGACTCGGCAAAGCGCTTGAATCTCGCGACCCGCGACTTGGGATGCGACCCCGGCAAACACTGCCACATCCGCCAGCCCAGCACCGCCGTCGCCCACCCCGGCAGCCGCCCATGCAAAGCCATCGCCCGATACCGGTCATACCCGCCAAACAACTCATCCCCACCATCGCCGCTCAGCGCCACCTTCACGCCCGTCCGCGTCAGCCGCGACAACAGGTGGGTCGGCAGCGCCGACGAGTCGGCAAACGGCTGCCCAAACGCCCGAGCCAGCCGCGGCAGATCCTCGGCCGCGTCAAACCGCACCGTAAATTTCTCGTGCTGCGTCCCCAGATGCAGCGCCACCCGGTTCGCATACGCCGACTCATCGTACCGGTCATCATCAAACGCGATGGTAAAAGTCTTGACCTGCCCTCCCGGCATCGCCTGCCGCATCGCCGCGACCAGGCACGAGCTGTCGATCCCGCCGGACAGGAAACACCCCAGCGGAACGTCCGACACCAACTGCCGCTTCACCGCCTGGCACAGCAGCCGCCGCGTGGTCTGGGCCGGCAACTCACCCGCCAGCAGTTCGACCTCCGCAGTCGCGTTGGGATCGAAATATCGCCAACTCTCCAGCTTCCGCGCCGAGATCTCCATGCAATGCCCAGGCGCCAGCGAGATAACATCGCGATACACCGTCCGCGGGCTGGGGATGTAGCCCCACGCGAAATAGTCGGCGATCGCCCGCAGGTCCACCTCGCGCCCCAGCCACGGCACCGGCGCCAGCGCCCCCAGTTCGCTGGCAAACGCCACCGCCCTGGTCGCATCGCCCTCGCGGCGGAGGCCCACAAACAGCGGCTTCTGCCCCATCCGGTCCCGCGCCAGAAACAGCACCTGTGTGGCGTCGTCCCACAGGGCGATGGCAAACATCCCATTGAAGTGATCGACGCACTTGCTCCCCCACGCGCGCCACGCCGCCAGGATCACCTCGGTATCGGAAGTGGTCTGCCAGTCATATCCCCCCAGCAGCAGCCGGCCGAGTTCTTCGCGCAGTTCATGAAAATTGTAGATCTCACCGTTGAAGACCAGATGCAACTGCCCGCTCGGGTCGTGCATCGGCTGATTGGCGCGGGCGCTGAGATCAAGAATGGAAAGCCGGCAATGCGCCAGCCCGCACCTCGCCGCCTGCCCCGGGGCCTCGCCCAGCCACACCCCTGTGAAATCCGGCCCGCGATGCGCCAAACGCCCGGCCATCGCCGACAATCCCTCGCGCGTCGGCGCAAACCGCTCATCCCAGGCAATGACCCCCGCCAGTCCGCACATGGTCTTGGATTATCGCCCGATGCGAATCCGACG
>JBBQTU010000307.1:0-2811 GCA_038213005.1 Tepidisphaerales bacterium | reverse complement strand
GGGAGTGTCCGCGATGGCGTAGCTGGGGTTCAGGCCCAGTTCGAAGTACTGCTGCTCGCCGCCGCCGCTGGAGTCATCCGTTTCGATATACCAGGCGACGTAGGGGTTGAGCGTGAATGGAACACCGTGATCCTTCATTAGCTTGCTGTCGTTATAGCCGAGCTTGAGGCCCAGTTCCTGAACCTCAGAGAAGCCGCCACCGGGATATGTGTAGAAGGTATAAACGACCCCGACAGTGAAGTCGTGAATACGAACGTCCACGCCGCCGTAGTAGTCGGTTTCAAACACGGTGCTGGTGCCGGTGGCGCTGCCGGGCTGCGAACTGGTCTTGGACGACTGCAGGCTCTCCCAGACGCCGACGTAAGGCGATACCGCGATATCGTCTTTGTCGTACGCCTTGAGGGTCAGCGTGCCCCAAGGCTGGGCGATGAAGCCCTCATCCTGGACGACGCCGCCGCGGAAGACGTATTGCGTCGGAATATCCACGCCGCCACTGAGCGTCAGTGCCCCGGTGTTTGGGGCCACCTCATCGCCAGCCATGGTCACGGCCGGCACTGCGAGAGCGGCGGCGAGCGCCAACTGAAGAATCTTTCTCATACCAAATCTCCTGCCCCGGCGTGCGGGGTCAATAAAAGAAGCTCTAATCACTCCACGGAACGATGCTTTATCAAACGTCGTGCCAGCCGGGCTCGGCTGCGGGGCCCGCGTCGGGATACATGGTCCACAGGCCGAAAATGGTGTTCCGAGCGACTTAGCGGCTACGAGAAACGCATATGGTCACCCCGGGAGATGGCCGCAGCATCGCGTGGCGTTGCCGCGATTTTAAGCACGGCGCCGGGTGGTAATGCCCTGTTGATCGCAAATTGCGCGTGCGAGGTTGTTTGGTGTGTCACGGCCGCGCCGGCCACAGATGCCTGTGCCGATGTGATGCGGCTGGCGTAGATCGGAGCAGCTCGCCCGAAGTGATGGACGGCGCGCGAGATGGTTTTGGCGCGTTGCCTTGCATTGGCGGCGAAAAGGCCGTAACTTCCCCGCTTCTGGAGAGGTGGCCGAGTGGCTGAAGGCGTCGGTTTGCTAAACCGATTTAGGGTGAAAACCTTAACGCGGGTTCGAATCCCGCCCTCTCCGCTAATGTGAAGGCATGGTGCAAAACGCCATGCCTTTCAGTCTTTTGAAGTAAAGAAGAATCATGATTGCCGCTAATTTCCAGCCCAAAGAGATCGTTATCCGTCTGAAGCGCCAGGTATCGCCCGGCCAGCCCTCCCACTGGGAGGAGTTTGCCGTGCCCTATCGGGCCAACATGAACATCATCTCCTGCCTCCAGTACATCGCCGCCCATCCCATCACCACTGAGGGCATCGAGACCACCACCCCCGCCTGGGAAGCCGGTTGCCTCGAAGAGGTCTGCGGCGCCTGCACGATGGTGATCAACGGCCGCGTACGCCAGGCCTGCTCGACGCTGGTCGACACCCTCGGCGAGCCCGGCGCCCCGATCACGCTGGAGCCCGCCACCAAGTTCCCGCTGGTGCGCGACCTGATGGTCGACCGCTCGCGGCTGTTCAACGACCTCAAGCGCGTCAAGGCGTGGGTCCCGATCGACGGAACCTATGACCTCGGGCCCGGCCCGACCATGAGCCAGGAACTGCAGGAAGAGCGATACCCGCTCTCGCGCTGCATCTCCTGCGGCTGCTGCCTGGAGGCCTGCCCGCAATACACCGCCGACAACACCTTCGTCGGCGCGGCCATCGTCACCCAGGCCCGCCTGTTCAACAGCCACCCCATCGGCGCAGCGCTCAAGAACGAACGACTCGATGTCCTGATGGGTCCTGGCGGCGTCAGCGATTGCGGCAAGGCCGGCAACTGCGTCGTCGTCTGCCCGAAACTGATCCCCAACCTCGAATCCATCGCCGACGTGCAGCGGCAGGTGACCGTGCATGCCGTGAAGCAGTTCTTCAAAGGCAAGTAGCCCGCGACCCACGTGACCCGCGTGGCCGTGACTGTAAATGCTGAAGCAGCGCCCGCGATCGACTCGCGGGCGCTGCTGACGTTTTGGACGGCGCCGGCAAACATCCACTCTGCTGAGGTTGCCTACGATTCCATGGACGACCTGTTACCGGCAGGAGGGTCTATGCGTGTGGGAGTGGCCCGGGGGAATCAGCATGATCCAGGGCCAACTGATCGACCCGGCCGTGGGTCTGGCCTTCAACCTGCCCACGGTTTCACTGAATCGTGCGCAAGATGGAAGCAGCGGAGCTTGACACTCAGCGGTGTGCTGGTAGATTCTGTCGCTCGCCTGTTCCGGGCAACCGGCAGCGGCGAGCTGACATATTCCGCGGTAGCTCAATGGTAGAGCGTCCGGCTGTTAACCGGAATGTTGAAGGTTCGAGTCCTTCTCGCGGAGCTTTCTAACCACCGCAACGCCTGCGGTGGTTTTTTTACGCGCGAAAGTCGTGTCGCGCAAGCCCGCGTCGGATCGCCGCTTGGGGCAAGGGGTTACGAGCGGACTTGGCCGCACCTCTCGGCCCGCGTGTTAACCCGCCAGAGAGGCTTGGCGACCTCCAGGGAGAATCCTCTCGCGCTCTCGGTCTTCTGGCTCAGGTCGGGTTAACGGCACCGTGGTGATGGGAGAGTTCGAGAGCAGGCCGATTTCTCGAACCGCACTGGCGTGGTTAACGGAACAGCCGACAGGCACGCTCAACTCTCGCACTCTCTCCCCGAGCCCATTTCGCTCCAGCCAGGTTGCTCTGCGTAAACGGACAGAATCTACCCGTCTGTGCAGAACGTCGTTTGGCCTTGGATAGATGAAATCGC
>JBBQTU010000306.1:0-2847 GCA_038213005.1 Tepidisphaerales bacterium | reverse complement strand
ATTGTGGCGCACGAGACGGTGAGTGACGATCAGGCCGCCATTGAACGGTCGATTCGTGAACTGGCCCCACGATGCGACTGCCTGATTGTCACCGGCGGGCTAGGACCCACCGAAGATGACCTGACGCGTCAGGCTGTGGCGACGGTCATGGGGGTCGACTGCGTGATGAGCGCACTGTGGCTGGCGAGACTGGAGGAGTTCTTTCGGCTTCGCAAGCGTCCGATGGCCGCGAACAATCGTGCGCAGGCACTGGTTCCGCGCGGCGCTGACATGATCGACAACACATGCGGGACCGCGCCGGGGCTGCATGTGGGACTGGGGCAGTGCGATGTCTATGTGACCCCGGGCGTACCAAAAGAGATGATGGCGATGTTCACGCGGGACATTCTGCCGCACGTCGCGGCGCGCTCAAACGGCGCGGTGATCCTCTCACGGACGCTGCACACGTTCGGGCTGGGCGAGTCGACGGTAGCGGCGATGCTGGGCGAGTTGATGAAGCGAGGGCGTAACCCGTCGGTGGGGACAACCGTGTCCGGCGGTGTGGTTTCGATCCGCATCAACGCGCGATTTCCTTCACTGGAGGTCGCCCGCGCGGAACTGGCGAACACCGAGCAGTCATGCCGGGATGCACTGGGCGAACTGGTTTACGGTCATGATGGCGAGTCGCTCCAACTGGTCGTCTGTCAACTGCTGAAGGCTCAGGGCAAGACCGTGACGTCGGCCGAGAGCTGCACCGGCGGATTGCTGGCCGGAATGCTGACCGAGATTCCCGGGTCCAGTGCGTGTTTCAACCAGGGGTGGGTGACCTATGCCAACAGCGCCAAGCAATCGATGCTGGGGGTGGAGGCGGATGTTCTGGAGCGTTACGGGGCCGTGTCTGAACCAGTGGTGACGGCGATGGCCCAGGGGGCTCGACAGCGTGCCGGTGCGGACCTGGCCCTGGCGATCAGCGGCATCGCTGGGCCGGACGGCGGGACGGTGGAGAAGCCGGTGGGCACAGTTTGCATCGCGCTGGCGGGCGCTGACGGTACGACTGCCCACACGCTGAACTTCCCCGGGGATCGCGAGATGATCCGCGACCGCGCCTGCAAGATGGCGCTGGCGATGTTGCGGCTGAAGCTGTTGGAATTGCCCTGGCCGTTCTAAGAGCGCTCAAGAGTGGTATACTTTGTCCTTCACTCGTGCAGGTGCTATGGCCTATGTTCCCGGGAGTCTTCGGCTGAATGTCTTTCAGACGCTGGTGCGTCAATGGGAGACGCTGCACCCGCATAATGCAGCACAGATGCTGCAGATCGAGGGGACGGCGGATCCGGAGTTGTGCGAGTTTGCGTGGCAGTCCAGTTTGATGGACCTGGGGCTGGGCCGAGTCAGCACCGACGGGATTTACTACTGGCATGAAGTATGGGACGGCCGGCCGGCCGCGCCGCTGGTGGAGATGCCCGCCAGCGATACGAGCATCGAGCAGTACCTGGCTGCAGGGCTGAACAGAGGATTTTCGCGTAGCGCGGATTTGCCCTACCGGCCACTGATCCTGCAGAAGGACGGCCACTACTTCATAGGGATTGTCTACCAACAGTGGGTGGCCGACAGCGTGTCGATCCGCCTGCTGCTGCGTGAATGGTTCCTGCGGATTCATCAGCCGCAGAAGGCGAAGCATAAGCTGCTGCCGCTGGCGGGCGGTTCGCGGGCTCGCGGTCCGGCGGCGGGGGCTTCCCCGGTTCGCCTGCTCAAGGGGCTATGCGAGGCTGCGGTCTGGTTTCGTCGGTCGCGCCGCCTGCGCCGGTTTCCCGCGGCGGCGCAGGCCGGCGACCTCACGCTGGCGTTCAAACTGCACACGCTGCCGGACGGATTGATTGACCAGCTTCTCGCCTACGCCCGCGCCGAGGGCGTAACCTTCAACGACTTGCTGCTGGCGGTGCTGGCGCCGATCTGCCATCGGCAGTTTCCGGCAGCTCATCCGCAGCGGCGGCCGGACCTGGCCCTGGCGACCAGCGTGGATCTGCGGCCTTACATGCCGGCGGACCTGTCCGAGACGTTCGGCTCGCTGCTGGCGTATACCAATGTCACGTGTCCGGCGGAGGAAATGGGCGATTTTCGGCGCTTGCTGCTGGGGGTCGCGCGCCAGAATCGACGGATCAAGGATGTGCGGGCTCTGGCATCGCGGATGATGCTGATGCGTTTCTGCGAGCGCATCGGCCGGCATCGCATCGGGCGGGAACTGATCGACTTCTACCGCCGGCGGATTCCGATTGCCGGAGCGGTGACGAACGTCAACCTCAACCGCTCATGGGCGGTTGGCTTCCATCCGAGTCCGATTTTGAGCTACTTCCGCGTGTCGTCGCCCGGGCCGACGGTCCCGTTTGTGCTGGCGGCCAGCACGCTGGGCAGCCGCCTGAACATCGCCATGACATGGCGGCCCAGCACGCTGAAAGACGACCACGCTGCCCAGATCGCGATGGAGTTCACCGATGCGCTGATGTCGCTGGCCAAGGGGTGATCACCGCGCCGGGAGACGGGCTGTTGGTTCTGCGATCAGACAAAGCGGAAGTCGGGAATCTGCCTGGCCTGTATCACTTCATGCACGCGATCCCACATGGCATCCTGATAGGGCCGGCTTGTGTAGAGGCCAAGGAGGGATAGCTGAAGCGTGACCGTTCCAGGCGAACGACGCTGTGGCCTTCCCTGCTGTGAACTCACCAGAGCCCCGTAGACGTTCGCCAGAGCCTTGGGGCGGCCGTCGGCGGTGAAGATGCCGCCGTGGTTGGAGATGTCGTCGGCGTGTGGCATGTCGAACGTCGGCCAGTTCAAGAAACCATTGGCATGGGGAATCAGCGCGTCGACGAGGAT
>JBBQTU010000305.1:0-2966 GCA_038213005.1 Tepidisphaerales bacterium | reverse complement strand
GGGAAGCGCGCCTGCAGGTGCTCGGGCTTGAGATGTCGCAGGTCCATGAAAACATGGGTGTAATTCGTGTTGCGTATCTGCTCGACGATGGCGCGACTGACAATGTCGCGAGGCGCGAGCTCCGCCATTTCGTGCATCTCGGGCATGAAGCGCACGCCGTTTCGGTCCAGGAGATGGGCGCCTTCGCCGCGGATGGCTTCAGTGATCAGCGCGCGGCTGGATCCGGCAACATAGAGCGTCGTGGGATGGAACTGCACCATCTCCATATCCTGCAGCGTCGCGCCGGCTCGCCAGGCCATGGCGTGGCCGTCGGCCGTGGCGATGCGCGGGTTGGTCGTCTCGCGGTAGAGCATCCCAGCGCCGCCGCTGGCCAGGATCGTCCGCTTGGCCCAGATCAGGGTGATTCGGTCCTCCAGCATCGCGATCGCGCCCAGGCATTGCCCGTCCTCGGTCACCAGGTCCAGGACGAACGCCTTCTCGGCGACGCGGATCGAGTCGCGGCTGTGGGCGATGCGAAGCAGTGTCAGTTCGATCTCGCGCCCGGTGGCGTCGCCGTCGGCGTGGACGATGCGAGGCTGCGAATGCCCGCCTTCCAGCCCGAAGGCCAGGTTGTGGGCGTTGGCGGTGTTGCGGTCAAATCGGGCGCCCCAGGCGAGAAGCTCAAGCACCCGCTGCGCTCCTTCGCGAACCACGATCTCAACAGCCTTGGGATCGCAGAGCCCAGCGCCGCCATGCAGCGTGTCGTCAACGTGCAACTGGATCGTATCCGGCGGATTCAGCGCCGCCGCCACACCGCCCTGCGCATAGAGCGTATTGGATTCCTCCGCCTTGTCCTTGGTCAGCACCAGGACCTCAGCGCCCTCATCGGCCGCGGCGATCGCCGCCCGAAGGCCCGCCACGCCCGAGCCGATGACCAGCACGTCCGTCACCTGCTGAGTGAGGCGGGCGGCCTTAAACGGGATCAGGTAACGACGCTGGGCGATGGATTCAAACATGAGGCGATCTGTTCCTTTCAGGGAACCGGTTGCGTGCAAATGAGTCCTCTTATCAGGCCGCGACGTCGATGCCTGCGTTCTCCAATTGGTGTTCAATGACTCTTGCGCTGACACGATACTCGCGGGCGAACGCCTCAACATCGGTATCAGTCGTCGGCCGCCTTTCCAACAGCGCGGCTCGTGGGGCCAGTAATTCCGCCGCGAAGGCTCTGGCCGTCTGCTGATCCCATGTGTGAGCGCTGGTCACCAGTCTCGCCCCCTGGCTGCCCGCAAAGATTCCTTGATACAAGCCTCTCGCTTCGAGGAAACGCCGATTCTCCTCGCGCAGCTCCGGTCCAGTCACGAGCAGATGATCAGGATCAATCCAACCAACCGCCGCCTTAATGGTTGCGCCAGGGAGATGGTTCCGCGGCTGAAACTTGAAATCACCGATGCCCAGACGGCCGGCGATGTCGCCCAGGCTACGGACGGAGTCCCTCTCGCCCAGGCCAACATGGAGCCGCACTTCCTGTGCCAATGCGTAACCAGTGGCTGCCGCCGTGAGGCGTGGCGTGATCCGGATGGGCCGCTGGCGAGGGGCCGAATCCAGATCAAGCTCGGCTGCGGTGCCGGCGACCCATCGCCATGCACCAACGGCGTGGTGAGTCTCCACCGCTTCCAGAAAATCCGCAACCAGTGGTGTGTCGGCCTTGTCGGCGACCTCTGATTCCAGCAGTTGTGCCAATTCTGGTTCCCATGATTCGCACTGATAAGGATCCAGTCCCATGCGCCCCGCAGCTCGGCAGAACGCTGCCTCCGCGCTCTGGGCCCCAGATATTGCTTGCCAGTTCTCCCTAAGGGCCCAGACTCTTGAATCGTCCAGTGCGCCTGCACGCCCAAGGACTGCAGACACAAATTCTCTCAGCTCGTTTTCCACCGTTGCACGTGCCGCTCTGACAAACCCAGACTCCACGAATCGCCCCGGCATGTGCGGATACGCAGCCTCATCGGCTTGCCATTGAATGCAGATATCCCGGCCGTCGCTATAGAAGAACGCACGCGGCAGCAGCAGATCCGAGTCGGCACAGCGAAGGCAGTGCCGACGATACCAGGATCGTTGCGACAGCCCGTCAGGCGGCGGCAGCCGTTCGCTGCGAATGGGCTCATAGAGAAGGGGCCACCAGTTTTCGACGATCCAGACGGCAAGCGGGAACGCAGGAATATAGAGACCCGTCCGCTCCGTGTCGGCAACCGTATCCCAGAGCCGCGTGACTGACAGGCCCGCCGCCTGAATGCGAAGGCACGCCCACGTGCGTCGCGTCAATGCGTCGGTTGCGGAAGGTTGATCCAGCCAATCTCTGTCAATGGTGAGGGATTTTGGCATGAGGGGCATTCCTCAACAGGCCCAGGGGATCGTGCGGAACATGCTCTTCGTACTCCACCGGAAAGCCGTGATATTGGCCCAACCCCGCGTTGGAAAGTCTGGCCTCATGCAAAACCTCGTTGATATAAACCCAGACTCGCGATGGGAAATCGCCACGAAAGTCCTCATCAACACAACCGGCCCGAATGGCTACGCGCAAGGCGTCCACCAACTGTGACCACTGGGTTCTATCATACTTGTCACACTTGGCTTTGTCTGCCCGCGGATCGAATGTCCACAAACCGTCCTCGGACGGGTACGTCTTGTGTTCCCCACTGCCAATATAGGTGGCCCTCGCCGCCACCTCCTGCGGCGACAACCGTCCCGGCCAGCGGGCGGCCACTGTTCCCCTCTTAATCTGCTTCTCCTGCCGCTGATAGGCTGGTCTTCGCGCCATGTCTCCTTCTCACCGATCCTAGGCGCCTTCACGCGTAGCGATCTTGTAGTTGTCGCGCTCGCCGATTCCACGCAGCGGATAGTCTTTTCGCAGCGGGTAGCTGCCATAGCCGTTCCAGGTCAAGAGACGGCGAAGATCGGGATGCCCCACGAAAATGATCCCCAGCATGTCG
>JBBQTU010000304.1:0-3021 GCA_038213005.1 Tepidisphaerales bacterium | reverse complement strand
TCATCCGCATGGCGACAGAAAGCATAGACGTTGTAGAAGTGCTGACGCATCGCCCGCGGCAGCATCCACGACACCACCGTGAAGTTCTCATAGTGCCGGGCGATCTGCGCAGTACACCGCCTGGCCTCCTCAAGACGCCCTCCATCCGCCGCGACTGTTTGCGTGCCTTCCAACATCAGCCCGTGATTATGCCCCTGACTCCTCAGATCGCCAAGTGCGCCCCCGGCCGCTCCGGCTTGGGAGTGCGGTGGCATGATACCGCTTTGACCAGGCGGCATGCCGCCGGCAGAAACACCCCACGCCACGATCAGTCGTTGTGACCCGACTCGGCGACTTGTTGGGTGATGTCTCTCAGCAATCGACGAGCGATGTGCAAGGTCGAGCGTTCAGGCAGTAGCCCCAGCAGATGGACGACCTCAGACTTGATCGGGCCGGCGTCGCAGACAACTACCGGGCCGTCACTCAGTTCCATGGAGTCCCCATTCGACATCCGTCTTTACCTGGTCGCAAACCAGATCGGGCCGGTGGGAGTCCAGAAAGCGGCGCAACGCCTCCAGCGCCCCTTCGGCCGGGCTGACAATCCAACCCTCGCGTACCAGCCGTTCCAACTCGTCGGCAAGTCGATCGGGACATTGAATGCTTAGAGTTTTCATTCCAGCAGAATGCTACCCCTCAAGGAGGCAGGGTTCAATGGCACATGGGGACCAGGTGCGAGGCTCGCCGTCAATGGGCGTCTCACGCCCAATCCCGCGGCTGCCCTCCAGGACTGCCAGTGATCGGGGTAGTCGCCCGCTGCGCTGGGCGTGCCCGTTTTTCCGGGCACGCGATTTCTTAGCCCCAACGGGGCGGCATTCTTGAGCCCAGGGTAAGCGTACTCGCGCAGCCCTGGGTAAGAACCATTCACCCTGAATGAGCCCTGACAGGGCGACACTGAATGAGCCCTGAAAGGGCGATACCTCTTTCAGCACCGTATTCGCTCCAACCACTCGCTGACGCGCAACTTGCATCTGCCCGGAACAACGGGCACGCCCGCTTCGCTACTCCGTGCATCGCCATTGGACGCCGCGCCGCCGAACAGACTAAGATCGTGCCGCGTAACCACCTACACCAAGAAAGGTCGCGCATGAGAGTTATCCTGGCCAATCCCCGTGGCTTCTGCGCCGGCGTCAACATGGCTATTGCCGTGGTCGAGCAGACGCTGACCATCGTCGGCCCGCCGATCTACGTCTACCACGAGATCGTGCACAATCGCCACGTGGTGGAGGGCTTTGAGCGGCGCGGCGTGGTCTTTGTCGGCGACCTTAACGAGATCCCCGAGGGCAAGGTCGTGATCTACAGCGCCCACGGCATTCCGCCGCAGGTGCGCCAACTCGCCCGCCAGCGCCGACTCATCGAGGTCGACGCCACCTGCCCTCTGGTGACCAAGGTACACCTGGAAGTCCTGCGCTTCGCCAAGGATGGGTACACCGTCATCTTCATCGGCCACAAGGACCACGACGAAGCCCGCGGTACGGTGGGCGAGGCCCCCGATTCGATCCGCGTGATCGACTCGGCCGAGGATGTGGCGTCGCTGGACGTGCCGAATCCTGAGAAGGTCGCCTACGTCACCCAGACGACTCTCAGCGTACAGGAGGCGTCGCGCACCATTGCAGCGCTCAAGGCGCGGTTCCCCAACATCAAGGGCCCCGGCAAGGACGACATCTGCTACGCCACCACCAACCGGCAGACCGCTGTGCGGGAACTGTCACAGCAGGCCGATGTGGTGCTGGTGGTCGGCAGCGGTAACTCGTCCAACTCACGGCGCCTGGTGGAAACGGCGGCCTCCCACGGCCGGCCAGCCTATCTCCTGGATGACGAGTCGGAGATCGATCCCAAGTGGCTGGAAGGCAAACAGACGGTCCTGATCACGGCCGGCGCCAGCGCTCCCGAGCATCTGGTCAATGCGGTGGTCTCCCGCCTTCAGCGTGAGTTTGGCGCCCAGGTCGAGGGCCGCACGCTGGTCAATGAACAGATGCAGTTTGAGCTGCCCCGGTCGCTCAGAACGCTGATGAAGAAACACTGAGGTCCATCGGCTCGGTCACATCCACGGCGATGCCCACGATGCGGTGGATATTCCCACCCTCCTGGCGCACAGCCGAGGCGGAAACGCGCAGGGATCGGATCGCCCCATCTTTTCGACAGATGCGGCAGGTCAGGGTCTGCTCTCCGCCGCCCGCCACCATCTGGGCGAGCGTCTGGGTGACGCGTTGGCGATCCCCCTCGTGTACCGCCGCGTGCCACGGCCAGCGGGATGCCAGCGCCAAGACCCTCTTCTGGCTATACCCGAATATCTTCTCAACCGCCTTGCTCACATAGAGCACCTGCGACCCGTCGTCGGCGATCATGAAGACCATGGACCCCAGGCTGTCGGCCACCTGGCGCAGAATGCGCTGGCTGGCCCGCATCGCCGCCTCGGATTCCCGCTGCTCAGTGATATCCTGAGTGATGCCGACCACCCGCGTCGCTACACCATGGGTGTCTTTGAATGGCGTGGCGCGGGCACGCAGCCAGCGCATTGTGCCGTCGGCCCGGACGACGCGGAATTCGTATTCGCTCTCCTGCCCGCTGTATTGTCGCTCAATCCCCTCGCGGACGGCATCACGGTCGGCGGCATGAACTGATTGCAGCCATGCCATTGGGGCGCGCTGGAGCCCCTGAACGGTAGCCCCCCAGATTTTCTCATAAGATGGGCCGATGTATAGCACCTGGCGGGTGGCAACGTCGGTGATCCAAAGAATGTCACGCGTGGTTGTGGCGATCTGGCGCAGGCGTTCTTCGCTATCGGCCAGCGCCTGCTGCATACGCTTCTCCTCAGTCACATCCTCAAAGAACAGCGAAACACCCTCCTCCGACGGATACGCGTGATAATGAATCCATCGGCCGGTGGGAGCGCAGAAATACTCGTCGTGCAGGACTGTGCCTTCACTGGCGGCGGCTTCCACCTCGCGGAACGGGCTTCCGTCTCTTTTCCAACACGGAAGC
>JBBQTU010000303.1:0-3054 GCA_038213005.1 Tepidisphaerales bacterium | reverse complement strand
GGAGGAGTACGCGGAGATCATAGCGCCATTCCTGCCAGTTATTGGTGCGCCGGTCCTTGATGATTCTACGGAGCCTGGGGCCGGCGGGACAGGCCGATTCTCCCGGGTGCCGGCGATCGGCTGTCGGGGCGTGCCCATTTTGCCGGGCACGCGATTTCTTAGCCCCAACGGGGCGGCATACTTAAGCCCAGGGTAAGCGTACTCGCGCAGCCCTGGGTAAGAACCATTCACCCTGAATGAGCCCTGAAAGGGCGACACCTCTTTCAGCACCGTATTGGCTCCAACCACTCGCTGACGGCCAACTTGCATCTGCCCGGAAAAACGGGCACGCCCGGGAGCCCGCTGGGGCGCATAATGTGTTGACAAAAATCGGCGTCCGGGTGCAATAGCACGCATGCGCTTCAACTCGCGGAACGCCCTCAACCCATGCACCCGGAGAGACAATGATGATGCTGCGATACAGAATAGCCAGCGGGCTATTGCCCCTCACCCTCGGGATCCTTTCCAGTCTCCCTTCCGCCTTGGCTGCTGATGAACCCAAGGTGGAATCGCCATACGTCTTCACCGATGCCAAGGCCGGCCTGACCGTTCCGGCGGGCACAACTGAAGTCGTTTACACGGTCAAGACCATCACCCCCGCCGGCTGGGGACCCACCAGTGAGGCAACCGCAAAGGTATCCAGCGGGCGAGTGGAGATTGCCCCGCTCACCGAGGGGCTTCACATCGTAACCCTCAAGCTCGCCAACCCCGCCGAGCTGCGGTTCCTGGCCATTGCCCCGCCGCCCGCCATCGACAAGGCCGCGGCGCTGGCGCTCTTGCCACACAAGGGCCAGAAGCTCTTCGACGGGCAGAAGTACACCTTTCTCTCGCTGGGCGACTCGGTCACCAACACCGGCGATTACGAGTCGATGCTCCTCATGATGCTCAAGCGAGCCACCGGCAACCAGAACATCACCTTTGTGGACCGTTCCTATCCCGGCCGATCCATTGATGCCAGCGTGCGCAACTTCAAGGCCGACGCCGTCGCGAATCACGTGGACCTGGGCCTGATCATGTATGGGCTGAACGACCAGGCCGGCGGCTGCTCTCTCGATGGCTATCTCGATCAGTATCGATGGCTCGCCGATCATCTCACCGGCGACTGCAGCGCCGACACCGTCTTCCTGATGCCAACGCCCGATATCAGCCTTAGCCCCGAGTCTACGGAGTACAGCTCCTACATGTTTCATACCATCGGCTTCGCCGAATCGCTTCGCCCGCTGGCCCGCCAGTTGAAGGTGCCCCTGGCCGACACCTTCCACGCCGTCTGGGGCAAGGGAGCTATGTCATTGGACGCCAGCGGCCGATCCATGTGGCCGGTCTATCCTGAGGGCTATGACAGGCAGTTCAGCTCCATGCTGGAATCATCCGGCAAAGGCGACGGCATTCACATCAACGCGCTGGGGCACCTGGCGGTTGCCCGCTCGGCCTTCAACGCCATGATGGGCATCAAGGCTCCGCCGCAGCCGCTGACCTTCAGTGCCGTCAGCGAATGGAGCGACGCCGGATTGGTCAGCCACGTCACGGTGCGCAACGTGTCGACGGTCCGCCGCGAGGGCACGCTAGGTCTGTTCCCACTGCCCGCTGACGACATCAAGTCCGATGCGCCCGCTACCTATGCCCTGGATGCCGGCACCGAGCTGCGCTTCGACGTCACATGGCCCAAGATCAAGGTGCCACAAGACCTGCTCAAACACCCGGCCAACATGTACGCAGCGCTCGGCCACGCTACCTTCGTCGCCGTGGACTTCTCAGGCGGTGGCAGCCGCGTCTACGCAGTCGAAGCGCCCCCGGCCGTGACGGCGAACTTCGTCCGCGAGCGTCAGGTCGTCTCGGGCAACACCGCAACCGTCGAGCTCCGCGATGGCCGGCGGACCGAGTCGGTCGCCGTGAAGATCCCGGCCGATTCGCAGGTGGGCCGCATTCCTCTGGTCCGCCAGATCCAGCAGGATGGCAAGACCGGCTGGGCCGTCGCGGAGTTGGCGTACGTCCGGTATGCCCAGGCCCGCGCAGGCGAAGCCACGGTCGACGGCAACCTGGAGGAATGGGCCGATCAGCAATGGGCTCCGGTTGGCGAACCCGTCCAGGCTCGCTGGACCGAAGGCATCATCGATCATCGCGCCAATCCGCAGGAATGTTATCTCCAGTGGGCCTTCAAAGCCGGCCAGAAGGGCGTCTACTTCGCGGTGAAGGCCATCGGGAGCATCGCGAAGGATGACTTCACCCTGTTCTTCGACACGCGTGAGCCGGCGCTGCTCGGCACACCTGGCCCCTATTTCTGGGTCTCCGGCAACCTGAAAGACAAAGGTATCATCGCCCTGAGCCGTGGCGAAACCTCCAAGGTCGCCACCAATCTCAGCGGCGCTTGGAAACAGACACCCAGCGGCGCAACCCTGGAGTTCTTCGTGCCCTACGACCTGATGGACACCTCAGCCTGGCCGGCCTCGGGCGATCTGGGCTGCTCCATCTGGTGGAAGAGCGTGAGCACCAAGGACCCGCATGCAACCAATCTTCACTGGTCCGAAGATGGCCATCCGTGGAATACCCGCTGGTACGGCGTCATCCGCTTTGACGATGGCAAGCCCCTGCCCTACATAGTGCGGGTGAAGTAGCCTCAGCACCGCCGGTGATCTAACCTTGTATTGCCAGCGCGTGGAATTGCGCGTGTCGGGCAATCCAGAGGTCAAAGATGCGTATGTGGTTCAACTGATTGGCCTCCTCGTCATCGAACAAGATGCCCAGTTGCCGTTTTTCTCGCCCGTAGCTGTTGTCGCCTTTGGGGGGAGCGTGAGTCATGAGTCTCAAGATGCTGGTCTGGGCGTGTGTCGTATCGCTGCTTCCCGCAGCAGCACTATTCGCGCAGGCGCCCTCGCCTGCCCCGGCCATCCAGGTGGTCCATCTGCCCGAGAAGGCTCTGGTGCCCGATGTCGCCGTCAGCCCCGACGGCACGGTGCATGCCGTCTACGGACTGGAAGACCAGGCGTGGTATGTGCGGTCGGCCGACAACGGAGCAAC
>JBBQTU010000302.1:0-3099 GCA_038213005.1 Tepidisphaerales bacterium | reverse complement strand
AACAGCCGGCACCTACCAGGTCTTCCAGGTCCGCTCCATATGCCACCAGCATCGCCCGACTCACGGGGTCACTGGTGCAGTACACCACTTCGGCATCGCCGGCCTTGTTCATGCCAGCCTGCTTTTTCAGACCGTCCAATTGCATCAGCGCCTGATCGCGCAGTTCCATCAGCAGGTCCCATTCCTTGCGGGTCGCATCGCTCACCGACTCACCATGGCACCTGGGCAAGCCTGCCAGATGCACCGACACCAGTTCCGCCTCGCCGGCTGGCTTGCACTTGAGATGCTCCCACGCCTCATCGGCCGTGAACACCAGCATCGGTGCCAACAGCCGGATCAGGTCGCAAAGCATCGCGTGCATGACCGTCTGGCAGCGCCGGCGGATCGGGCTATCGGGCTGCTCGCAATACAGGCGATCCTTCATGGCATTGCCATACACCGCACTGATCTGCACCGCACAGAACTCATGCACCAGCCGAAACGCCCGATGCGTGTGATAGCCATCGTACGCGGCGGTCATGTCCCTGATCAGCCCATCCAGTTGGTCCATCGCCCACCCGTCCAGCGAGCGCTGCGGGATCGGCTGGGTGTGAACCACAGGATCAAAATCATCCAGATTGCTCATCAGATACCGCAGCGTGTTGCGGATTTTGCGGTACTTATCGCCAAACTCCTGGATCACCTTGGGGCTGCTGGGCACATCGCCCTGGTAATCGACCGAACAGCACCACAGCCGCAGCAGGTCGGCCCCATGGCGGTTGATTTCATCGACGGCCTTAACGTATTCCTTGTCGCTCTTGCTGACCTTGGTGCCATCGGGCTTGACGATAAAACCGTGGGTGAGCACCTGCTTGTAGGGTGGCACGCCGTTGTAGCCAAGGCTGGGAAGGAGCGAAAGTTGGAACCAGCCGCGGTGCTGGTCGGAGCCTTCGAGATAGAGGTCGCAGGGAAACTTGTGGCCTTGGCGATTGTGCAGGACATCATGCCAGGAGGAGCCGGATTCGAACCAGACGTCGAAGATGTCGGTTTCTTTGCGGAGGGACTCCTTGGGGAAGTTCGGTCCGGTATCGACGCCTTCGAGCAGTTCTGTTGGCGACAGGGTAAAAAACGCCTCTGACCCCTTTTCGACAAAGCGTTTGGCGACGGCGCGGACTGTATCGGGAGTCAGGAGGGCTTCGCCCTGCTGGTTGTAGAAGACGGGGATGGGCAGGCCCCAGACGCGCTGGCGGGAAATGCACCAGTCGGGGCGACTGCGAAGCATGCCTTCCATGCGGGCCTGGCCCCAGGTGGGGATGAACTCGACGTCGCTCTGGACGGCACCCAAGGCGCGATCACGAAGGCTCTGGCCTTGGAGTTTGGATCCATGGACGGTAAAGGGTTGATCCACCGCGATAAACCACTGCTCGGTGGCGCGGAAGATGATGGGCGTTTTGCTGCGCCAGTCGTGGGGATAGCTGTGGCTGATCTTCGCTTCTTTGAGAAGCAGACCATCCGACTTCAGACGCTCGATGATGAGCGGGTTGGCCTTCCAGACGACGATGCCCTGCAGCCAGTCGGGCGCCGTCTTGTCGAAGGTGCCGTTGTGAAGCACCGGGCAGTAGATGGGGAGCTTGTGGGTGATGCCGGTGAGGTAGTCATCCTCACCATGCCCGGGGGCCGTGTGGACCAGGCCGGTGCCGTCTTCAGTGGTGACGTAGAGGGCCGGCAGAATCACGCCGGTCTTGTCGAGGAAGGGGTGTTTATAGGTGAGCTTGGATTGGACAAGGTCCGCACCCTTGAATGGCGTGGATACAAGCTCTACATGGATGGCCGGGTGGCCGTCTTGGGTGGCACCGGAAAGAACCGTGGCTGCCAGTTTCTTGGCGACAATGCCGATTCGGTTGTGTCCATCGCGTTCATATGCCACCGCAACGTAGTCAACATCCGGGTGGACGGCCACTGCGAGGTTCGCGGGAAGCGTCCACGGCGTAGTAGTCCAGATAAGTAGATGAACCGGGTAATCGCGGTCAAGGTCAATCAGTTTACGAGCAGCCAATGAGTCCGTCAGGGGGAACTCTACGAAGACGCTGGTGTCCTGGACGTCCTTGTACTCGAGTTCCGCGTCGGCCAGGGCGGTTTGATTGGCGATCGACCAGGGGACGGGCTTGAGCTTCTTGTAGACCAGTCCGTTCTCAACGAAGCGGGCGAAGACTTCCAGCGTGTGAGCCTCGTAGGAGCGCTCCATGGTCCAGTAGGGATGGGCCCAGTCGCCCAGGATTCCCAGACGCTGGAACTGCTCGTTCTGGATGGCGGCGTATTTTGCGGCATAGTCGAAGCACTTCTGGCGCACGTCGATGACGCTCATCTCGCGCATCTTCGGCCCCAGTTCCTGCTGGATTTTGTGTTCGATGGGGAGGCCGTGGCAGTCCCAGCCGGGCACATAGGGCACGCGGTGGCCCTGCATGGTGCGGAAACGAATGATGACATCCTTGAGGGTCTTGTTGATCACGTGGCCGATATGGATGTCGCCGTTGGCGAACGGCGGGCCGTCGTGCAGCACCCAGAGCGGGTCGGTTGCGTGCTGCTGGAGGACTTTGTCGTACAACTGCATGTCCTGCCACTTCTTCAGGCGCGGCGGCTCGTTGGTGACGAGCTTGGCCTCCATGGGAAAGGCCGTCTGCGGCAGGTTCAGGGTGTCCTTGTAACTCTTTTTCTTTTCGTCGGTGCTCATAGTGTTGTCCCCCGGGTTTTCGGGGGATACCAATGTACCTGTTCTGTGGCTGAGAGGCGAGCGAGAGATTCACGAGCTTGCTGCGTGAGAGAGGTGGGGCGTGCGATGACGCATCAGGCGAGGGATAACTGTGTCGCCCTTACAGGGCTTACGGATGTTGCGGCCTGATTCCCCGGGCGTTGCCCTGGTTGTTCTACACATCTTGTGTGCAGCGGGGAGTAATGGCGCATCTACGAGTTGGTTTGCAAACCCCACCCGCAAGCATCGCAGTACCTCCCCGAAGGCTCCGGCCGGGGCGGCCGGGCCACCTGTGGCACGCCCGCCCCCGGGCGCTGCCCTCGTGACGTCGCGAGGCGTGTCCATTATGCGAGAG
The DNA here is from genome assembly GCA_038213005.1 of Tepidisphaerales bacterium. Classification (GTDB taxonomy): domain Bacteria; phylum Planctomycetota; class Phycisphaerae; order Tepidisphaerales; family Tepidisphaeraceae; genus JBBQTU01. The sequence goes on along the minus strand of JBBQTU010000302.1, from coordinate 16 downwards.
GCATAACCTGGGGTTC
>JBBQTU010000301.1:0-3162 GCA_038213005.1 Tepidisphaerales bacterium | reverse complement strand
CCCAATGAGGTGTTGGCATGAGCCCCGCCCCTCTCAATACCGAGCCTGTCCTCGACGCCACCGGCCTGACCAAGGTCTACGGCAGCGGCCACACCGAGGTCACCGCCGTGCGCGATGCGACCCTGCGCGTGGCGCGAGGCGAGATCGTGGCCCTGCTCGGGCCTAGCGGCGCTGGCAAGTCCACGCTCCTCACCATGATCGGCTTGATCCTGGCTCCCACCGCCGGCCGCATCGTCATCGGCGGCATCACCGTCTTCGAGCACCAGCGCACGCGCGTAGACGTCCGCCGATTCCGCCGACAAAATCTGGGATTTGTGTTCCAGAAGGCCAATCTGATCCCCTTCCTCACCGCCGCCGAAAACGTCCGCCTCGCCATGGAAATCAACGACCAGCCCACGCGCGTCGCCAGACGCCGAGCCATGGAACTGCTGGACTACCTGGGCGTCGGCGAGCGCGCCAATCACCTTCCGTCCAAACTCTCCGGCGGTGAACAGCAGCGCGTCGCCGTCGCTCGCGCCCTGGCCAACCGTCCCGGCCTGATCCTCGCCGATGAACCCACCGCCGCTCTGGACAGCGTGCGGGGTAGACAGGTGATGGAACTCTTCGCCAAAGTCGCCCACGAACAACAATCCGGCGTCATCGTCGTCACCCACGACCATCGCGCCCTGGATGTCTTTGACCGAACGCTGGAGATGGAGGATGGCCAACTCCGCGAATCGCCAATCGCCAGCAAAACCTGAGCCCGGCCGCGAGCCGCAGCCTCCGCCCGCATTCCACTGGCGCGGGCAGATCGGGGGCGTGCCCGTCTTTCCGAGCATTCACTTGTCAACAGAGCACCACGATCGGCGCGCACGGTGGGCGCCACGGCTAATCTTTGTAAGTATAAGATAGGAAGATGGACGGGTCGAGTCCAATCTGAGGCATGTGCCGTTTTTCGGGGCCACGCCCCGCCCGGCGAATTGGATGGACCGAGTGGATGCGGTGACGAGCAAGAAGGAGCGGTCGCGCTGGGACTCCCACCTGCCCCAGGGCAATCGCGAGTAGCCTTCGTGGTCTGGTTGTATGGGCGAAAAGCGACTACAGAGTCGCTTCTACGTAGCCGCGACTTTGTAGTCGCGGTGCGAAGACCTCCGACTTCCACCACTCGCGATTGCTCTGGCATCCTGCCCCTTGACTCGGACCTTCTGGCGTGTGATGCTTCCCACACAGTTCTGATAATGACTTGCACAGGTACAAGAGGCAGTGGCAAAATGTAACAAGAGTCATAGCGTCGATCTCTCCACCACCAGCGGCACCGGCCCCTCGGCCAACGGCCGGGTGGGCACCAAGAGCACCGCGACGATGAACGGCCTGACCGGCGGCCAGCGCGTCTGGTTCCGCGTGGCGGCTGGCGATTGGCGCGGCAGGACAAGGACCGTGGAGCAATCCGGCGACGAAGATTGTGCCGTGAGGATGAGGCCAACGGATGCAGCTTATTGAATTGCGTCCTGTTTTCCGGGTGGGATTGGCCGAACCAAGCGTCCACAAGGGCAATCCAAGTATTCGGAAAATGGAAGTAGGATCGGCTGGCAGTTCGACCCCACGTGCCTCCACTGATCCATCCCACAGGTCAAGGACGGGGATCGCCTCGCACTACAGCGCAACTCTATCCGGGTCGCGATTGGCCGGAAACGAACACGGCTGCAAGGATGCGGGGCCGAAACAACCTGGGCGGCTCTTTGAGGCCCGAGGACGCCGCGGACGGCAAGCATCCACCACAAATCCAGCAAACCGCCATTTCCATTGGAATCCCGCCGAGAAAATCCAGAAAGATTTTTGAAGATTCTAAACCCTGTGCCAATCCAGCACTTGTCCTTCTCGCATCTCTCCACTCGCATCTCTCCACTCGCCCCCCTCATTTCCTGTTGCCGCGAGCTTCTGCTATCTTTTGCGCCCACCGGATATCTCAACCGTGGCAGGAACGCACCTATGAAATACGCCATCATCATTCCCGACGGAGCGGCCGACGAGCCCCTCGCAGAACTCAAGGGGCGCACGCCCATTGAAGTCGCTAGCACCCCCAACATGGACAAGATCGCCATGGCCGGGCGCCAGGGCCTCGTCCACACCATCCCCCAGGGAATGGATGCCGGCTCCGACGTCGCGATCATGTGCCTGCTCGGCTATGACCCGCGCCAATACCACAGCGGCCGAGCCCCCCTGGAGGCCGCCGCCCAGCGCATCCCCCTGATCGCCACCGACTGGGTCTTCCGCTGCAACCTCGTCACCGTCGTTGATGGCATCATGAAAGACCACTCGGCCGGCGGCATCAGCAACGCCGAAGCCCAGAAGCTGATCACCGAGCTCGCCGCCGCCTTGCCCCTGCCCGGCTTTGAATTCCACTGCGGCGTGAGCTATCGCAACCTGCTGGTCTACCGCGGCATGAACGAGTTCGCCGTGACCACCACGCCCCCGCACGACATCCCTGAGCAGCCGGTTTCGCAATACCAGCCCAAGGGCACCGGCAGCGAGGTGCTCCGCCGGATCATGGACACCAGCCACGAGATGTTTGAGAACCACGAGATCAACCAGGTCCGCCGTGACAACGGCCTGAACCCCGCCAGCCAGGTCTGGCTCTGGGGCCAGGGCCACGCCCCCAACATGCCCAAGTTCTCCGAAAAATTCGACGTGAAAAACGGCTGCATGATCACCAGCGTCGACCTGCTCCGCGGCCTGGGCGTCCTATTGGGCTGGGACACCAAGGAAGTCGAAGGCATGACCAGCTTCCACGACACCAACTACGCCGGCCAGGGCCAGGCATCCGCCGCCGCGCTGGACCAGTACGACATCATCGTCTCCCACGTCGAGGCCCCCGACGAAGCCAGCCACCAGGCCGACATCCGCACCAAAATCGCCAGCATCGAAGCCATCGACCAGCACGTCGTCGGCCCCATCCTGGAAAAACTCCAGACCTTCCCCGAGTGGCGCATCATGGTCCTGCCCGATCACCCGACGAATATCGCCACCCGCAAGCACGGTTCAGGCCCGACCCCATTCTGCATGTCCGGCTCGCACGTCCACGCCCTTCGCAAGGCAACCTACTGCGAGAAAAACGCGAGCGCCATGGACCTGAAAATCCGCGACGGCCACCAGCTCATGGAATATTTCCTCCGCAGCGGCATG
>JBBQTU010000300.1:0-3163 GCA_038213005.1 Tepidisphaerales bacterium | reverse complement strand
AGTCCTTCGGCGATGAATTGCGTCGCCAGCGCCGACTTGCCCGTCCCCGAAGGCCCGGCCAGCAGCAGGCTGTCGCCTTCGAGAATCCCCCCGTTCATCATCTTGTCCAGTTCGGGGATCCCCATGGAAAGCCGCCGGCCGACCCGCACGGGTTTGGACGCCTTGGCTCCCAGTCCTATCGAGCGACTGAAGGCCTGCAGCCCGTCGCCGGTGATGCGGAAGGTGTGCAGTCCCGGAACCGACGCCTGCCCGCGCAACTTCACAATCTGCAGTTTGCGCCCCACGGAATTCCGCTCTGACACCTGCGAAAGCCAGAGCAGCCCGTCGGCGACGGTAAAGACCGGATTGTCCCGCATCTCCTCCGGGACATATTCGCCCACCAGAAATGTCGTGGCTTCCCAGCTCGTCAGAAACTGGGCCAGACGCTGGATGAACGACTGCATCTCCGTCTCGCCCTCGCCCACCCCTTTGCGCAAGACCGTCCGGAAGGAATCGACCACCACGATCCCTGGACTCACCGCCGTGACCTCCTTGATGATCTGCTCCAGCACCGCGTTCAGGTCGTGCTCCAGCACCACGTCGCTGAGGTTCACAAAGCGTATTGCCTTGCTGAGCTTGGCCTGGTCAAAGAAGGAATACTGCTGCTGATAGCGGAGCATTTTCAGGGCGGTCTCGCCCAGCACGGTGAAATAGAGGGCCGGCTTCCGGTCCGTCGCATTGGCGAACATGATCTGATGCGCCAGCGTGGTCTTGCCGCATCCCGGCGACCCGGCGATGATGTTGAAGGAGAACTCCGGCAGCCCGCCCCCCATGATCTCGTCCAGGCCCGGCACGCCGGTTGGCAGCTTGCGAATGGTCACCTTGTCCTGGGCACTCATGATTTGCTCTCCTTTTTTCGGTTCGCGGTTTTCGTGAACACCTCCGGCCAGGCCTCGCCGACCAGGCTCAGCGTCAGGGGATCCCCGATCAGCGTCGTCAGCAGCCCCAGCATCTCCGCCAGAAGCACCATTCCCCCATGCCGGGCCGCATCGGCCGAGTCCAGATCCCCCTGTATCTCGTTGCATCCCCCCAGCGTGCCATCGGCCCCCACCCGCAACCTCTCCAGGGCCGGCACCTTCCGCTTCGCCAGGGTCACCGCCCGGGACAGCAGCGAGGCAAATCCCGCTACCCCGGTGAGCTTCGTCAGCGGGCCGCGCAGTTTATCACAAGCCCGCAGGACATGATCCGCGTCGACATCGGACGAGCTCGCCAGCTCGCGTGCGAGTAAGTGCCGGGCGAGGTTTTCGATGGCTGCCGGAGTCATGCTCAGCGGGTAGACTCCCCCTGCGCAGGGTGATAAGCCTTGGCGCATTCAGAAGGTGCGTCGACGCCGTAATCCGATTATAGCTGGCAGAGGGGGTAGCAAGCTAGTCCTTAAACCCGCGTATTGTCGTGCCGCGGTGAGGGCGAGGCATTAGTTGGCGGAGGGGGCTTTTGTTCCCTGCGTTCTTCGGGTCTTGCCGTCTCCGCCTTTCGCCCTTCTCGCAGTAGCATTGCAGCGTTCAGCGATATATGCTGCTGCGGCGTTTGCCACATACGCTTGAAGTCTCAGGAGCAGTCCAAGCCACGCCAAGTCGACGTATCTCGCTCAGGCAGGTCGCCGAGGAAGCCAACGTTTCCATCGCCACGGTCTCCTAAGTCCTCACCGGCAAAGGCCGCATGGCGCCGCAGACCCGCCGCGACATCGAAAAGCGCCTCCGCGAAGCCGGCATCAAGCCCAAGTTCAAACGCCGGCCGGTCTTCTTCCTCGCCGACCACGGCGTCACCGGCGACGATGTCACCACCCTTCCAGATCTTCCAGGTCTATGACGGACTGAACTCCAGCTTCCAGGCCGCCCAACTCACCCTGCGCCTGGAGTTGCTCGATCTCGAGCCCGCCGCGTCGCTCCAGCAGCAGCTCGACCAGCTCCTGAGCTACGGCCCCGGTGCCGTGGTCCTGGAGTCCGGGCTTGGCAAGCATATCGAGACCATCGGAAAGTTCTTTGAGAAATACCACGTGCCGGCCATCCAGATCGGTGCTCATTGCGGAGTACCGGCCTGAGCATGCCCCCCATGTTGATGGACTTCGGCCGCAGCACACTAGCGACGCCGGAGGGCGAGCTTTCGTCGGGCTTTCGTCACATTCTCATTGCATCTGGACTCAGCGATGTTATATATATCACGACGGCGGAGCTTGGCTGGGCCACAGTTCGTGGCTCACCTGGGTGTTGTTGATGGATGATTGTGTTTGCATCTCATCGTTTCCGCCATACGGGTTTGACAGATCGACGGGACTTGGCCACGGCCGAACTGCGGAGCTGATGGCTCCTCAGGATCACGGGCTTCGCCATGGCCGCAGGCCAGATGGGCTTGGGGAACCATGGTGGTGCAGGGTTGTCTGGGAGGGAGCTGAGCGTGCTACGTCAATGCTGTAGTCGCCGCAGGGAAATCACCATGCCACTCGTGGCGCTGGGGGGCGACTATGCATGACTTTCACCTCGATGCTGCTGAGATGCCAGTGGGGAGCCTCTCGGGCCTGAGAAAGGCCGACGCTTCACGCGTGCATCACATCCGGGCCATCCACCGTGTCGGTGCCAGGCAAACGCATGGCCGCGCCGGTGCCGCCATGGGGCGTGAACTGGCGATGGTCGCCACGCTGATGCTGTCGGACGTCCTTTCGCTGGGCGGCACCTTTGGACTGAGCATGTTCGTCGAACGCATCGGTCTGCGCGGGGGCCAGTACCATGTGCTTTCCTGGCACCACTGCCTCGCCGTCGCCCTGTCGATGATCGCGCTGTTTGCGTCGGCGGGCTTCTACCCCGGCATCCCCACGTCCTCGCGCCGCCAAGTGCCCCGTACGATCGCCATCTTGTCTGCCATCTTCTGCGTGCTGGGCGCCTGGATATACCACGATCACCCCCAGTGGTCGGCCTGGATGCTGGCGGGTTTGACGTTTCTGATTACAGCACCGGCCGTCCTGATCGCCCGAACCACCCTGCGCCTGGCGGGCGGCAAGTGGTCCTGGTGGGGCTACCGCGTCGTAGTGATCGGACCGAGGAACCGCGTCCGCGCCGTCGTTGGCCACCTGCGTTCGCATCCGTACATTGGTCTGAAGGTCGTTGCAGCCGTGGTGGACCGGCCGCTG
>JBBQTU010000299.1:0-3546 GCA_038213005.1 Tepidisphaerales bacterium | reverse complement strand
TGTCTGCGTCAGGGAGCGTTCTTGTCGCCGTAGTGGCTTTCTGTTGCCCTGCGCCCCCATGCAGCCAAGGGCCGCCTGCCGCCGCCGCCGCTGCATTTTCAAATCGGCCAGATTCCAGCATTTTCACGCCGGCGCTGACAGCCAGGAAGTCCAGAGGCTCAAATACCTGGAAGTGGCGGGAGACGCCGCCGAAGCGGTCTTCGCTGACGGGCTGGGGGAAGCAGGAAGGGGGGAAAGCAGGGGGACATCCTAGCTTATTGGGGGGAAGGCCAAGATAAAGGGTCAGCCAACATAAAGGGTCAAAGCATGGGTCAAAGCATATTTCCGCGCCGGGTCTCGATCGGGCTACTACGCCAACTCCGACGCCCCGGGGCAATAGGCAGTCCCTTGACGCCGCACGCCCCTTGTGTTCCCCGGCGCCTTCCCCTATCCTTTTCAATCAGTAACTTGCCACATTGGGTGGCCAGTAGGAATTGTGGACCGGCGTTTGGCTTACCTGGACGCCTGGTGACTGGAGATAGCTATGTCGATGGTGACCGACGATAAGTCGCAGATTGTTGCAGATTACAAGACTCACGATAAGGATACCGGGTCTCCCGAGGTTCAGGTGGCAATCCTGACGGCCCGGATCAACGAACTGACCGAGCACCTCAAGACCCACCAGAAGGATCACTCCTCACGGCGCGGACTTCTTAAGATGGTCGGCCGCCGCAACAGCCTGCTGAAGTACCTGACCCGCGAAGATCGCAATCGGTACCTCAAGCTCATCAGCCGCCTCGGCCTGCGCAAGTAACGCGGTCCGCTGCGGTCTCCCCCTGGATTTCGGCCGCTGCCCCTATTGGGCGGCGGCCGTCTTCCCGGCCTCGGAAACGATCGATATACCGACTCTCCTGCTGTATTGGAGATTGCCTTGCCGCCCCCTTATCTGGCCTCCGGCGGCGGGCGAATCCACTCACAGCGCATGGCGGAGCCCATAGGGGGCTGCGTCCGTGGAACCGTAGTGTTCCACAGGTGTTTCGCCACAGATGCACACATGGGCGCACTGAAGGAAGCACGAAACTCGAAGTACGAAATACGAAACAAGGACTAAAGACGAAATCGTTTCGGGTTTCGATTTTTAGAGATTTCAGCCTTTGTTTCGGATTTCGAGCTTCGAATTTCGGATTTTCCTCTCCCAGTGCTCCGATCTGTCCATCTGTGGCCCTACGCGTTTCCAAGTCTATCCGAGGCCAGCAAGGACAATTGTTTTATGCAGTCGATCAAAGTCCAGCGTGAGATCGGCGGGCGCAAGCTCTCGATCGAAACCGGCACTCTCGCGAAGCTCGCCGGCGGTTCGGTAACGGTTCAGTTCGGTGATACCGTGGTCTTCGGCGCCGTCTGTCGCGCCAAGCCCCGTGAAGGCATCGACTTCTTCCCCCTCCAGGTGGACTACCGTGAACGCCGCGCCGCGGCCGGCAAGTTCCCCGGCGGGTTCATGAAGCGCGAAGGACGCCCCACCACCCGCGAAGTCCTCACCGCCCGTCTCATTGACCGGCCCCTCCGCCCCCTGTTCCCCAAGGGCTTCATCGACGAAGTCCAAGTCCACCTTAACGCCATCGCCATCGACGACCAGAACGATCCCGACATCCTCGCCGGAATCGCCGCGTCGGCCGCCATCGCCATCAGCGACATCCCCATGATCCACCCGATCGCCCATGTGCGCGTCGGCCGGATCGATGGCAAGTTCGTCATCAACCCGACGCTGGCCGACCTCGCCAACAGCGAGTTCGACATCGTCGTCGCCGGCACCAAGCACTTCGTCAACATGATCGAAATCGGTGCCAAGGAATCCGACGAAGACATCGTCGCTGACGCCATTGAATTCGGCCATAAAGTCATCGCCGAAATCTGCGGCATGATCGAAGAGCTCATGGCCAAGTGCGGCCACGAGAAGGTCGGCAAGATCACGCTGCCCGACCCGGAACTGGTCAAGCAGATCAAGGACCTGGTCACCGAGAAGATCCGGATCGTCAAGGGCAAGCCCGGCAAGGCCGACCGCTCCGACGCCGTCGCCCAGATCCTCGCCGACACCGTCGCCGCGTTGGCCCCCACCCCTACCGATGCCAATGCATCCTACGGCGCGATCATGGCCGCCAAGGCCAAGCAGACCCTGATCCGTCAGGTGTTCGTCGAAGTCGAAGAGCACGTCACCCGCCAGGCGATTCTCGCCGGCGTCCGTCCCGACGGCCGCGACTACTTCACCATCCGTCCGATCACCTGCACCGTCGACGTCCTGCCTCGCGTTCACGGCTCGGCCGTCTTCAGCCGCGGCGAGACCCAGTCGCTGTGCACCATCACCCTGGGCACCAGCTCCGATGAGCAGCTCATCGAAGGCCCTCAGGAAGAGTACAAGCAGAAGTTCATGCTTCACTACAACTTCCCCAGCTACAGCGTGGGTGAAGTCCGCCCGATCCGCGGCCCCGGCCGTCGCGAAATCGGCCACGGCGCCCTCGCCGAGCGCGCCCTGCTGCCGGTCCTGCCGACGGTCGACAAGTTCCCCTACACCGTCCGCGTCATCAGCGACATCCTCGAATCCAACGGTTCCAGTTCGATGGCCACCACCTGCGGCGGCTGCCTGGCTCTGATGGACGCCGGCGTTCCGATCTCCAAGCCGGTTGCCGGCATCTCCGTGGGTCTGGTCCAGGAAGGCGACCAGGTCGCCCTGCTGACCGACATCATCGGCGAAGAAGATCACTTCGGTGACATGGACTTCAAGGTCTGCGGCACCAAGGACGGCATCACCGCCATCCAGCTCGACATCAAGACCGAGGGTCTGAACCACAAGATCATCCGCGACACGCTCTATCGTGCGAAGGAAGCACGCCTGGCGATCCTGGATCGCATGGCCCAGTGCCTGCCCGCCCCGCGTCCGGAGATCAGCAAGTGGGCCCCCCGCATGCTGACCGTCAAGATCAACCCCGAGAAGATCGGCAAGCTGATCGGCCCCGGCGGCAAGAACATCAAGGCGATCCAGGAGCAGACCGGCGCTCAGATCGACATCGAGGAAGACGGCACAGTCTTCGTCTCCAGCGTCGACGCCAAGGCGGCCGAAGCGGCCCGCAACCTCGTCGAAGCCTGCACCGCCGAAGTCACCGTCGGCCGCATCTACGAAGGCACGATCGTCTCGATCAAGGAATTCGGCGCGTTCGTCCAGATCGCCCCGGACACCGATGGCCTCTGCCATATCAGCGAGATCTCCGACAAGTATCTCAACCGCGTCGAGGACCTGCTGCAGATGGGCGACATCGTCCGCGTCAAGGTCATACTGGTCGACGACCAGGGCCGCATCAAGCTGTCCCGCAAGGCGGCGATGCTTGAAGAAGGCAACTCCGACCCCGAGCCCGCTCCGCGTGAAGCTGGCGACCAGGGTGGCGAAGGCACCCCCCAGGGCGGCTTCGACGGCGGCGATCGCGGTGGTGACCGTGGTGGTCGTGGCGGCCGAGGCGGCGACCGTGGCGGTCGCGGCGGCCGTCGCTGATCGCGACAAGCCCCTCAGGCCACATCGCC
>JBBQTU010000298.1:0-3586 GCA_038213005.1 Tepidisphaerales bacterium | reverse complement strand
TCGTACCAGTGAGATGGGATGCCCTTCTTCCCGACCACCGCACCGACAATGCTCCCCGCAGTGGCGGCGGTGCAGTCGTTATCCATGCCCATGGCGACGGTCTGGCCGATGACGCGAGTGAAATCCTTCTTGCCAATCGTGACGCCCCAGATGGTCAGGCAGGCATTGTTGATCGTATGCACCATGTGCATCCCGGTGTGGTTGGCAACCTCGCCGCTGGTAAAACGTTTGCCGACTGCATCGCGGACATCCTGATAGTTCTTGATCCTGGGGCCAGTTTCAGCGCCCAGCGCTCGGCTTGCGACAAGGCGCACTTGCGAGGGATCTCCTCCAAGCCAATATGCAGTGCCTCAACCGGATCGTCCACGGCGAATGCGGCATCCGCAACACCCGCCCCAGCACCTGCTCAACGGCGGTTGCCGTCGCAACGTTGTTGAACGTGTACAGGATATAAGCAAACGGACAGTCCCAACCCTCCCGCAATTTGTCCACCGTCAGGATGCACCGCAGTTCGCACTTCGGCGATAGAACATCGACCTCATGCAGTTCATCGGTTGTCCCCCTGGATCAGAAGATTCCCCGTATCCGCATTCTCTGCCGACAGCGCCGGCTCCCGGCGCAAGAGCCGGTACCGCACCTCCAGATGGTGATTGACCACCGCCTTCTTCCCGGACCATTCCAATGAAACCATCTCGCTCCTGCTCGAATTGAATCCGTCGGCAGTAAGTCTACAGCCCCGCGACCGCCGACAAAACCGAGGTACCCCGTGGCCAGCGTTTGACCTGGCACGCACGATCCGGTGTTTGTCCTTGCGTCGCTACCCCCCCCCCGCGAAAAACCCGCGCTTCTGCCCTGTAAGGCTGTTGCCGCCGCCGCCGGTCTCGCTGTCCGTCTCACTGGGGTGCCCAGAAATCCGGGCGACGGTATTCGCAACCGATGGGGCGTCGCGGCGCGGGCGGTCCCAGGCAAGGCCCGAGGCCCGCCGGTGGGGGCACCGGCGACACTTGCCCGTTTTTCCGGGCACGCCCGGCTGGAGGGTAAGGGCACAGCTTGCGCGGGTGGGCGCTTCTGGCGAGAAAGTCAAGTAGGCAGGCATGACTCCAGTCTTAAGGCGGGGGTCATACCACCGCGGTCCCAAGGGCCACCCGGGAAAACGGGCACGCCCCTCTTTACGGCGGCGTTGTATGAAAAAGGCCAACCCGTATAATCCCCCGTTCTGTCCGGCAAGCTAGCGCCGGCGTAAGGAAACCAATGGGCCTGATTGTTCAAAAATTCGGCGGCTCCAGCGTGGCGACGCCGGAAAAGATCCACGCGGCCGCGTCCAAGGCGATCGCTGCCAAAGCGCGAGGCAACCAGGTAGTCGTCGTCGTCAGCGCCATGGGCGACACGACCGACGACCTCATCGACATTGCCAGGCGCGTCTGCGAGCACGGCGGGAAACACGTCGCCCCGCCCAAACGCGAGATGGATCAGCTTCTGGTCACTGGCGAGCAGGTCACCATCGCCCTGATGGCGATGGCCATCCATGCCCAGGGCTGCGAAGCCATCAGTTTCACCGGCGGCCAGATCGGCCTGGTGACCGACGACGCATTCAGCAAAGCACGCATCCAGTCGATCAACAAACATCGCATCTTCGAACAACTTAACGCCGGCAAGATCGTCATCGTCGCCGGCTTCCAGGGCATGACCCCGCAAGGCGACTACACCACCCTCGGCCGGGGCGGGTCTAACGCCACTCTGGTGGCGGTCGGCGCCGTTCTTGAGGCTGATGTCTGCGAAAACTACACCGACGTCGACGGGATCTACACGGCCGACCCACGCATCGTCAAAGATGCCCGCAAGATCGACCGCATCAGCTACGACGAGATGCTGGAACTGTCCGGCCTGGGCGCCAGCGTGCTCCAGACTCGCGCTGTGGAATTTGCCAAGAAATACAACGTGGCCCTTCATGTGCGCAACAGCGCCAATGACCACGAGGGGACCTGGATCGTCTCGGAGACTCCGAACATGGAACACATCGTCGTATCCGGCGCGGCATTGAAGAAAGACCTCACCCGCGTCGCCATCAAGGGCGTGCCGGATCGCCTCGGCATCGCCGGCAAGATCTTCGGCGACATCGCCACCGCCAACATCGTCGTCGACGACATCATCCAGAACGTGATGGACGACAACACCGCCAACATTTCCTTCACCGTCGAACATGGCGAACTCAGCGACCTGAAGATCGTGGTGGACAAACTGGTCAAGGAACTCGGCGAAGGGGCCAAAGCCACTTATCAGGAAGACCTGGTCAAGGTGAGCATCGTGGGCGTGGGGATGCGCGTCCACACCGGCGTGGCTCAGAGGATGTTTAACGCCCTGGCCAAAGCCGGCGTCAACATCCAGAACATTACCACCAGCGAAATCAAGATCTCCTGCATCATCAGCAAGAACGAAGGCGCCAAGGCCCTGCAGGTGGTTCACGATGCCTTTGAACTGGCCAAAGTCCCCTGAGGCCGCGAGGCTGCCAACCAGTTTATTCACGGGCACATGAAACCTGTCCGCCCGCCGGCCAACCGGTCATGGCTGAGGCGGCGTGCCACCGATCTGGCTGATCGCCCGCCGCAGTTCCGCCAGGTCGATCGGCTTGGTCAGGTGAGCGGCAAACCCGGCCTCGCGGCTCCGCTGGATGTCCTGCGCCATCCCGTATCCAGACAGGGCGATTCCGTTGACCAGCCCGCGCGTCCTCGCCTCACGCATCACATCCAGACCGCTGCCATCCGGGAGCCCGATATCGCTGATCAGCAGGTCGAATCGCCCGGCCGACATCGCCGCGGCCGCTGCCGCCACCGACCCCGCCGTCCGGACCTGATGCCCCATCCGGCTCAGCAGCAGGTTCAGCACGCGAGCCGTGTCGGCATGATCGTCGACCACCAGAATACGCATCGGCTGCTGCGCCGGGGCCAGTGCCACGTGCCGCCGCGTGGGGCGCTCCGTCGCGACTTCCGGCGGGACGGTCCGCAACTCCAGCGTAAACGCGGCGCCGCGGCCGGCACCCTCAGAATCGGCCGTCAGTGTGGCCCCATGCATTACAGCCAGCGCTCGTGAGATCGCCAGGCCGAGTCCCAGTCCGCCAAACTGCCGGGTGACCTGGTCGCCGCCCTGCTCAAACGCGTTGAATATCCGCGGCAGGACTTCCGGCTTGATCCCAACGCCCGTGTCCTGCACCTGCACCATGAGCGTCCGCCCACGGTCGCGAGCCGCCGGCCCACCGGAATCCAGCACATCCGCCGGCTGGTTCCACGTGCGGATCGTGATGCGTCCTGCTTCCGGTGTGAACTTAACGGCGTTCTTCACCAGGTTCCAGAACACCTGGCGGAGCCGCACCGGATCGCCCTGCACAGAATGATCGACAGCATCAAGCCGCTTTTCGATCTGGATGCCCTTGGCATCGATCTCCTGCTGACAGATGTCCACCACGTCATCCAGCACAGGATGCACGTCCAGCGTCTCGATGTTCAGTTGAAGCTTGCCCGTGCTCACGCGCGTGAGATCCAGCAGGTCGTCGATCAACCGGGCCTGCATCTCGACATTCCGGCGGGCGAGT
>JBBQTU010000297.1:0-3650 GCA_038213005.1 Tepidisphaerales bacterium | reverse complement strand
CTGCGGCGTGATGTCGAGCCTGGGGGTAGGATGCGCCGGCAGATAGCAGCGATAGCCGGGCAGGTCGGCCTTCACCACCGCCAACACCAGCGCTGCGGCATCCACAAAGCTGAGCCACGCGAAGGCTTCGTCCACGTTGATGTACGGCCCGATCTGGTTCGGATCGGTGTGCTGGCGGGCGTGGGCGTACCAGTCTGCCCGTATCATGCCCGGGAAGCGGATCGCCACCGCACTGGCCAGACGCTGGTAGTCAGCCAGGGACTTGAGGAACTGCTCGGCGGCGACCTTGCTCACCGCATAGTGATTGCCCGGGCGGCCGGGCATATCGCCGTCGGCCGGCAGATAGCCCAGGCGGCTGGACGCCGTCTCGGAATCGGCGGGCCGGTGCCACCCGACCATCGCCTGGATCGAACTGGCAAACACGATCTTCTGAACGCCCAGTTCGATGGCGGCCTGGAAGATGTTCCCGTTCATTGCGCAGTTTTCGCTGAAGACATGCTGCGCATCGACTGAGTGCTCATTGGGATGATTGCCCAGTTGCACCACCACATCACATCCTTCGATCAGGCTGTAGCAGTTCTCGCGGTGCAGAAGATTGGCGACGACCACCTTGTAAGGCAGCGATCGGCTGGTACGCACGTCGGTGGCACGAAATTCAATGCCGGCCGCGCGAAGCGCCTGGCATGTGTGGCTGCCCAATTTCCCTGCAGCCCCGGTTACAAGCACGTTCATGGATTCGCTAACTCCCGTTGCAGACCCGGTACAAAGCGGCTAATCGTCCCATGAAGGCGCAGAAACGGCAAGAGAGGGGCAAGTTTGGCTGTCACCGCCGCCGCAACGCGATCATCATCGGATTGTCCTTGACAGTGAGAATCCACATACCTAGTCTTGGCTTTTCTGACTCTTCTTCTGGAAGTGACGTAGTCATGCGCATCCTGCTGGTGAAGCCCTATGTCCGTCTGAATTCGGTCCTGAGGCTGGAGCGTTTCCAGCGCCTTGAACCGCTGGAACTGGGCTACATCGCGGCCGCCATTCCTGGTGAGCACGAGGTGCGCGTTGTGGATCTGCGTCTTTGCCGCAACCCCTCTCACGTCTTTGCCCGTACGCTGTCGAAGTTCAAGCCGGACCTGGTCGGCTTTACCGCCTACAGCCATGAGTCGGGCATCATGAGGACGCTGGCCGCCGAGGTGCGCAGGCTGCTGCCTCGCACCAAGGTCGTTGTGGGCGGGCATCACGCCACCGTCGCCCCCGCCGACTGCAACCGCCCCGAGATCGACTACATCATCCGCAGCGAAGGCTGCGCCCCGCTGCGGGAACTGGTGACGGCCCTGGCTTCTGGCGCCCAGCCGGCACCTTCAGAGATACTGCTTTACAGCGGCGAGCGATTCGACCCCGCAGCCGCTTCGGTCTGGCCGCGCTGGCCCGACCCGGCCACCATGCCCACGCCCCGCCGCGATCTGTGGGACTATCGCGACTACTACTGCGTCTGGCCCACCGAGCATCCGAAGAACTGGCAGATTCTCTTCCCGCGCGTTGCCATGGTGCGCACGTCCTACGGCTGCAAGATGAAGTGCACCTTCTGCATCGTGCCTTATCTCTGCAACGGCGAACACCGCCCTCGCCCGGTCGACGCGGTGGTGGATGAACTGGCCTCGATCCAGGCCGATCACATCTACTTCGCCGACGATGAGAATTTTATCAACGAGGCCCACGGCTACGCGCTGGCCGAAGCGATCGCCAAGCGAGGGATCAGGAAACGCTACTTCGCCTGGGCGCGTTCGACGACGGTACTGCGTTCGCCGGACCTGCTCCGCCGCTGGCGCGAGATCGGCCTGGATGCGGCGTTCCTGGGATTCGAGTACCCCACCGACGAGCAGCTTCGCGACGCGAAGAAGGGCTCCAACGTCGCGACCAACGAGAAAGCGCACTCAATGCTTCGCGAGATGGGCATCGCCTGCCACATCGGCTTCATGGTCAAGCCCCAGGACACCGCCGCCGACTTCCAGCGTCTGCGCGACTACGTCTCAAAGATCGAACCGGCGCAGTTCAGTTTCAATGTGTATACCCCTTCGCCGGGCACGCCGAATTACGAGGCCGACCGGGGGCAGATGTGGCTGGATGACCCCTATCGCCTGCACGATTGCACGCATCCCCTGACTCCGACCACGCTGCCGCTGAAGAAGTTCTTCGCGGAGTATGCCAGCCTGTATGCCCATGGCTCGGCACGGAATCCACTACGGGTCAAGCACCACCCGATCCGGCCGTGGGAACTGCTGAAAGTGCTGCTGGCCGAGCGACAATATTCCTCGACGTTCCGCAACAACCACGCGGATTATCCGCCGGAGTTGTGGGACTGGCCCGGCAGCGGCGAGCCTGCGACGCCCTCCTCACCCATCGCTCCCTGATGGATATCGCGGAAAACCAGCCTCAAGCCTGCGGGTTCGCCATGATGGCGGGCTTTCCCTCAGAATCCGATATGTCTGGCGAAGTCTGGCCCGTTTCGCGGGGCAATGCAGTTACTTCACGTCGATGGTGACTTTCTCCAGCACGTCGTCTTTCTGAATGGCATTGACGACATCCTGACCTTCGCGGACCTGGCCAAAGACGGTGTGTTTGCCGTCCAGATGCGGTGTGGCCGTGTGCGTAATAAAGAACTGGCTGCCGTTGGTGTTCGGTCCGGCGTTGGCCATCGACAACGTGCCCATCTGGTGCCTGGGCTTGTCCGCGCCCAGTTCGTCCTGGAACGTATACCCCGGGCTGCCGCGGCCGGTGGCGGTCGGGTCGCCGCCCTGGATCATGAAATCAGCGATGACCCGGTGGAAGACCGTCCCGTTGTAAAAGCCTTCGCCCGCCAGGAAGACGAAGTTGTTGACCGTGGCCGGTGCATCCTTGGCAAACAGGTCGACGACGATCTTCCCCTTGGAGGTCTGGAAGGTCGCGGTGTACTTCTTGGCGGTATCGATCTTCATCTCCGGCGCCGCCGTGTACTGCTTACGCGTAGGCTGCGTGGTCTGGCCGCATGCCCAGCCGGCGCCCACAAAAATCATCATGCACACCAACGACATCGCCCGCAGGTTTCGTCCGCTCATTTCAATCTCCTTCAGAATGCTGCTTCAACTCGCCTCGCCATCCGCGCCGTACGACGGCAAACACCGCTGTGGCGATTATCCGGCCGGCACCCGGTTCTGGCAACCGGTTTTACCGTCGCCGCGCTCTATCCGTTGATCTAGGGGCAAACCTGAAGCAAGCCCGTGAGATTCTCACGGGTCAAGAGCGCCGCATCCCCAGGGCGTTCCAGAAACGGCTGGATGTCGTTGCGGATCGCGTCCATGTCGAACCAAGCCAGCCGATCTCGCATCAGCTTGCCCCACGTCTTTGCATCGTAGCGCCCAGCGCCTTGCGTCTGATCCAGGGCATTCTGCAGCAGTGCCAGATTCGGCTGCACCGGCGGCCGCTGCGAGAGATACCACAGCAGGTCGTACCAGTCCCGCCCCTTGGTGTATTTGCGAGTCATGGCCGCGTGGAGTTTGCCGGCCAGCAGCGAGGGTAGGTCGTAGTGCTGGGGCGTGCCCATTTTTTCGGGCACGTGATTTCTTAGCCCCAACGGGGCGGCATTCTTGAGCCCAGGGTAAGCGTACTCGCGCAGCCCT
>JBBQTU010000296.1:0-3664 GCA_038213005.1 Tepidisphaerales bacterium | reverse complement strand
GTGCGTCCCCTGCACGCTGTGGCAGAGGCCCACCGCCTGGATGCTCGAGGTGCGGAAAACGGTCTGCATGTTCATGCTCATCGGATTGGAATAGTTGAGCAGAACAGCCTTGGGGCACAGTTCCATCATGTCCTGGCACAGTCCCTTGAGCATCGGGAACGTGCGCAGGGCGCGGAAGAATCCGCCGGGCCCGGTCGTGTCGGCGATGGTGAAGTTCAGCCCGTATTTGCGGGGGATCTCAAAGTCCACCAGCGTGGAGTTAAACCCGCCGATCTGCACCATGTTGATGACGAAGTCGGCTCCGGCGATCGCCTTGCGCCGGTCGAGCGTCGCCTCGATCTTCGGCTTGGCGCCAACGCTCCTGGCCAGCCGCCGGCACAGCTCCGCACCGACTTCCAGTCGCTCTTTGTCAATGTCCATATACGCGATGGTCGCGTCATGAAACTCCGGAAACGAGAGAATATCGCCGGTCAGGTTCTTGGAGAACACCACCGAACCAGCGCCGATCATCGCTACCTTAATCATTACTTGTATCCTTTCAGGAACTTCTTTTCAGCCTTGAATAATTCGAGCGTCATTGCCTTGATCTGCGACGGCGTGCAGACGGCCGCCGTGAGCGGATCAAACATCAGCGAGAGGATCGCCGCCTCAACGCTCTTCTCGATCGCGGCCTTGGCAGCCAGATCGAAGCACGCCATATTGGACTCACAGATATGCGCCATCTGAGCAGGCAGGACGCCAAACCGCGTCGGGTGGATGCCGTTGCGGTCGACCATGCACGCGACTTCGACCGCGCCGTCGGCCGGCAGGTTGGCAATCAGTTTGCTCGCCTCACCCTCGGCACGCTGCCCGAGTTGGTTGGCGTAGTTCATCACGTTGCCGAAGATGCGGAACGGGGCATCCTTCTCGCGGGCTTCGATGATCCAGGAGCCATACTCCCACGACCGCTTCATATCGACCTTTTCCTCGCCGCGAACGAGCTTCATGCGCTGCGCGTCGGCGTTCTTGCGCCAGTTCGGCCAGTTGGTCGCATAGAACCGGCTGCCGCCATCGTAGGCCAGGCGAAGAAGCTTGCGCCCGGCCTCGCTCTTGCGATAGTACGGGAGGTATTCCGACAGATGCCCGGAACTCTCGGTGATGAAGGCGCCGAAATGGACGCACATGTCCTTGCGGACGATGTTGTGATACTTGTACCTCTTGGCTTCCGGCAGTTCGTGATGCCACTTGGGGCTGTTATAGATGCCGATGCCCGCTTCGGTTTCCTTGATGGCCTCGGCGACGTCTCTGCCGTACTTCTTGTAGAGCACCTTTTTGTATAGATCCTGACCGTTGTGCTTAAGCTTGGTGAACCACGCCAGATGGTTGATGCCCGCGCACTCCCACTCCATCTCTTCGTAAGGCACGCCGGCGTCGTCCGCCAACTGATGGCTGGTGCCCTGCACACTGTGACACAGGCCCACCACCTGCACCTCGGGCACCGCCCGCCCGGCGGCGCAAACCATCATGCTCATCGGGTTGGTGTAGTTGAGCATGATCGCGCCGGGACACAGCTCTCGCATGTCGCGGAGGATGTCCAGAAAGACCGGGATCGTGCGCAAGCCCTTGAACAGGCCGCCCGGCCCGATGGTGTCGCCGATGCACTGATCCACGCCGTATTTCAGCGGGATGTCGTTGTCGAACGCCACGCAGGCCGTGCCCGATACCTCGACGCAGCAGACGACGTAGTCCGCGCCCGGCAGCGCTTCGCGCCGATCAGTGGTGGCCTTAACCGTCCAGCCATCGCCGCGCCCGGTCTCCTGGATGACCTTCTGAATCACCTTGTACATCGTCGAGAGACGGCTGCGATCGATGTCGACCAGGCGGAATTCGCCGCGATCGTTACCGGGGATCAGCAGTACGTCCTTGCACAGGGTCGGACAAAACCCCGATCCGGCGCCCATGAACGTGATGTGGATCGGCCGGGTCATCTTGCCCTTGAGGCCTTCCTGCTGCTGGGCCGCTTTCGTATGGGCGGCGTGCCCCACGGTTTCCTGCTTAGCCATGATTCTGCATCCTTGAACTAGGACAGCCGGCTCCGCCGAAGCGGCGATGCGACTCGAAACGACATACCACAAGGGTGATAAGCTAACCGCTGTATTCTGTGTGCATATAGCACGCGAGCGACATTTATAGTACAAGTGTGATCAATGATCGGCCGCAGTGAATTGCCTATTTCCAGCCTATGGATCCAGACGGAAGAGCCGCTCTTCTGGCTGGGCGGGGCCGGGCACGAGACGCGTGCGGACAGCCGATACTACTTCGACGCAACGCGGCGCGTGGACCGCCGCCACTACGTCCTGCAGTTCACGCTTGCTGGGACCGGTTTCCACGAGCGCAGCGGCAAACGCACCTTGCTGGGGCCAGGCATGGCGTTTCTGGACACGATCCCCGGGCCGTTCCGGTATGGCTATGCGACAGAGGGGCGATGGCCGTACGAACTGATCTTCGTGTCATTCGTCGGTGCTCCGGCCGAGCAGTGGTGTACCCGCATCGTCGCGGCGCATGGGCATGTGCTGGATTTGGGGCGGCGCGGCCCGGTGGAAGCGCTGATGCTCTCGATCGCCCACCAGCACACGGCCGGAACGCTGAGGGACCGCTATCTGATCTCTGCACAGCTCTATCAACTGCTGATGACGACTTTGAGCTCACTCAAGACGGCGCACGTATCGTCCGCCTCACGGCTGGGCGAGGCCCTGGCGCTGGTCGAGGAACATGGCAACGACCCCAACTTCAACATCACCGAACTGGCCAGGCGGGTGGGCTGCTCGCGCGAGCATCTCACGCGGCAATTCACGCGCACCGTGGGCACAACGCCACTGGAATATCTGCTGCGTCACCGTCTGCGGCAAGCCATGCAGGCGCTGGGCACTGGGGACGACAAGCTTGAGAAGCTGGCCCGCGAATGCGGATTCTCCTCGGCAAACTACCTCTGTCGCGCTTTTCGACGGCGCTTCGGCGTCACGCCGGCCGTCTTTCGCCGAAATCCGGGGCTGGTCACTGCCTGACGCCACGATGCACCATGCGCAACACCCCGACGCCTGTGCGGCCAGTCCCGCTTCAATCCCCCGAGACGGTGAAGCTGGCAGATTCCCGGAACGAGGGCAGCCAGATGCGGTCTTCCGGTTTGGCACCGCCAAGTTCCTCGATCGAGAACTGCACCGTGCCGCTGAACAGATATTGTCCGGGTTTCTGAAGCGAGTACATCGCTGTCAGGTCGAGTGTCGCCGTCGCCGACTCACCCGGCTTGAGCGACAGTTGCCCGCCCTCGGGCGCGTACTGCCCTGAAGCAATAACGATCCGGTCCCCCCGCCGCCAGCACGCCGGCTGAACATCCGGAGCGGTCTTGCCGCCTTTGACAAATACGATGCCCGAGGAAACGTTGCTCACTGTTACCATCGCAGTGCATGCGGCGCCTGGCTTCAGCTTCGTCGAGGACAGCTTGACCTCGACCTTGATGGGCAGGGCGGGATGGGTAGCCGGTTGAGTCTCGGCGTCGGCAGCCAAAGCTCGGCCAACGCCGATGACGACCATGAGACCCAGCATGAGGGCGACAACCGCATGACGCCCGCTTCGACTTGATACGCTCATATCCTGCTCCGGCAAAAGGATACCCGATGCATCTGGC
>JBBQTU010000295.1:0-3668 GCA_038213005.1 Tepidisphaerales bacterium | reverse complement strand
GAATCCAGCACCTATCCGGGAACCACACGCGAGATCATGCTCCCGCGGTTCGAGAAACAGGGACTCAAATGCGGTCAGGAGTTCTTCCTGGCATTCTCGCCGGAGCGAGAAGATCCGGGCCGCAAGGACCATAACACGCAGACCATCCCCAAACTGGTCGGCGGAATTGATGCCATCAGTGGGAAACTGGCCGTCCAGCTTTACAGCCTTGCGATCAAGACGGTGGTGCCGGTCTCCAGCGCCGAGGTCGCCGAGGCGGCCAAGCTGCTTGAGAATATCTACCGCTGCGTGAACATCGCGATGGTCAACGAGCTCAAGATGGTGCTGACGGCAATGGATATCGACGTCTGGGAAGTCATCCGGGCGGCAAGCACCAAGCCGTTCGGGTTTCAGGCGTTCTATCCCGGCCCGGGGCTGGGCGGGCACTGCATCCCGATCGACCCCTATTACCTCACGTGGAAGGCCCGCGAAGTCGGCAAGCCGACGCGGTTCATCGAACTGGCCGGCGAAATCAACCACATGATGCCGGAGTATGTCGTCGGCCGACTGATTCGCGCGATGAACGACCACGGCAAGAGCGTAAAGAACGCCCGCATCCTCGTGCTGGGGCTGGCGTACAAGCCGGACATCGACGACGTGCGCGAGAGCCCGAGTTTTGAACTCATCGAACTGCTGATGGAAAACGGCGCACACGTGGACTACAACGACCCGCACGTCGCCCAGACCCACCACATGCGCAAGTACGGCGACCTGAACATGAAGAGCGTGCCGCTGACGGCGGACTCGCTCGCCAAGTACGACTGCGTGCTGCTGTCGACGAACCATTCGGCATACGACTATCAGTTCATCGCCGACCACGCGAAGCTGATCGTCGACACGCGCAACGGCCTGCGGAACGTGACAGGCCCGCGTGAGCACATCATCGCGGCATAGGCCGGACGTGGCCCTCGCGAGTTCGCAGCCACCGACTTGGTCGCTATCGCGGGGAACCTTTTCACATCGCGTGCATCCAATGGCTAACAAGGAGCCATTATGAAACGCTTTACTCTTGCTCTGCTCGCCGGCGCACTGGTCAGCACGTGCAGCGTCTTTGCTGAGCCGCCCAAGGCTGCGATTGAGATCGCCATCTGCCTGGACACTTCCAACTCGATGGACGGGCTGATCGACGCGGCCAAGCAGAAGCTGTGGGCGGTAGTCACCGACATGGGCACGGCGAAGCCTTCGCCCAGCCTCAAGGTCGCACTGTATCAGTACGGCAATGACGGGCTGGATTCCAAGACCGGCTGGGTGCAGCAGCTCAGCCCGATGACCGACGATCTGGATACCATTTACGGGAAGCTCTTTGCCCTGAAGACCCATGGGGGGACTGAATATGTCGCCCGGGCGGTGAAGGACGCGGCCGAGCAGCTCAAGTGGTCTGACGATAATTCGACGTTGCGCATGATCGTGGTGGCAGGAAATGAGCCGGCCACGCAGGATACGAGCGTGAAGCTGGAGGATGCGTGCAAGGCGGCTGCGTCGAGGGGCATCGTGATCAACACGATCTTCTGCGGCGCCGAAGCCGAAGGACGCTCGACGGGGTGGGCGGATGCGGCTCGCCTGGCCGACGGGCGATTCTCGGCCATTGACCAGAACGGCGGCACGGTGGTCATCGAGACGCCGTTCGATAAGGACCTGACGGAACTGGGCACAAAGCTCAACGCGACCTATGTTCCGTACGGGCCGGGCGGGAAGGCCGGGGTCGCCAACCAGGTTGCACAGGATGCCAATGCCGTCACGCTGTCGCCGTCGGCGTCGGCCGTGAGGAGTGCGGGCAAGGCACAGGGGCAGTACAGCAACGCCGGCTGGGACATGGTGGACGCGGTGAGCCAGAAGAAGGTCGATGTCACCACAATCGAGCAGGAACAACTGCCGCCCGAGATGCAGAAGATGTCGCCCGAGCAGCGAGTGAAATACGTGCAAGAGAAGGCCACGCAGCGCAAGGACATGCAGGACCAGATCAAGCAGCTCAACACAAAGCGCGATGAGTATGTGAAGCAGGAGATGGAGAAACGCGGGCTCAGCGACAAGAACGCCTTCGACGCAGCGCTGCGACAAGCCGTGCGCGAGCAGGCGGCAAAGAAGGGGATCGAGTTTGAGCAGAAGTGACGTGTTCACTGGGCCACACGCGAGATAGCGATACCGGCTTGCGTCACCCGATCTGCGTCCGCGAAAACGTCAGGATCGGCACATCAATAACTGGCAGGAATGACGCGATCCTCTCTTCTTACTCCGCCCCCTTGGGGGAGGCTGGGAGGTGGTTGGCCTCTCTGAGCCGGACGGTTGTTGATGTACCGGCCCTAAGAACCGGGATGGCATGGCCAGATCGGTACTCCAAGATGGCCATGCTCGTCCGCCCCAGTAGTGCGAGGCGTCCTCGCCCGCACATCAACTACAGGTGCATCCCCTCGCGCCGGAACCCATTTGGCGTGCGGCGGCATGCCGCCCCTTTACCGAGGCGACATGTCGCCGGGAGGCCCCCCCCCCCCACGCCGCCGGACTCGCAGAAAGTAGGCGGGCCGCCTGCGCAGCATCTCGCCGTGGTGGACTGGCCCGCTTGTGAGCCTCAACAACCGACCTGTGATTTCGCCGATAAACCGCGAAACATGCGATGGCGCGAAGAAGAGTGTTGTCCACCCGGCCGCCAGCTTGACCACTACCTGATCGCTCCCTGTCCGGCTTGTGTTCCCACACATCCATCACCCTTCGAGTCCCGCCTCTGTAATCTCAAATCTCCAATTTCCAATTCCCTCTCACCCAACCCCCAAACACGCTCCCCAGTAGTGCGAGGCGTCCTCGCCCGCACAGGAGTATCCCCACGCCTCCCCCCTGCGCGTGTAGGACCTTTGGAAGCCAACCAGACATCTCGCCGAAACCCCACAAGAGCCGGCGTCCGAGGCCCGCGCCAGCGCGGATCCAACCACGAGTTTTAGGCCGTTTTCAATGGCTCTTGGACATGTGCAATCCCCGTAAGGGCGACACAAGTCTCCGCCTCGCTATTACTTCCCGCTTCCACACGAGATCAAGGGGCGTCAGTCCCACCTCCCATACAGGGAACCCAACCCACCGCATCACCATGATCAACTTCAACTCCCAAACTCCCCGACCGCACACGCCCTCTCACGCCCGCCATCAACTTGGAGTGTGGTGGCATGCCACCGCTTTAACGAGGCGGCATGCCGCCGGGAGGACCACCCAGGAGCCTCTCCCCCGCAGCTTGCCTCCGCATTCCGACCCGCATCCCGCGAGATCAACGCGCACCAATTCTCAGCCCCAACGGGGCGAACTTCATAAGCCTGGGGCATCGCCATCATTGTTCTACACAAGTCCTGGCGCTCACTTCGCCCGGAGCCCCAGCTCAGAACTCTCGCATAGTAGACACGCCTCACGACCCCCAAGGCCAGCGCCCCGGAGGCCAGGCGTTCCACAGTGGCCCGACCGCCCCGGCCGGAGCCTTTCGGGGAGTACCGCGATGCTTGCGGGTGAGTTTGGCACCCCAACTCAAACAGACGCCACTACTTACTGTTCCACACAAGCTGTGTAGAACAACCAGGGCATCGTCCCCCAGGGAATCAGTCCGCAACATCTGCAGTCCCTGTAAGGGCGACACAAACGCCTCCGCTAGAATT
>JBBQTU010000294.1:0-3715 GCA_038213005.1 Tepidisphaerales bacterium | reverse complement strand
AGAACATCCTGTAGGACATCGGGGATGAGTGACAGGGCCGCTTCGCGCCTCATGTTGGCATTCTATCGTATGTTTCCGCTGTCAGCAACTTAGCTCTTTTACGCAATATAGAAAGCGGCCGGCTCGCACTCCCAGCCGATGCCTACCGCTGCGCCCCTCCTGCGTTAGTGAAGATGGCCCTATACCACAGGCGGCCGAGGTTCAGCTCCTTCCATCGGCGCCCAGTTCGCCTTCGCGAGAGCCACGCTGAACTCGCGACAGACTTGCGCCGCAGCTTGCGACAGCCACCCATCGCGATCCTGCCTCTCCCCTATTCCGCCCCTCAGAATCGCAGCCCCTCTGGCGTGTCGAACATGGCTTCCGCACCCCAGACTCGTCGGCAAGCTTGGAAGCGCGCCTACGCGAGGCCATCCGAAACCGGCTCGGACTGGCCGAAACGTGAACCCGGAACGGGCGTGCCCGTTTTCCCGGGCAGGCCGCGTGATGTGGCGATTGGCCGCCCCATTGAGCAGCAGCGGAATGATGACTCGCTTTCGCGATGACGGCATTGCTGCGGCCGAGGCGGACCGCGCCACGAGTGCGCTGCTGCTCAATGGGCCTGGGTTTAGGCGGTTGCCGGAAAAACGGGCACGCCCGATCAGGCCGACGCGAAGCCTCTGGCAGTGCAGAAGCCGATTCTCACGCCCGCGGACGTACCGCTCACGACACCACGGACACCACGAAGCGAAATCCCCGGCACATCTCTGCGGTGGGAGTTGGTTTCCAGGGTCATGGCGGATTCTACCAGGAATGGGTGCAGTCGACGCACTGGCCGTGATCTGCGGGGAATGCGTGGGAGGGTGTGGTCCTGTGCGGGCGGGGACGCCGCGCACTACTACTTCCGCGAACGCGCCCGTTTCAGGTGGAGTCCGTATCAGTCCGTCTTCATTGCGTTCTATGCGCGTTCTTTGCGGTTTAACTTCCTGGCTTGCGGGCGAATCCCGTCTTTGCGGTCAACTTCTCATTTTCCTTTTTCGGGGGGAGGAGCCTTGATCTGACACTGCCCCGTCCAAAAAGAGAAAGACCAGCATCGTGGAGGTATCGACGCCGGTCTTCTCAGGAGGTCTCAATCGCGTAGAGAGGAGGTTGTTCTCTAGCGTTCTATAAGTCTCATGCGCGGCCGGGAGAGAAGTTGCAGAGATTCTTCAGATTCTCATCCGGCGATGAACGTCTCCACATCGGCATGGGCCTTTGTATCTGGAAATTGCGTCGGCGGATGCTTCATGGTCCAGGCACTGATTGCCTCCAGCGGGCCGGACAGACCACGGTCGCGGGCCAGGCGGCAGCAGCGAATGGCATCGCAGACCACCCCCGCGCTGTTGGGGGAATCCTCGACGCTGAGGCGCAGTTCAAGGTTCATCGGCACATCCGCAAAGCCGCGAGCCTCGAGGCGCAAGAAACAGACTTTGTTGTCCTTCTGGAAGGGGACGAAGTCGGCCGGGCCGATGTGGATGTGCTCGGCGTCCAGGGGAATGTCGAGTTGGCTCTGCACGGCTTCGGTCTTGCTGATCTTCTTACTGGCGAGCCGAGACCGGTTCAGCATGTTGAGGAAATCGGTGTTTCCGCCAGTGTTGAGCTGGTAGGTGCTATCGATGACCATGCCGCGGTCGACGAACAGTCTGGCAAGGGTGCGGTGGGTGATGGTGGCCCCGAGTTGGGCCTTCACATCATCCCCCACGCAGGGAATGCCGGCCAGGCGAAACTTTTCGGCCCAGCCCTGCTCCGAGACGATGAAGACCGGGATGCAGTTGACCAGGCTGACGCCGGTCTCCAGGCACATCTGGGCGTAGAACTCGGTGGCCTTCTGCGAGCCCACGGGGAGGTAGTTCAGA
The DNA here is from genome assembly GCA_038213005.1 of Tepidisphaerales bacterium. GTDB lineage: Bacteria > Planctomycetota > Phycisphaerae > Tepidisphaerales > Tepidisphaeraceae > JBBQTU01. Next base: position 1,844 of record JBBQTU010000294.1, on the reverse strand, counting down.
AGAATCTCGGCGCCGGATTCGGCCAGCACGCGGGCGACGTCGCATGGCCTGGCAGCCGCGGAGACGAACCGCAGGTGTTCGGGATACTCACGCATGTGGTCGGGGAAGCCGTCGAGGATGGGGGCCATCTGGACGGTCACGCCGGTGGCCGGCAGTGGCCGGCAGATGTCCTTGGTATTGTTGGGCATCGCGAAGATCGCGTCTTGGAGCGGCCGGCCGACCTTGCGGGCATCGATATCAAATGCGGCGACGAACTCGATGTCGTCAATGCCGTAGCCGGCCAGACGAGGGTGCATCAGCCCCACCGTCTTGTCTGGATTGGCGCGATACCACGCCACGCCCTGGATCAGCGAACTGGCACAATTTCCGACCCCGGCAACGGCAACACGAATCTTGGACGACATAGTAGAGGCAGTTTACGCGCAATCGGTTCGGCCGCTATGGGGTGATGACCCGGCGGGCGTGCCCGTTATTCCGGGCAGGCCGCGTGATGTGGCGATCGCCCGCCCCATTGAGCAGCAGCGGAACGAGGACTCGCTGCCGCGAGACGGCATTGCTGCGGCCGAGGCGGACCGCGCCACCAGTGCGCTGCGGCTCAATGGGGCTGCGTTTCCGCAGTTGCCCGGACAAGCGGGCACGCCCTGACCCGGCCGACATCCTGCGAAAGACGATCGATGACCTCGTTTGGCTCTGGCTTGGACCTCGCCGTTGGTATAACATTGTTGTACCAAAGAGGTGTCCTATGGTGAAGACAATTACACGTCACGGCAACGGCAGCGCGATCCCGCTGGATCGGACTCTGCTGGACCAACTGGGCGTTGAGCCCGGCGACCGGGTGCAGCTCACCTGCAGCAACGGCTCGCTGGTCGTCACGCCCCTCAACACGTTCATCGCCGACGAGCCGTTCACACGGTCGCAGGCCAGGATGCTCAAGCGCTACAAGACCACCCTCAAGCATCTCGCGGAGTAAACCGTGCGAAAGCCCATCCGCTTCCTCTCACTTGAGCAAGTCCTGCAGCTTCACCAGACGTCGCTGGACCACTTCCGCGGCATCGCCGGAATCCGCGACCAGCGACTGCTCGAAAGCGCCCTGGCGATGCCCATGGCACAATTCGGCGGTGAGTTTCTCCACCCAGCTCCCGCCGACATGGCGGCCGCCTATCTGTACCACATTGCGATGTCTCATGCCTTCATGGATGGCAACAAGCGGACGGCGTGCTTCGCCGCCGTCGTGTTCCTCGACGCCAACGGCATCGAGCATGACATAACCCCGCAGGAACTGGAAACCGCTACCCTGCAAGTAGACTCGCGCCAAATGGACAAGCAGACCCTCGCAGCGCAGTTTGGGGTCTGGCTGAAACCACGATAGGTGGGACGACAGGTCGAAGCCCATGCGCACGCGACCGCCCGTAGTGACGGTCCTACCGACATAACCACTAGCTGTACGCGCCCCGTCTATGTTATGTGGGATGTCACCCTTTCCGCTCCGCCGGGGCTGGTGCGGGTGGCATGCTTGCAATGAAGATGGTTCGAAGTCTGATCCACAGGCCCGAGAAGCGAGTTGCACCGAAGCGGACAGAAGAACAGGAGAGTGCTGTCGGACGGTGACGACGAAGCCATACCGTTGTATCGGGTGGCAAAGAACTACAGATTATTGTCGACGTTTGCTTGATAGCTCAAACTATTGCTCGTATTGTGTAGATGCTGAGTTCGGTCGCGTGTTGTATCCGAAGCCGAGACTCTGCTGGTGTCATGTGATCTGCGAGAGGATAAGACTATGGCTTGCAAAGAATGTGGCGGTCGTAAGACGATCTATTGTCCAATATGCCACGGCTCCGGGAAGG
>JBBQTU010000293.1:0-3738 GCA_038213005.1 Tepidisphaerales bacterium | reverse complement strand
GCTGACCGGGCCGGTCTTTGCCGGCTATCCGGGCGCCTTGCACCTTTACCGCATCCATGACGAAGGCGCCTTCACTGACGCCGAGATCGATGCCCTGATGAAGGTCGCCGCCAAGATTGATGCCGCCTGCGATCAGCAGCGAGCCTCGCGCCGGCCCGCTCACAGCGCCTTCCAGGCCCCGTGGGCACACCGCCCCTCTTCGCGGTTTGTCGTGCTCGACGCGGCGCTCAAGCCGGTGTTTGGCGCCGACGCCTTTGCCAAGATGGACGACCGCCTCCGCGAACAGCTCCTCCAACATGCCGAGCATCGCCTGGCCAATCTGGCGCCGCGGGGCGAGATCCCCGCCGACCGCCTGCAAACCCCCGACAGCCGCGGTGACCTGTGGACCTTCCGCGCTGTGACGTTCCGGAAATTCCCGGCACTGTCCCATGGCACCGTGATCTTCTTCTGCATGCAGCCTGAGGCCTTGGATTGGGCCACCATCCGGCCCGGCGATTTCCAGGCAGATCCCGAAATGGTCCGCCTGGTGCCCGCCATCCAGTTCATGCGTGAGAACTTCCACGGCAGCGCGACCCTGAGCAAGATTTCTCGCTCGGTGTTCCTGTCCCCGTTCCACTTCCACCGTCGGTTCACCGAGCTCTTCGGCCTCACGCCCAAGCACTTCCTGCTGGAGTGCCAGATTTACGAGGCCAAACGCCAGTTGATGACTCATCAGAAAGAGCTTGCGCAGATCGCTTCGGACTGCGGCTTTGCCCACCAGAGTCATTTCACCAGCCGCTTCAAGCAGGCGACTGGCCTGACCCCCACGCGGTGGCGCCGGATCGCTCAGGATATGCAGCGGGCGTCGACCTATTGAACGCTCGTCGTCATAGTGAGTAAACAGATCGGCCGCGGAACCAAACGTTCCGCGGCCGATTTCTTTGCGCGCAGCATTACCCGGCGCACCCTGATCTCTTTCCCGCAGTATGGGCAGACCTCGCGGCGGCGGATATGAGCCAGCCTCGCCACGAATCGGGTGCAGGACATTTCAGGCGGAGGATCCCTGGAGTGCGGTAAGCTTCTTACCGCTTTCCCGAGGCGAGCTTCTCGCCGGGAGGGCGGTGCAGCAGAGCAGGACATGCATAGTCACCAACTGCGTCCCATAAGGCGCCGATGTATTCCTGCCGCCGACAAGGTCGGCTCGTCAAAGCTGCGAGAAGCTCGCAGTACTCCAGATCGCCTGGAACGTCCTGCATCCCCATGAATCGCCTCGCCACGAATCGGCATGACGGCGTGGTCTGTTCGTGCTAATCTGCACCTTCGCGATGCCTATTGTCAAGAAAACCAGCCACCTCCGTATTGCCATAGCCGGTCAGAGCCCCTGTGAAACCTGCTGGGCACGCTGCTGCAAGCAGAATGGGCACGACTATGCCGTGCTGCTTCTGGAGTCGGAATACGGCCGCTTCACACCGTTCGCGGCGGACGTGGTGATTGCCCACGGCGATGCGCGGGTGGTCGAGAAGGCGCTCCCCTATCGCCAGGGGCGCTGCCAGTTTCTGGGCGACCAAGACCGGTGCCTGATCTACGAGGATCGGCCGCACCATTGCCGGGCGTTCCAGTGCGTGACGGCATTTCATCACGGCGGATCCGATGTCACCGGGCATGGTGAGTTCCTGAAGCGCAACGGTGATGTGCTGAACATGCTGGAGAGACTCTGATGCAGCAAGGCGTCGATCTTACTATCGCCGGGAAAGCCGTGAGCGAGACCCAGCGCCTGGCGCTGGCGGCCGAACTGTCCCAACTGGTGCGCGGGCAGATCCGGTTCTCCCGCCACGACCGCATGCTCTACGCCACCGATGCATCGATCTACCAGATGGAGCCGCTGGGCGTGGTGATCCCCACCAGCATCGACGAGATGGCCGAACTCGCGGCGTTCTGCGGGCGCAAGGGTGTGCCGCTGCTGATGCGCGGCGGGGGAACGAGCCTGCCCGGACAGTGTGTGAATCAGGCGCTGGTGGTGGACTATTCGCCAACCTGCCGCCGTGTGGTGGATGTGGACGAAGTCGGTCGAACCTGCCTGGTCGAACCAGGCATCACCGTTGATGAGCTGAACCGCTATCTCGAACCCAGGGGGCTGTTCTTTGCCCCTGATCCCGCGACCGCTGCACAGGCGAGCATCGGCGGGTGCGTCGGCAACAACGCCGCCGGGGCGAGGTCCATCCGCTACGGGCGGACCAGCGAGAACATCGAAGCTCTGGAAGTAGCGCTGACGGACGGATCGCGCCTCACACTTGGCCCGGGGGCCGGGCGACGCAATCGACGGGCGGCCGAGTTGGCACGCGGCCTGCGCCAGATCGTCACGCCACTGGCCCAGACGATCCGAGATCGCTTCCCCAAGACCAGGAGGCGCAACGCCGGATATGCGCTGGACATGGTGCTGGATCAGATTCAGCGAGGCATCAGCGACGAAGACATGGACCTGACCTGCCTTCTCTGCGGCAGCGAGGGGACGCTCGCCATCACGCTGCGGGCGCGGGTCAGGCTCCACCCGATTCCGCGCAACAAGGGTCTGGCGATCCTGTCGTTCGCCAGCCTGGAAGAGGCGATCGAAGCCGTCGTGCCCGGTCTCACCACAAACTGCAGCGCGGTGGAACTGATCGATGATGTGGTGCTGGAGGCCGCACGCGGCAATGCCGAGTGCCGTCAATACATGGACCTGCTTCCACCCGTGGCCGGTACATCGCCCGCCGCCGTGCTGTATGTCGAGTATCAGGAGACCGGCGGCGCAGCGGTTGTGCAGGAGCGATTCGCGGCTCTGCGCCGTGTCCTGCCCGGCGTCGCCATGACGCCCTATGTGGACAAGCTTGCGATGCTGCGGGCCTGGGCGCTTCGCAAGGCCGGCGAGCCGCTCTTGCACGGGATGCCCGGACATCGAAAGCCCGTGACCTGCGTGGAAGATACCGCCGTACCCGTGGAGAACCTGGTGCGCTTCGTCGCCGGGTTCAAGCAGATCGTCACCCGTCACGGCACGCGCGCAGCCTACTGGGCCCATGCGTCAGTCGGCGTGCTGCATGTCCGCCCGATGCTCGACCTTCACGACCCCGCCGACCTGGAGCGGATGCGCCTGATCGCCTCCGAGGTTGCCGACTGGGCCCGGCAGTGCGGCGGCGTGATGTCGGGCGAGCATGGTGACGGCCGGCTCCGTGGTCCGCTCCTGCGCGACTTCTTCGGCGATGCCATTATGACGGCGTTCGAGGATGTCAAACGCCTCTTCGACCCGGCCGGTGTCCTGAACCCCGGCATCATCGTCCACCCCGGCAACCTGGAGAGCATGACGCAGAACATGCGCCTGGCCCCGGCCGGGAAGCAACTCGCCTTCCCCACCGTCGACACGTTCTATACCTACGACGATCAGGAGGACTTCCAGCACGCGCTGGAGACCTGCAGCGGGCCCGGGGTCTGCCGCAAGACGGCCGTGGGCACGATGTGTCCCAGTTACCGGGCCACGCTGGATGAGCGGCATTCGACCCGAGGCCGAGCCAACGCCCTGCGCCTGGCGATCAGCGGGCAACTCAGCGAGGATGTTCGGAAAGTTAGTGACGCAAGTCCGTCCTCTGATTCCCTCCCCCTTGGGGGAGGGTTAGGGAGGGGGACGGTCCGCCAACACGATATGCATCGAGACGCGGAAACCACACCGACACCACGAGCCGAGCGAATAGACCGCACTCGCCCCAACTCACCCAAAGACCCGGCAAACAA
>JBBQTU010000292.1:0-3857 GCA_038213005.1 Tepidisphaerales bacterium | reverse complement strand
CACGGCCCGCATTGAGCAGGCGATCAAGTCCGGCGTGCCCGGGCACGTGCTGGTTCGCGGCGAGGTCAGCAACCTCAAACACTACGGCGCATCCGGCCATATCTACTTCACCCTCAAGGATGCCGAGGCTTGCATCGACTGTGTGATGTTCCGCAGCGACGCCGCCAAGCTTCGCTTCTCGCCACAGGATGGGCTGGAACTGCTGGCCGGCGGCCGCGTGGCCGTATATCCGCAGCGAGGGCGATATCAGCTCTATGTGACCAGCCTGCAGCCGCTGGGCGCTGGCGCACTTGAGCTGGCGTTTCGACAGCTCTGCGACAAGCTCAAGGCCGAAGGGCTCTTCGAAGCCGAGCGAAAGAAGCCGCTGCCGGCCTATCCGACTCGCATTGCCCTGGTCACCAGCCGACAGACGGCGGCGCTACAGGACATGCTCAAGGTGCTTCGCCGGTTCCCGTGGGTCCGGCTTGCGCTCTATCACGTTCCCGTGCAGGGCAACGGGGCGGCCGGTCAGATCGCGCAGGCGATTGGCGACCTGGCGGCGCACGCCGATCGCATCGGCGGGATCGACGTCATTCTCCTCGGCCGCGGCGGCGGATCGCTCGAGGACCTCTGGCAGTTCAACGAGGAGATCGTCGCTCGCGCGATCGTCGCCTCGCCCATTCCCATCATCACCGGCCTCGGGCACGAGGTGGACGTGTCGATCGCCGACATGGGGGCCGACTACCACGCCCACACGCCCACCGAGGCGGCGCAGGTCGCCATGAACCAGTGGCGGACGGCCGCCGAAACGGTGGACGTCTGCGGCGTGCGGCTCGGCCGGGCCATGCGTTCGGGCGTCAGCGACGCCAGCCAGCGGCTGGCCGCGATCGCAAACCATGAGTTTTTCCGCCGGCCGGGCGACAAGATCAACCGTGCCCGCCAGCACCTGGACGACCTGCAGGTGGACCTGGACCGGGCGATCCGCGACCGGCGGGGCGAGTCGGCGAGGCGTGTTGACCAGATCCAGCGGCGACTGCTGGCGTGCGGCACGCTGCGACTGAGGCGCGAGACCCAGCGGCTGGGCGGTCTGGAACTTCGCCTGCGGCAGCAGCACCCGGCGAGCCTGCGGGCTCTGGCGTCGCAGCGGGTCGACTCGTTGAGTCAGCAACTGAACCGTGGGCTGCGAACGTCGCTGGCGACACGGCTGCTGCGCCTGTCGGCGCTGGAACGCCACCTGACAGCGGTCGGGCCTCGGCAGGTGCTGGCTCGCGGCTACTCCATCACGATGCTCAAGCGAGGCAGCGTGGTGGTCCGCAGCCCAAAGCAGATCAAGGGCGGCGAGCGACTGGTTACTCATGTCGCCGAAGGCCAAATCGAGTCGGTGGCGGATGACCCGAATCAGCCGTCGCTGTTCTGAGCATCGTCGCGCACGCAGCAGCGTGGCCTGCCCGAATCAGCCTTCGTTATCCTGAACGGGCAGTTGGCGTTTCGAGCAACTCTTAGAACGACATCGCCTGCTTGAACTGCTGCCAGCGCTGGTCGATCTGCTGGCGAGTGAGGTTCCGCAGGCCGTCGAGCGAGAAGCCGCTGATCGTGTAGCTGGCGACCACGGTGCCATAGGAGATGGCCGTGCGCAGGGTCGGCAATGAGAAGGCGCCCTTTGACGCGATGTAGCCCATCATGCCGCCGGCGAAGGTGTCGCCAGCGCCGGTGGGGTCGATGACGGCGTCAGCGGGGTAGGCCGGCAGGACGAAGCACTCGTCGCCGGCCCGCATCAGGCAGCCGTGCTCGCCCTTCTTGATCACCACGAACTTCGGGCCCATTTTGAGCACGTCGCCGGCGGCCTCGACCAGGTTCTTCTTGCCGGTGAGCATCCTGGCTTCGGCATCGTTGAGCACCAGGCCGTCGAGCTTCTGCAGGAGCTTACAGACCTCGGGCTTTTCGTTGGTGATCCAGAGATTCATCGTATCGGCGACGATCAGTTTTGGCGCGGTGAGCTGGGCGATCACCTCCTGCTGCAGGGCGGGATGAGTGTTGGCCAGGAAGACGAACTTGCTATCGAGAAACGCCGGAGGAATGGCCGGGGCGCGCTCCGCCAGGACGTTCAGATCGACGCGGACGGTCACGGCTTGGTTGAGGTCCTGCACGTAGGAGCCGTTCCAGCGGAAGGTCTTGCTGCCCTGGCGGACCTCCAGGCCGGAGGTGTCAACCGGGCGGCCTTCGAAGACGTCCAGGAGTTCGCGTGGGCAATCGTCGCCAACGGCGCCGACAAAGCGCACGGGGGCGAAGAACGATGCGGCATAGGAGAAGTAGACGCTGGAGCCGCCGATCACGTTGTCCCGCTTGCCGCTGGGAGTCTCAACAGTGTCAATGCCAATCGAACCGGTCACCAGTAGCGACATGGGTTTGGATCCTATAAATAAGAAGAAACATCGCGGCCGGGGGCTGTAGAAGTCTCGCCCTCTATTTCGCCCCGACGCCGGGGCGATAGGACGGGAGTTGACGCACCTTCACGCGTTGGGCGGTGACCACGTAAAGCCTCGATGGGGTCAACCGCTTGTAACGGGCGAAGAGGCGGTCGACCGCATCATCCTGCTCGACATCGCCGCCTTCGAGTTGGAGATAGACGACCGAACGTTGCACCCAGAACTCATTGGCGTAGATCCAGTCGATCAGGGCCTCATCGTCGGTGATGATGTCCCACTGCCGGGCTCGAACGGCGCCCAGCAATTCAGCCCGCGAGGCGTCAGGCGGCAAGGCGAGTTCCTCGGCGGTATGAGCGACATCCTCATGGCGCACCAAGGCTTCCTTCACCGCATTCGTCAGCTTTCCGTGTACAAACCATTGCATTGCCGGGATGTTAACGCCGAAGGCAGGGAAAACCAACCCGGGTGGCGCCGGCGTGTGGCACGGCGAGAGGGAGAGGGCGGGAGGGCGGGAGGGCGAGACGCCCGGGACGCCGGGACGCGGCGACGCGGGGACGCCGGGACGGCCGAGGATCCCAGACTCGACCCAACGCGACGGGGCGGTGCCCGAGAGAGGGCGCGGGGCAGATGCGCGGGTTGGACTAAACGGCTGTCGCGGTGCGGGTCGGGGGAGGGCCTTGTGTGATGGGATTGGGTAGGCTGGTGAAGAGCAGGCCGGCGGACGGGCGATATGGACTCGCCTGCCGCCGGTATGCAACTTACCCAAGTCTGCCATGAGCAGCAGCGTGAAGCATCAATAATGAGGGTTGGTTTGAATTTTAAAATGTAGTGCCGGACGTTTTTGGAAAGGATCGTTTTCGTGGGGGTTGTCTCGCATCAGCGCCAAAGTCGGGGCCATCGCCAACAGAGCTGTTCCGCGTCGCTTGAGGTGGAAATGTCATAGGTAAACGATGTCCCTTAAGTCAACCGTTTCAGGGCTAGCGAACGCTGCATGCAGCCACAGGGAAGATACCTACCTATGACAATCCATACCGCAACGTTGGCGAGTCTCGCTGACCCAGCATCGCTGGTTGTCGCTTAGGACCGGTACATCAACATCCGTCCAGCTTAGAGCGGCCAACCCCCTCCCAGCCTTCCCCCTTGTCATAGGGGGAGGAATGGTCGGCCAGCCAGGCGCCCGTGTTGTCTTTTGTCGGCCAGGGCGGCATGCCACCGCTGTAAGCCGTGAATTCATAGGTCAGCGTGATGCCGTCGTGAGTCAGGCCGCGCGCACGGTAGGTATCCGGCGGAACGCGCCGGCGTGTTAGCGCTCCTCCTGCAACCTGGTCATGACGCTGAACAAACTGATTGACGTATTGACCGTCGTCATATCCGTCCCAGCTCAGCCGGTTGCGCCCGGCAGGCTGCATCTCGGCCACCAGATTGCGCACCCGGACGCCAGATGAAGTTTCG
>JBBQTU010000291.1:0-3875 GCA_038213005.1 Tepidisphaerales bacterium | reverse complement strand
GATGTCGATCTCGGCCGCCCCGGCGTCGTAGTTGCGCAGCAGGATGCGGTAGCCCTTGGCGCGGAGGTATCTGGCAGCCAGTGTCTCGCCGCGCGGGCCGAGCGAGTCAGGGCTGGGGTTACGGTGAAGCAGTCGCCGGATCCTCGCGAGCATCACCAGATTCTACCGCACGATCCCACAAAGCAAGACATGCTCGCGCCCCAAGGGGCACGAGCATGTCTTGTTTTATCTTGACCCTCCTGCGACACCGTCCTGCACAGTGGCTGACGTGCGGCGGGAGAGTCGTTACTTGGCGGCTTGGGCGGGCGCGTCCGAAGGGACCACGACCTCGTGCTTCTTGGCGCGCACCTCGCTGAGGCGGCGGGACTTGCCCACGCGCTCGCGCAGATAGAACAGCTTGGCGCGGCGGGTTCGGCCGCTGCGCTTCACGGTGATCGCCGAGATCAGCGGGCTGTGAACCGGGAAGATACGCTCGACGCCTTCGTTGTTGACGATGCGGCGGACGGTGAAGGTCTCGTTGGTGCCTTCGCCCTTGCGCATGATGATCGTGCCGGAGAAGACCTGGATGCGTTCCTTCTCACCTTCGACAATCTTGGTGGCCACATCGACGGTATCGCCGACGCGAAACACGGGGAGGTCCTTCTTCAGATAGGCCTGTTCGACTTCTTTAACCAGTCCGTACGACATAATCGTCTCCATCTCTATTCAGTGGTTCGGACTTCGCCGCAGCGAGTTGCCGACCGTTGTCGCGAGAGGTGAGCCAATGGCCCACATCGCCAGTTATGTTTCTGGTACCCGCTGTCTTGTCAGATACCCTTGCCACAAATCCGCCCGGCGCTCACGCGTCCGGCGTTTCCGCTGTTCCAGCCGCCACTGGGCAATCACCTTGTGATTACCGCTCAATAGCACGTCCGGAACCACCATGCCGCGAAACTCCCGCGGCCGGGTGTACTGCGGATATTCGATCAATCCGTCGGCGAACGTCTCGTCGGCGGCACCATCTTCGGCACCGAGGACGCCCGGGATCAGCCGCACGATGGAGTCAATGACCACCATCGCAGCAAGCTCGCCTCCGGACAACACATAATCGCCGATACTTAACTCTAACGGGGCAAGGCCATCGACAATCCGCTCGTCGAACCCTTCATAGTGCCCGGCAATCATCAGCAGGCGTTTTTCGCCGGCCAGTTCCTGTGCAATCGTCTGGTTGAAGACCCTGCCCTGGGGTGTGAGAAGGATTCGCCTCGCGGGCGTCGGATCCTCCGCTTCAACTTTCTCCACGGCATCGAACACCGTCTGGCACATCATGACCATGCCAGGTCCGCCGCCGAAGGGCTTGTCGTCCACGGACTTATGATTGTCAGTGGCGAAGTCCCTGATATTCGTGAGCCGGTAATCAACCAGCCCCTTGTCCGCCGCCCGCTTGGGGATACTCGTGCCGAGAATCGGCGTGAACATCTCCGGGAAGAGCGTCAGAATGTCGATCCGCAGCGCCATGCGATTCATCCGTCAGACAGGCACCGTTGGCGCAAGGCAGGCCAGCCGCCTGCCGAGCAGTCTATTTACTTGGCGGCGACAGCAGGCGCGCCAGCCTTCTTCTCTTCGACCTTGGGCTTGGGAACGCCGGGCCTGGGCAGCTTGAGTTGCTTGTGCTCGACGCCCGCCTTTTTGAGCATGGACGAGACGGTCTCCGAAGGAATGGCTCCCTGATCGAGCCAATACTTGCAGCGATCGAGGTTGACGACGAACTTCTTCGCCACGTCCTTGCTCTGAGGATCGTAGTAGCCGAGTTCTTCGACCACGCGTCCATCACGAGGGAAGTGCGCATCAACCGCATTAACGCGGAAGAAATTCACGTGCCGACGACCCATTCGCTTCATTCGCAGCTTGACGGCCATTCAATGTCTCCATTATCCAAAGTTGTCGAGAACGCAAAAGTATAGCGATGACGGGTTTGATTACAAGAGGCGCGGCGGACGCTGTTGTAACTGTTGTAACGGGCGTGCCCGGAAATCCGGGCGACGATATTCACAACCGATGGCGCGTCCAGGCGATGGCGGTCCTGGTTATGGACCCAGACCCGCCGATGAGGGCACCGGCGGCACTTGCCCAGATTTCTGGGCACGCTTGTAATGCCGGATTATGCGTGCGGGGCGGGTCTGCCCACGGGCGGTAAGCTATCGCGGCATCGGGCAGATACGCGGGTTTTCGTCGGTGGGGGTGGGGGGGTAGCGCCGGGCCTTGTGGAATCAGGAGTTACGTGCGGATGAGGGGGCAAGGTGATCAAGTTTCACTCTGCCGATTGGTCATTAGTCATCAGTCACTAGTCATTAGTTATCAGGGAGAAAACGTAGAGCGTGGAACGTAGAACGTAACGGCGGCCTGTTGATTGTTGATTGACCATGCAAGAGCGGTTTGAGGCCGGACTATATACATTGGTGGAGCGGGCTATTCTGATGTCAAAGAACAACTGGGCAGGCCTAACACCTGACCAAGAGGCGGTGGCCGGGGGCGCACTGTCTCCGGGAGGATTATACGCTTGAGGCGGGTGGTTGTTCAAAATAATTTTTTACCGCTTTTCGCAAGTTGATAGGGTGGAATATCGGATTGCGGATTGCGGATAGCGGATATGGCAGAGGGAGGGGAGGGAATAGCGGATTGCGGATTGCGGATTGCGGATTGCGGATGTGGGGGACACAGGGTTATCTGCTTCCGATTTCTCTTCTTGTTTCGGATTTCGGGTTTCGAATTTCGTGCTTCCCGCCAACGGCGTGTACGCACGGCCGGCGAGGCTGGTGGCGCTGAGGATGCCGATGGCGTTGGGGTTCATGGAGATGGCGGCGAGGATTTCGGCGTCGTCGTCGAGGCGTTCGGCGGGGCCGGCGGACGTGACATCGAGGCGCGAGTAGGCGAGACGGGAGATGGGAGATGGGATTCTTCAGTGCCGGTATGAAGAGTTGGATGGTGTTATCTTCGAGTTGGCCATCCGGGACGCCGAGGGCTCGCCAGTCGCGGACCTGCCCGGCGAGGATCATGCGGAGTTCGCTCGGGGTGAGGGAGGTCTTGCCGGTCTTGGGGTTGATGACGACGGCCGCCACGCGGGCGTCGATGGTGTAGGACTTGAGGCCCTTCCTCTCCAGTTCCTGCCATTGAGCGGCGAGGGAGCCGGGTTTGGGGGTGGGAACCAAGTTTGGGTCTGAGGACGCGGCTGTGGCCGCGACGGAAGGGGCTACACCCGGGGCGGCTGTGCTACGGGGCGGATTTGGCTGTCCAGTGGGGCCGGCCGCCCCGGCCGCCCATTCCGTCCCATACCAGCAGGCCTTCGCCTCGCCCCTCAACCCCGGCCAACCCGGCGTGCCCATGGGTGTTCCCCACGAGAGCAGGACGGCGTGGTGGCCCTGGAGGAAGAGTGTTGCGAGGTGTTCGGCCGTTTCGGGTTCGTACTTGAGTTCAACGGGTCGGGTGCAGCGGGTGAAGGAGAGGGTGAGGTCGCGAGCGAGGTAGTAGAGGTTGCCCTGGCCGGACGGTGAGTAGTTCACCCTTGCCGGCACGGAGGTCGGTGAGTCGCTGCTGGGCCTTGGTCTGGGCATGGGCGAACGGGGTGATCAGGCCGAGGGTTTCGGCGACGGTCGCCCCAGGTTCGCTGACGCACCAGGCGGCGAAATCTTTGACCTTCTGGGAGAATGAACCGGGACGCAGCTAGTTGCCTTCCCTAAGCATTCCGCCATCCTCTCCACATCATGCCAAGACGACCTCGCATCGCTCCCGGCGGCTGGGTGTATCATGTGCTCAACCGCTCGGCCGGCCGAATCAAACTGTTCCGCCACGACGAGGACTTCGCGGCCTTCGGCCGCCTGCTGCTGGAAGCCCACGAT
>JBBQTU010000290.1:0-3894 GCA_038213005.1 Tepidisphaerales bacterium | reverse complement strand
GGTCCGGCACCAAGGCAGCAACGGCCCCGAATACGCCTTGGTGGACTTGGGCAGCCGCAGCGGTGCCTTCCCCATCGGCCACCGGCTCGCCAGCGAAGGCATCGAATCCATCCTCTCGCCGTGCGACATCATCTCCCTCGGTGCCACCCAAGTCAGCACCTACATATTCTGGCGGAGTTGTTGACCTTGGCAGTGCCGCAGATTGCAGACTATTGCCAAATCCCACTTTCCCCTGGTGTGCTGCGTCAGAAATCTTACGACGTTTATCAAGGAGCGGCGTGGCGTCAGCCCGCCGGTTATGCGGTAGGATGCCCCTTTTGTCAGCGCCGGCGTGAAAATGCTGGAATCTGGCCGATTTGAAAATGCGGCGGCGGCGGCTGCGAGCGGGCTTTGGCTGCATGGGGGCGCAGGGCAACAGAAAGCCACGACGGCGACAAGAACGCTCCCTGACGCAGACAACCAACCTGGAAGAAGACCCTGAAGTAGAAGAAGACGATTCAGTGAACTGTTTGAAGAAGACCCACGGAAGAAAAACGCATCTTCACAGCGGCTGAAGAGCTACAGTTTCAACTCGGCGTTGACACCTTTGCAGTAACGCGCTTAAGTTGGCATCAGAGTGCCGCAGCACACCAGGAAATCCGCTCTCCAGAAAATGAAAAGATTTTTGAAGATTTTTAACCCTCTGTCAGTCCAGCACTTGTCATTTTGTCGTACCCGACAACCACCCTTATAGTAGAGGCGCTATGTTTTTGGTCGCCTCTCTGGCCCGGCGTTGAGGCCGCGCCAGCAATTCTTTGAAAAGTGAATATCCACCCCTGTCCAGCGTTGCCGCCCCCGGCCAGACCGCGTGAGACGGAATGAGACACCATGAGACACTCCGCGGCGCCTCACTCGGCTCCGCGTTCCTGAGTTTCACCTTTCCCTTGCGGTCCGCCCGGATTTGGATCTGGAGCTTCAGATTTCAGCCCTCCGACCTAGGGCGAAACTTGAGCGCCTGACCCTCCGATTCGCGCGCAACTCCTTATGGCACCGGCTCCCGCGCTACCCCCCACCCCCTCCCCGAGTTACTTGCGCATCTGCCCCCTCGAATCGCGCGCAAGTCATCGGCGCAACGGCCGTGGCCGCGCCACGGCTCCGACTCTTCGGGCATACGCCGGACAAGATGCATGACCTCCCGCGGTTCTATGGTAAACTCCGTGGGTAACGTGTTGTGAAATCCGTCGGCACTGGCTCTGCGAGCAATCGCGAGCCAACTGGAGGACTCGGTATGCAGGAGAGCAAAGCAAGTCGGTTGTTTCTGATCAGCTCGGTCATCCTGGGGATACTGGCAGCGGTGGTGTCGTTCGCCTACCTGGACACCGCCAGCGGCACCGATCGCAGGCCCAAGGCAAAGGTGCTGGTCGCCAAACATGACATCCGCGAGAACACGCCTCTGGATCCGGAGCGAGATCTGGAGGAGATGGAGATTCCCGCCGGGGCCACTTCGCTGCAGGGACGCGGGCTGCGGCCGGAACTCGCCGCCACCTATAAGGGGCAGCGGGTGAACCGGCAGATACTGGCCAGCACCCCGATCATGCTTGCCGACCTGACGGCAATAGCGGACCTGGAGCTTAAGGGCAGCAGTCGCGCCTTGTCGCTGCCGGTTAAGGGGGCACAGGCGCTCAGTGGCCTGCTGATCCCGGGTGACATGGTCAAGCTGATGGTCACGCGTCCGGTGTTTCGCATCGCCGACGTAACCGGTGCCGCACCCGCCGAGGCCGGCCGCCCGAGCCAGTGGGAGACGCTCACGGTATTGCCCAAGGCGATGAAGGTTCTGGCTGTCGGGTCGCGGCTCTCCCGGTCACGGCAGCAGATCTCGCTGGCCGACCAGTTCCAGGTGCCCAACCAGCCCGAGTCCCAGCAGACCGTGACGCTGGAGGTGACCGAAGCCGAGGCCAAGACGATCCTGGAGCAGACCGGCGGCGGAACGCTGCCGGTGACGCTGATCCTGTGTCCCCCCGCAGCGGAAACGCCGGGCAAGTGAGCGATGACGTCCCCGTGACGGTTCTCATGCTGAGCCTTGGCCATTTTTTGAGCCACTTATGCGAGTCCTGGTACAGAACACATTGACGAATCGGCAGTGGGTCGCCTTCGACGGCCCATCGGGGTTCACGGTTGGGCGGGATGATTCCTGCGATGTGAAGCTCGACTCCCGCTTCGTCTCGGGCATTCACGTTCGCGTGGAGCGACGCGATGGCAACTGGGAGATCCAGGTGCTGCCGGGCGTGAACCCGGTGGAGATCGACAACAAGGAGTATGCCGCCGGGCAGAAGGTTGTCGTTCGCGATACCGCCCGACTGCGGCTGATGGAGTTCGTACTCTCGCTGGTGGATACGCAACCGACCACCGAGCGCTCGGCGGCCGAGGCCGGGCTGATTGACCTGCAGAACACCCTGCATGCGAACGTGCTGAGGTGGATGGACTTGCGGGTCGGGGGCTGGTCGCGGGCCGAGGTGCCCAGCGAACGGGTGGACCAGCTCAACCATGTGGTGGACGACCTGCTTCTGGGCGAGTTCCGCGGGCAGGTGATGGAGTCGGAACTGACGCCGCTGATCGTCCGCCGAGCCCTGCGGGCGCGTCTGAGCGACTGGATCTCCGACCGCATCGGTCACGAGCAGAAGACCAATCTGCTGTGGCATCGCCTGGGCGTGAATGAGGATTTGGAGGCTTCAATCTCGCAGGCGATCTCCAAGATCGCCGTCAAGGCGTACATCAACGAGAAGAAGACCGCCCCCGCCGACGCCGAGGATCTGCTCGATACGCACTTCGCCACCGCCGCCGAGCCGATTATCGCCGAACTGCTTGAGAACGTGCGAACTTATCTGATCGCCTCCTATCTGAAGAAGATCCTGTATGACACGGTCTTCGGGCTGGGACCACTGGAAGATCTTCTTCGGTCGCCCAGCATCACTGAAGTCATGGTGGTCAGCCCGTCGCTGATCTATATCGAACGCAATGGCCGGCTGATGAAGGTTCCGCAGACGTTTCCCAATGAGGACTCGGCCGTCTCGATTATTGAGCGCATCGTCGCGCCGCTGGGCCGGCGGATCGACCGCTCGCAGCCCCTGGTGGATGCCCGCCTGCGCGATGGGTCGCGAGTCAACGCCATCATTGAACCGCTTGCGATCAAGGGCCCGTGCATCACCATCCGCAAGTTCCCCCAGTTCCGTGTCAGCGTGGACGACCTGATCGGCTGGCAGTCGATCACCCCGTCGGCAGTGGCGCTGCTGCGGGCATGCATCCTCAATCGCTGCAACATCCTGGTCTCCGGCGGCACGGCGTCCGGGAAGACAACGCTGCTGAATGTGCTCAGCGGCATGATCCCGGCCACCGAGCGCCTGATCACCGTGGAAGACTCCGCCGAACTGCAGTTGCAGCAGGAACACGTGGTGTCGCTGGAGACTAAGCCGGCCAACGCCGAGGGCACCGGCCAGTTCACCGTGCGCGACCTGGTGAAAAACGCCCTGCGCATGCGGCCGGACCGCGTCATCGTGGGTGAATGCCGCGGCGATGAGGCCGTGGACATGCTCCAGGCGATGAACACCGGACACCGCGGTTCCATGACCACCATTCACGCCAACAGCGCCGGCGATGCAGCGATCCGCCTGGAGACCATGGTGCTGATGGGCGCCGATATTCCGCTGCAGGCGGTGCGACGCCAGATCGCCCAGGCGATTCACCTCATCGTCCACATGGAGCGTCTGCCCGATGGCCGGCGAATGGTCCACCAGATCAGCGAAGTGATCGGGTTGCATCCGGTCACGGGCGAGGTGGAGACCCGAGACATCATGCGGGCCCGCGAGCACCAGGGTGTGCTGACGCTGCGTCCGACCGGCTTCATGCCCAGCTTCCTGG
>JBBQTU010000289.1:0-3959 GCA_038213005.1 Tepidisphaerales bacterium | reverse complement strand
CCGAAGTCCATCAACATGGGTGGCATGCTCAGGCCGGTACTCCGGAATGAGCATGGGGCCGACATCATGGCCATCTCGGAGTGCCGATCTGGCCATGCCACCCCGATTTTAAGTTGGCATCAGTGCGACGCAGTACACTAGCTCGCTGTGAAGGCAGGCACCGCGGGGGACGCTCTGCGCGGAATGGCATCTGCGAGCAACGCGCCCGTATCCACATAGTATTGCAGTTGCCTTATCGTCGAAAGGCAGTATTCCTTCACCCCAAAACCGGCCGGGTAGTTGCACCAAAGCATGGGAATGTCTTCAGTGGCGGCAGCCGTGATGGATTATGACACACGTCACGCTGGACGCTCCGCCGTGGCGGGCCGATAATCCGGCCCACGATGGCACAGATACTGATCCTCTCGGCGGCGGTGGGCGCGGGGCACATGCGGGCGGCGCAGGCGGTGGAGTTGGCCGCCCGGCAGATGATGCCCGATGCCCACGTGCAGAACGTGGATGTGCTGACGCTGACCAACGCGGCATTCCGCCGGCTCTATGGCAAGGCCTATCTCGACCTGGTCAACAAGGCCCCGCATGTGCTGGGGTACTTCTATGACCTGATGGACAAGCCGCGAGGCCGGCACGATGTGCTGATGCATCTGTTCCAGAAGGCCAACCTGACGAAGTTGACGGACCTGCTGGACAGCCGGCCGTGGGATGTCGTGATCAACACGCACTTTCTGCCCGCGGAGATCATCGCGGCTCGCAAGCGGGAGAACAAGTGCAAGCTGAAGCAGGTGACGGTCACGACGGACTTTGAAACGCATCGGCTGTGGGCCAATGAGCCCTGCGACAAATACTTCACCGCGACTGAAGAAGGCGCGCGATACCTGGAAAGCTTCGGCATTCCAGAGGGCAAGACCTGCGTGACGGGGATCCCCATTCACCCTGCGTTCTCGTCATTGCCATCCCGCGCCGAGTGCATGAAACGCCATGGGCTGGCCGGTGACAGGCCGATTCTGCTGCAACTGGCTGGCGGATTCGGGGTCGGGCCGATCGAGAAGGTTCATCGGTCGCTGCTGGAACTAAAGACGCCGATCGAACTGGTAACGGTGTGTGGCCGGAACAAAGCGGTGGCGCAGCAACTCGAAGCGGTCCCCTGTCCGCGACGGCATGCAAGGCACATCATCGGCTTCACGGACGTGATCCATGAACTGATGGCGGTGGCTGACCTGGTGGTCTCCAAGCCGGGTGGCCTGACCAGCAGCGAGTCGCTGGCGGCGGGGGCGGCGATGGTCATCATCAATCCTATCCCGGGCCAGGAGAGCCGCAATGCCGACTATCTGCTGGAACACGCAGCCGCGATCAAAGCCAACAACCTGGCGACGCTGGGATTCAAGATGCAGCAGCTCCTCTCGCAGCCGGCGCGGCTGAAGGAGTTGAAAGCCACCGCCCGCAAGATCGGCCGGCCGCGTGCGGCGTTCGACATTGTGCAGCAGTCGATGGAAGTGTAAAGCGTCTTGAATACAACTCGCACTACCTCTCAGTCGATGGCATAATATGAGTTAGCCATGATCCAGCAGCAGACTATCCAACAGATTGCCGACCGGATTCTCGGAGCAACGCCTCGAGGAACAAAGGTCATCCTCTTCGGCTCGTACGCGAGGGGGGATGCGCGCGAGCACAGCGATGTTGATCTGCTCGTGGTTGAACATGAACTGGGCAGCCGCGTTAAGGAAACCGGGCGATTGCTCCGTCTCCTTCGGCCGCTTCGTGTGAGCACGGATCTCATCGTGACGACCAAACAATGGTTCGATTACTGGAAGGATACGCCCAACACTTTATCCTTCGAGGCCAACAGGGAAGGCAAGGTGCTCGGTGAAGTTTCGTGAGAATGCAGAGACTCTTTTGGCCAAGGCCGACGAGGACCTCTTCGTACTGCGCGCTTTTGTCACCGAAGCTCGCGCCACAGACGGGGTATGGGGATTCCATGCCCAGCAGGCGGTTGAGAAGGCGTTGAAGGCGTGGCTCTCTGCCCACGAGGTGAACTATCCCTTCACCCATCAAATATCTGACCTCTTCAGCTTGTGTCAGGAACATGGTTTTGAACTTAATGAGAGTTATCTTGAGCTGATCGACCTCACCTCCTATGCCATGGAACTGCGATACGGCGGAATGGGTCCAGAGACCGACTCGCTTGATCGACCGCGACTTTTGACACTGACCGCTGATCTCTGGACGTTGGTCCGAAAGTCCTTCTAACCCATGACCACCCCAACCGCCGATAGCCCCAGGACCCCCGATCCCGCTTCGCTGACACCGGCGATGCGGCAGTACCAGCAATTCAAGGCTCAGTATCCGCAGTACATCCTGTTTTTCCGGATGGGCGACTTCTACGAGATGTTCTGGGAGGATGCCCGGACCGCCAACAAGGTTCTCGGCGTCACGCTCACCAGCCGCAGTCGCGGCGGGCTGGATGCCGAGGATGCCATCCCCATGGCTGGGGTGCCCTTCCATGCCGTCGATGGCTATCTGCGCCGGATGATCACGGCCGGATACAAAGTCGCCATCTGCGAACAGACCGAGGACCCCGCATCCGCCAAGGGGCTGATCAAGCGCGAAGTTGTCCGGCTGATGACCCCCGGCACACTCACTGATGAGCCGCTGCTGGACGGCCGGGCCGACAACTACCTCGCGGCCGTCGCGTTTAACATCACCAAGGCCGAAGGCTATCGCGCCGCCCTGGCGTGGGTGGAATTATCCACCGGCTCCTGCACTGCTATGAGCGGCACCGAAACACAGGTGCTCGACGAGATCGCCCGACTGCGCCCGGCCGAGGTGCTCGTGCCCGAACTGCCTTCGGGACAAGCCCACGACTTCGCCAAGCGCATCCAGCAGGCCGGCATCAACGCCCTGACGCCGCGTCCGGGCTGGCAGTTCACCGCCCATCACGCCCGCGAGCAGATCCAGCGGCAGTGGAACGTCTCAACCACCGAGGGCTTCGGCTTCACCGACGACGACCCGGCCGTCCTGGCCACGGCCGCCGTTCTCAGTTACCTCGAAGAAACCCAGAAGACCGGGCTGGGCCACCTTCGCCCCCTGCGGCGGCATGTGGTCGAGTCGCACCTGTCGATCGACCCGGCCAGTTGGCGCAGCCTCGAGATCGATCGCACCGTCCGCACCGGCGGCACCGAAGGTTCACTGCTCAGCGCCATCGACCGCACGCTGACGCCAATGGGCGGCCGACTGCTGCGCCAGTGGCTTCGCTCGCCCCTGCGCGACCTGGGCGAGATCCACCGCCGGCAGGAAACCATCGCCGCGCTGATCGAGTCGCCGCAAACGCTCAAGGACATCCGCAAGGTCGGCTCGCTGTGCGACATCGAGCGGATCCTGGCCCGCCTGTCGGTCGGCCGGGCTTCGCCGCGGGATGTGTCGGCATTGGGCAAATGCATGGCGACGCTGCCGGCGCTGTTTGCACTGCTCAAGGCAATGCCGCGACACGAAGAAGTCGCGGCCGACCTACTGGCGGCCGAAGGGTTCTGCCGCGAGCAATCCAAGTACATCAACTCCGCCATCGAGCCCGACCCCGAGCCGCACCTTCGCGAAGGCGGCGTCATCGCATCGGGCTTCGATCCCGAACTGGACCGCCTGCGCGAACTGGGCGCCAACAGCCAGAAATGGCTGGGCGAATACCAGCAGCGGCTGATCTCCCAGACCGGCATCCCGACGCTGAAGGTCGGCTACAACAAGGTCTTCGGCTACTACATCGAGGTCACCGAGTCGCAGCGTGACAAGGCCCCGCAGGCCTGGTCGCGTAAGCAGACGATCAAGAATGCGGAGCGTTACATCACCGCGGAGCTCAAGGACTTTGAGAACGAAGCCCTTGGGGCGCGAGACCGGTCGATTGCGCTGGAGCAGACGCTGTTTGAGAAGGTGCGTCAGTCGCTGCTTCCGCATACGCCGGTATTTCAGAAACT
>JBBQTU010000288.1:0-3980 GCA_038213005.1 Tepidisphaerales bacterium | reverse complement strand
CTGAATGGCGGTCAGCACGCGGCTGGGCAGCACATCGTCAAAGCCCTGCTTGAGCGCGGCCTCGCCGGCGGGCAACTCGACCCAGTCCACTGAAACGCCGGAGGCGTCGACGACCTTCTGCATCGCCGCGGAGACTTCGGGGCCGATGCCGTCACCTGGAATCAAGACAATCGTATGAGTTGCCATAACTGCTCTGCTTTAGTTAACGACCTGGCCAACGGAAGAGCCCGCTGACCTCACGTTAACTATAGGCCGGGTGTATCGGTGGCATCCTAAAACTCACAGCCCCTTTGCGGTCGTCTGGACGGCCGGCGCCGTGGGCATTGCCACGCGGGCACCGGACAGTTCCAGGCGCATCAGCAGCAGTGCCGCCGAAAGCTGCGGGTCGGCCGACAGCAGGTCGGTGGGCTTCTTTGGGTCCTTGGGTTCCTTGGGCGGGACCTGGGCTGCGGGCACCTTGTCATCGCGGAGCACGTCCATTTCCCGGCGGACATCCATGACCGCGCCCATCTGTTCGGGGGTCATTTCCACGACGACATCGGGATCCACGCCCCACTCGGTCGAGGTCTCTTCACGATGCAGGCATCGCCCGCTGGGGAGGTAGTAGTGCATCGTCGTGAGTTTCAGGAACGCGCTGCGCCCGGCGACCGGGAACAGCATCTGCACCGAACCCTTGCCGTAGGTGCGCTCGCCGACCACCAGGGCGCGCCCAAGGTCCTTCATCGCCCCGGCCATGATCTCGCTGGCACTGGCGGAGAACTGGTTGACCAGGACGACCATCGGCAGATTGCATTCGTCGCGGTCCTTCGAGGCGGTGCTGACGGTGTCCTTCTGCGGGGTCGCGCGATCGGCGCGCGTCGAGACAATCACGCCTTTGGCGAGGAACTTGTCGGCGATGTCCACGGCTGTCGAAAGCAGCCCACCCGGATCCGATCGCAGGTCGAGGATGATCCCGCGCGCGCCGGCGGCCTTCATCTGCTGAAGCGCCCGCTCCAGTTCGGCGGTTGAGGCGCGGGTGAAGCTGCCAAGGCGCACATAGGCCACCTGCTGGACCGGGTCGATCATGTAGTCCCAGCCGTCGCCCTGGCGTTTCCAACCCTTGATGCTGGCGACTTTGATCGTGTCACGCCGCAGCGTGTGGTCCTTCACATTGCCGTCGGGGCTGCGCACGGTCAGGGTGACCTTGGTGCCCGTGGGGCCCTTGATCTTCTTGATCACCTGATCCAGCAGGATGCCCTTGACCCCTTCCTTGTTGACATGGGTGATCATGTCGCCGGCTTTGATCCCGGCGCGATAGGCCGGTGAGTCTTCGATCGGGCTGACGACCTCGAGAGCGCCGGATTCATCGCGCTTGATCTGAATCCCCACGCCGCTGAACTCGCCCTGGGTGGACGTGTTGAAATCGTCCGTGGCGGCCGGCCAGATCATGCTGGTGAACGGATCCAACTCGCCCAGTGCGCCATCCATGAACTCACTGACCAGTACGGATTCGGGGAGATCGACTGTCTTGCGATTGGCGACGCGGACCTGCCCAACCAGATCGCGGAAGGCATCGGCATCGTCGGCTTTCATCATCCCGATTTGGCCGATGGCATCGTCGATGGCCCTGACGAACTCGCCCCGCTTGCCCGCGTCACCGAGTGCCGGAAAGGCAGTATTGATGCCGGTGGTGGTCACCAGAGCCCGCACGCCATTGAGTCCGCCGGTGATCAGCGTCGGATAGCTGGCGTCGCGGTAGTAGTTCTCGCGGGTGTCTTCAATGGCGGTCCAGAGCATCTCGTATTCGATGCCCTTGAGGTAGTCGTGCCAGTCGATCTTGGCGTCGGCGGTCTCATCGTCCGATGGGCGGGTGGCCGGGCGGCTTGTGGGCCGGCTGGTCGACTGCAGATTGGCCGAGACCAGCAAGGCATCGACCTCTTCATCTTCCTTGGTCCGCTCTTTCTGCATCTCCGACACCATGTCGGGGGCGTAGACGACCTGGATGCGCAGGAACCTGCCGGCGGCTTTCAGGCGGCTCTTCCACTGCGGCTTGGTCGCCTCGATGGCGCCGAGGTCGAGGTACAGCCGCGAGGCCCGCTGCCACTGCCCCTGCTGCTCGTAGTCGGCGGCGGCCTTGGCCCGGTCGGCAATCAACGACTTGACCCACGGCTCCTGGGCAAACGCGGCTTTGTCGATCGCCAACGAGTTGGCGCGGGTGGCGGCGTCCAGGGCATAGTCCGCCTTGCCGTTGGCCAGGAGAAGCTGCACCTGGGCCACCGACTTGTCATAGGCGGCCTTGCGCTCGTCCAGAACCTTCGCGTACTGCTGGTCAAACTGCTCAGTCCAGTGGGCCATGGTCGTCAGCGACGGATCGTCGGTGCGCCCAGCAGCATCGGTGAGGATTTTCGAGCCCTTGTTGAAGTCGCCTCGGAGCAGCGCCAGGATCGCATCGTCCTTGGCCTGTTGCGAGACGGCGACGATTGGCGCCGTCGCGCCTGGAGTGTCCGCGATCGCCAGAGAACGCGGGCCCAGGATCGCCCCGGCGGACGCCATCGCGATCATGCCGGCGATCAGGACACGGGAGATATTGGGGAAGCGCTTCTTCAGGACAGGGTTATTCATTGATTATCCAAGTAGGCGTTCAGAAGCTCCAACCGGCCGACGCAGCGAACAATTCCCTCGGGCAACCTTACCCCGCGTCGGCGCGAGGGTCAATCGGCAGCAGTTGGCCGACCTGAGAGTCTAGTACGCAGAGGGCGGGCGGTCGGTGCGTGCCTGTGTGGGAGGGGCAGAAAGCCAGGTTTTTGCAGGAGGGGGTGGGGGGTATCGCGGGGCCTTATGAGACAAGGAGTTATGCGCCGTTGGGGGGGTCACATGATCAAGTTTCGCCGCCTGAGGGCGGAAGCTCGAAATCCAAAGCTCGAAATCCGGAACAACGGTCGGAACGGCGGAACGCTGAAACTCAGAAACGTGGAGCCAAGTAGGGGCGGCCGAGTGTCTCATGGTGTCACCTTCTGTCCTCACGGACGAGCAACGCACCGAACGAGTGCTGGATTCACTTTTCAGAGCAACCGAGTGCGCGAGCGCCTGGCCGGGGCTCATCGCCGGGGCCAGCGAGGGACCGTGAAGACAAACGACGCAGGGCCGAGGGCAATCGGGTGACGCCGAGTCCAAAAACACAGTCCCTCTATACTACAGGGGCATGTTGCGTTATTCCCGCGTTGAAAACGCAACGTCGGCGCGCGACGATTGGCGGAAGTGATGGATTGGCAAGTGGTTAGGGGTTTCTGGAGAATATCTCAATAATTCCGCGTGGAATTGTGGCGGCAAGATACTGCATCAATTATGAATTATGAATTACGAATTTGGCACCCGAGGTAGGGCGCAGGTCGCTGCTGCGGTTGGATCCAAGTAGAATCGTAGGCTGGGCGTACTGCCACAAGAGCAAACGGACGCTGACTTTCTCGCCGCACCGGATCAGCGAGATTGAGAGTACGGACAAGACATTTAAGCCGCCGGCCGACTTTATGGATGGGTTCCTGGCGGATGCGTTTGATGGGATGCAGTCGGTGGGGGAAAAGTCGCAGGTGAAGCTGCGGATCGGCAAGGACGCTCCGAAGTTTGTGCACGAGCGGGTGTGGAGCGAGCGGGAGGTTCGCAGCACGGACAAAGACGGCAACACGATCGTGCGGTTTGAGACGCCGGCGCTGTTTGCGCTGGAGCGGGAGATTCTGGCCGATGCGGGATGGGTGGAAAACATGAAAGGGGGACACTGGACAAATAACGGCGGCATCGGGTATCCTGCTATCATTTGGAGCCGTAGCATGAGCGGACAATGTCCGGTGTCCCCTTTTCTGGCCCTTCACCGCAGAGACGCCGAGAAGCAGATAAGTCATTATGATTACTTGACTTATCATCGTCTTTTTGGGTTTTGGTGAAAAAGCGCTCTGCGCGCAGGCACAATTGGATTTTCGTCACTTGCAATGCTTTTCTCTGCGTTG
>JBBQTU010000287.1:0-3987 GCA_038213005.1 Tepidisphaerales bacterium | reverse complement strand
ACGGCGATTACGCGTCCAGGCTCAGCCACGCCAGTTCCTGCGGCGTCAGTTGGATATCCAGCGCCCTGAGACTGCTGCGAGTCTCCCAGATGGCGCGCGGGCCGATCAGCGGGAACGTGGGGAACGGCTGACAGAGCACGTAGGCCAAGGCGATGTTGATCGCGAGGCACCCGCGTTTTTTCGCCAACTCGCGTGCTCGCTCAAGGCGCTTGAAGTTGTCCTGGGAATACCAGCAGCGCGCCAGCTCGGCATCGTCATTCTTGCCGGGCGCAGCCTTGCCATCCACGAAGAAGCCCCGACCCTGGCTTGACCAGGGGAACAGCGGCATCTGGCGATCGGTGAACCACTTCCTCGACGCCGCATCGCTTGAATGAATGCACCCGGCCCAGATGGGGTCCATGAGGTGCGCGAGACTGAAGTTGTTGCTTACCAGGCCGAAGCCCTGCAGTCCGTGCGCCTTGGCATAGGCGTTGGCCTGCTCAATGCGCCCCAGCGACCAGTTGCTGCCGCCGAACACCTTGATCCGCCCGGCCTTCACGTGCTCGTTAAGCACGTCAACGAACTCACCGACCGGGATGGCCGGGTTGTCACGGTGCATGACGTAGATGTCCAGACAGTCGGTCTGCAGCCGCTCCAGGCTCTGGTTCAACTGGAAAGTCAGATTCTGGGGATCGCAAAACGGCGTGTGCGCCCCTTTGTCGATGATCACCACCTGCTTACGCACATTGCGATGCTTCATCCACCAGCCCAGCATGCGTTCGCAGGCCCCGCCGCCGTAGATGAACGCTGTATCAAAGCAGTTGCCACCACGCTCGAACCAGTCATCGAAGATGGCGGCCGCGTTTGGCATCGTGTGCTGGTTGTCGACGCCCATGACCAGGCGGGAGATCTTCTTGTCGACCCCCGGCACGGTCGCGTACAGCATGTTGCTGTGCTTCACCTCAAGCGGCTTGTGGCTGATGGTGTGGAGATAATTCTGCGGCTTCTCCTGCTCGTACACGCAGCCCACCTGGCTGCGCCAGGCATCGAGCACGCGCATGTTGCCCAGGGTATCCTCGCTGCTCATCGCGGGGTGAGCGGGCTGGCTGGCGCCTGCCTCAACAGCCTGGCCGAAGAAATCCAGCTCGTAGCTGAAACTGGTGCGGTCCGCTGGGATCTCAATCTCCTGCGGCTGGGTCCCGTACTTCTGCACCGTGATCTTCCCGAGATCCGCCTTCTCGCGGTTGGCCACCCACGGATTGCCCACCGTGATGCGCCCTTCGGAGCCGAGGATGTGCAGCGCATTGTCGTGACCCATGCGCACGCCGGTGGCAATCTGGGCAAGGATTCCGCCGGGGAACTTGAGGCTGCCGATGGCCCATTCATCAACACCGGTCTGCCCGGTCTGGCCGCAGCCCTTGACCTCAGTCGGCTCGGCAAAGTCGCCGCCGGTCGCCACGCCGGCGATCAGCCGGACCAGCGACACGGGATAGCAGCCAACATCCATGATGGCGCCGCCGGCCAGTGCGTTGCTGAACAGCCGACTCTCGGCATTGAACCCGGCATTGAAACTGAACGTCGCCTGGATGAGGCGGATATCGCCAATAGCTTTCTGCCGCAGCAGTTCGACCAGCTTTGCCGTCTGGGGATGGCAGCGGTACATGAAAGCCTCCATGACCAAGAGGCCCTTCTCGCGCGCCAGTTCAATGACTCTCATGGCTTCCCACTGGTTCAGCATGAAGGGCTTCTCGCACAGCACGTGCTTGCCGGCCTCCAGTGCGGCGATGGCCCACTGCGCGTGCATCGGGTGCGGGACGCAGACGTAGACCGCCTGCACCTTGGGATCCTTCAGCAACTCTTCATAGCTGCCATAGGCGGTGGGCACCGCAAACTCGGCGGCGAACTTGTCGGCCTTGGCTTTATCGCGGCTGGCTACGGCGAACAGTTTCCCGGTCTGGCTGGTCCTGGTGCCGACGGCAAAAGCCCTGGCGATCGACCCGGCCCCGATGATTCCCCAATTGAGCTGCATGATGTCTCCTTTATTGTTTATGTGTACACAATTCAGTGTTTCGTCTGGAACGTTTGGTTACAGTCTATGGCAAGGGCGTAATCGAGCCCAGTCTGGCACCCCGCCGGGCACCGGTCACCGAAGGCAGGCTCGCCGGCACGCCGTCCAGCGTCGCCGCGCCCAGGAGTGCGAACGCCATCGCTTCCCGCGCCTGCGATGGAACACCCAGGTCATCGGTCGTGCGAACCGCCCTGCCCAGCAGCCGGGCGACGTAATCCGTGAGTGTCCGATTGAGCGTGCCGCCGCCGGCGAAGATGCAATCTACTTCCTGCGATCCCGTCAGTGTGTGGATGGCGCCAACCAGCGCCCCGGCCGTAATCTCGCAGGCGCTGGCCAGCAGGTCAGGTAATGACCCGTCCGTCAGGTTCAACCGCCTGCGCGCACGTTCAAAGATAGCGAGCATGGCCGGGCCGTCAGTGCTCTTGGGCGGCGGCGCCGTGAAGTAGGGATCGGCCAGGACCGCCTGTACCAGCGGCAGAATCGGACTGCCCGTGGCGGCAAGCCGGCCGCCATTGTCAAAGTGCATCCGGCCGGAACTGCTAGCGCGCACCAGGTGATCGGAGATGCAGTTGCCTGGGCCGGTGTCATACGCCAGCACGCGCCCGATCGCCCCGCCGGCCGGGATCCACGTGATGTTGGCGATGCCGCCGATATTCACGATCACCCGGCCGCGAGTGGCACTGCGGAACAGGATGTAATCGGCAAATGGCACGAGCGGCGCCCCCTGTCCGCCCAGGGCACAATCGGCCCGGCGAAAGTCGCTGACGACCGTGCAGCCGGTCTCGACGGCAAGCTGCGCCGGGTCAAAAAGCTGTAGGGTCAGCGGCGGACTGTGAAACAGCGTCTGGCCGTGAGCCGCGATGCAGGCCAGGTCACGGTCCGACAGCGAGCATGCCAGCAAGGCTTCATTCACCGCCACGGCATAGGTGATGGAAACCATCCTGGCCACCTCGGCGAGTTCACGGAAGCCGGCCGCCTCCTGGCTTCGCATATTCAGGATCCGCTCGGTCAGTTCAGTGGCGTAAGCGCGGTGATGGTGATGAAGCAGGACCGGCTGCATCTCAAGGCCCGTGCCCGCGATGCGGACGATGGCAACATCCACGCCGTCAGCACTGGTGCCGCTCATCGCGCCTGCAATCAACCTCTGGGACATGCTCGATCCGCCTTCCCAAGAGACGCACCTTCAGTCCCAGCGGAAGACGCCCTTGCCCCAGGCATAGACGTAGGCCACCAGGAGAATGGCGACGAAGACCAGGACCTCCACCAGCAGCAGCATGGTTGGTGCCTGCGGGAAAATGGTGGCCCATGGATAGAGGAAAATGATCTCGACGTCGAAGACCAGGAAGATCATCGCCACAACGTAAAAACGAACGTTAAAGCGGCGGCGGGTGTCGCCGACGGGAGTCACGCCGCTCTCGTAGATCATCTCTTTGACCGGGCCGGTGCGGCGCGGGCCGATCAGCGCGCTGGCAATGACGGTTCCAACGGCGAAGAGGATGCCGACGACGATCAGCAGGACCACCGGAACCCATGCCGAGCGGGGCTGCGACTGGGCGAGTATGCAGACGAAGTCAACCATGACGGTGGTTATTAAATGCGAGGGCGACAGGTTTTGCAAACGACAACGGCCGCAACCGGATTCGGTCGCGGCCTTGAGAATGCCCAGGACAGGATTTGAACCTGCACGAGTTGCCTCGCTACCACCTCAAAGTAGTGCGTCTGCCAGTTCCGCCACCTGGGCAAAGAGAGAGCATTATAGCGGGACACGGCAGAGTGTCGAGGGGAGGAAATGAGCATCCTGTCGTGCCGGAGTAGAACTGTCACCCCATCGCCGAAGTAGAAGTGTCACCCCTGAGGCCGGTTATGACTGGCGGCATGGGAGAACTTCGAATGTCATTGAAAGAACGTGATCGCTTGGAAGTGTTCGGCCGGGTGAAGCT
>JBBQTU010000286.1:0-4178 GCA_038213005.1 Tepidisphaerales bacterium | reverse complement strand
GCCGCCCCGCCTCTCCGCCCACCCTAACCCACCAGCCCCAACCCGTAATTCTCACTTCATAATTCATAATTCATAATTCATAATTGATTCAGAATCTTGCCTCCAAAATTCCGCGAAGAATTATCCAGATTCCGCTCAGTGCTCATAACCCTCTTCCAATCCATCACTTCCACCAACCCGCTCCCACCCGCGTTGCATTTTCAATGCGGGAATAACGCAACATCCCCCTGAATAGTAGAGGCACTATGTTTTTGGTACGTAGTCCGGCCTTCAGGCCGTCCGCGCTTTCGCTGCGCCCCTGCACCGTTAATCAACAATCAACAGGAAACCCCGATCATGCCCCACCTCCCCTTCGTCGCGCCGCTTACCCGCCGCTGCGGGTCGCAGCTCGCTCCTCCTTCGTGCCTCAGTGCCTTCGTGCCTAAGTGCCTTCCTCCGAAACTTGATCACCTTACCCCCCAACCAGCACGTAACTCCTTATCCCACAAGCCCCCGCGCCACCCCCCACCCCCTCCATTGACAACTTGCGCGTCTGGGGGGAGCCGGGGCTCACCACGACGCGGCCGGGTCGGCCACCCGGCCCTTGGCTTTCCTCAGTCACGCTCCACGTTTCACGTTCTGGCTTCGGTTACCCTTTACGTCCTACGTTCTACGTTTTCGCTCCTGTCCGCGTGTCCCTTGAACCCCCCGCCACTTGCCTTATTATCTCTCGACCCCGCGCCGCTGCGCGGACTTTATTTTTACTCAAAGGAATTGTCTCATGGCTGCAAAGCTCGTCGGTAACGCAGTGGTTGGCCAGTCCGGTGGCCCCACCGCCGTCATCAATCAGTCCCTCGTCGGCATTATCCTGGAGGCCCAGAAAGCCAACCACATCCAGGAACTACTCGGCGCCAAGCATGCCGTCCGCGGCATCATCAACAACGACTATTACAAGCTCAAGAACGCCCCCAAGGACCTGCTCGAGCGCATCGCACTCACCCCCGCCGCCGCCCTGGGTTCCAGCCGCGACAAGCCCGATGCCGAGTACTGCCAGAAGATTTTCGCCAACTTCAAGAAGAACAACGTCCGTTACTTCTTCTACATCGGCGGCAACGACTCGGCCGACACCGCCCGCATCATCAATGACATGGCCAAGCAGGATGGCTACGAGCTGCGCGTCATCCACTGCCCCAAGACCATCGACAACGACCTGCGCGTCCACGATCACACCCCCGGCTACGGCTCGGCCGGCCGGTTCGTCGCCAGCGCCTTCATCGGCGATAACTACGACAACAAGAGCCTCCCAGGCATCAAGATCAACGTCGTCATGGGCCGCAACGCCGGCTGGCTCACCGCCACCAGCGTCCTGGCCCGCAAGTACGGCACCGACGGCCCGCATCTCGTCTACGTCCCCGAGGCCCCGGTCACCGAGGAGAAGTTCCTCGCCGACGTCGACCGCGTCTACTCCAAGCTCGGCCGCTGCATCATCGCCGTCTCCGAAGGCATCAGCGTCCCCGAGAAGAACGCCAAAGGCCATTACATCACCTGGGCCGAAAAGAACGCACAGAACCTCGAAAAGGATAGCCACGGCAACATCCAGCTCTCCGGCTCGGGCGCCCTGGGCGATGTCCTCTCAAACCTGATCACCAAGAAACTCAACAACCCCGGCGGCAAGAAGCTCCGCGTCCGCGCCGACACCCTGGGCTATCTGCAGCGCAGCTTCCCGAGCTACGTCTCCAAGGTCGACGCCCACGAAGCCCGCATGGTCGGCGAGATGGCCGTCAAGTACACCGCTGATGTAGACACCGACGGGTCCGTTGCCATGCGCCGCCTGCCCGGCGACCAGTACGCCGTCGAGACCTTCCTCACCCCGCTGGCCACCGTCGCCCGCGAGACCAAGGACCTCCCGGCCGAGTGGATCGTCAACGGCTGCGACATCGCCCCGGCCTACCTGGACTACGCCCGCCCCATCGTCGGCGAGCTCCCCGACGTCGGCTCATTGGAAGAGCTTAAGTAAGCCGGCCGGCAGGCATGAAACGCTGAAGTGAGCGTTTCGAATCAGCCCACCCGACGCATGAAGGAGCGGAAGCAAAAGTCCGCTCCTTCATGCACTGCGGGCTATGCCGGACGCCAGCCTTTCGCCAGGCCAGTGGGGCGTGCCCGTTTTTCCGGGCAGGCCGCGTGATGTGGCGATTGGCCGCTGTGACAGGCCCGCGCTATCGGCGTCAGTCCGAAGGACCCTCAATCCCCAGATCCTTCACCTTCTTGTTCAGCGTGTTCCGATTGATCCCAAGGTAGTCGGCCGCCTTGATCTTCACGCCCCCGCACTTTACCAGGGCCCGATCAATGATCGCCCGCTCCACCTGGTCGATCACCAACTGATAGATCTCGCCCTCGCGCAGCTCGTAGTCGCTCACCGCCTGGTCCGCAAGCCGACGGGTAAGACTCTCGATCGACTCGCTCGTATTGGAGTTGCGATGCTGGGCCGCAAACATCCGCACGCTCAGCGGCAGCAGGTCCTCGGTAAACTCGTCGCTGCGACTGAGCACCACCGCCCGCTCCATCGCGTTCTCCAGTTCACGTACGTTTCCTGGCCAGGGATACCGCAGCAGCACGTTGAGCATCTCCCGGCTGATCCTGTGGAGCTTCCGCTCGTTCATCGTGTTGTAGCGATCCAGAAAAAAGTCGATCAGTCGCGGAATATCCTCCCGCCGATTACGCAAGGGAGGCAGGTAAACACTGACAACATTCAGCCGATAGAACAGATCCTCGCGGAAGTTGCCCTTCGCCACCTCCTCCTGCAGATCAACGTTGGTCGCCGCGATAACCCGGACGTCGATCCTCACTGTGTGAGTGTCGCCCACCCGCTCAAACTCCCGCTCCTGCAGCACCCGAAGCAACTTCACCTGCAACTCGGGCTCCAGCGTGCCGATCTCGTCCAGGAAGATGCTGCCGCCGTCGGCCGCCTCGAACCGCCCGATCTTGTCCTTGATCGCGCCGGTGAAGCTGCCTCTGATATGCCCGAACAACTCCGACTCCAGCAGCGTGCCGGTCAGCGCGCCGCAGTTAACCCGAACGAACGAATTGTTTCGCCTCGGTGAGTTCTGGTGGATCGCCTTGGCGATCATCTCCTTGCCCGTGCCCGTCTCACCCAGCAGAAGCACCGTCGCCCGCGAGTTGGCGACCTGCCCTACCGTCGCAAACACCTCCAGCATCGCCGGCGAGTCGCCGATGATGTTGTCAAAGCGGAAGCGGTCGCGAATATGGTCCTTCGCCCGCTCCAACTCCGCCAGCAGCCGGGCCTTGTCGTAGACCACCTTCCGGCCGATCTGCACCGCTGGCGCCAGCATCGCCGCAAGCACCTCGACCAGTCCATGATCGCGCCGAAGCTGCTCGTCTGATTCCAGCGCCCTGCCGACCGACACCGCCCCGCAGACCCGCCCCTCAATCCGAATGGGCACACAAATGAAACTTACCGGGGCGTCGGCCGCCTCCGCGATGAAACTGCCAGTCCGGTTCAGGAAGTCGGGATCCTCACGCACATCACGGATAACTTTGGCCCGCCCGGTCGCCACCACGTGCCCGGTCACCCCTTCGCCCAGCAGATACCCGGACTTCTCGGCCTCCTCGGGCGTCAGCCCATAAGATGCCTCGGTCCGCAGCCGCCCGGTGCTGTCATCCAGTAGCAGCAGGCACCCTCGGCGCATCTGTCGCTTCTGCGACAGCAATTGCATGATCTTGGTGAACGCCTCCCGGAGTTCGGGCGTGTTCGCTATAGCCTGTCCCAGATCGAGAACGATACCGAGGTCATGCTCCGATGATGTCGCCGATGCTTGTTCTATAGGCACGTTTCTGTCGCTCATGTGCTTATATTATGGGCAATGCCGCCGCTGATGCAATATCAGGCACAGCCTCAACCACGGATCCTGCAACTCCTGAAGCAGCCGCGCCCGCGCCTCGCGATTTCCTCGCCGCGCTGTGTCGATCAGGCTCATGTCCGTTGTCTTTTCCAAAGCTCTATCCATGAGTGCAGTCAGACGCCAAAAGGTTTATCACAGGCAGGGCCAAATCATTTGGTATTGGATGATTGCGTCAGCAGCTTGAACATGTAGTCGCGGTTACGAGCGGCCTTCTTCCGTTTGTTGCTGATCCCCAGTTTCACGCTCTTGTCCCGCTTCAGCAGATTCAGGGCAATACGG
>JBBQTU010000285.1:0-4186 GCA_038213005.1 Tepidisphaerales bacterium | reverse complement strand
ATCAACGTGGACGAAGCCTTCGCGTGGCTCAGCTTTGTGGATGCCGCAGCGCTGGTGTTGGCGGTGGTGAAGGCCGACCTGCCCGGCTATCGCTGCTATCTGCCGGCGCATCCTACCCCCAGGCTCGACATCACGCCGCAGGCGATGATCGAGCGATTCTTCAAGGGCGTGCCACTGAAAAAGCCCATCGATCAGATCACGTCGATGGTGGACATCTCGGGCATCACGGCCGACACCGGCTGGATTCCGCAGGTTGATTTTCGCACCGCGCCAGTGCCGACGACGTAATGCCCGCAGCAAAAACATCGGGCCGGCAGTGAGCTACCTCACCGCCGGCCCGCTTCATTTCGTGCGGCACTGCCCACCCGAAGTCACTCAGCGGAGCTTGCCGGGGTCCCGGCCGCCACGGCCTCGCGGGGGTGGCTGCGAAGGACACCGTCCTCCATGACGCTTCGGATCTTGGCCAGTGCCTTGTTCTGAATCTGCCGGACACGCTCTTTGGTCACACCGATGATCTGCCCGACTTCTTCCAGCGTCAAAGCCGAGTCGTCCTTCTGTTCCCAGTTGAAGCGGCGGCGGATGACCGTCTCTTCGACCGTGGACAGGTCCGCCAGGTTGCGATCGACGATCGCCCGCAACTCGTCCAGGCAATCTTCCTCGACCTGGTCGCGCCGGGTGTCCGCCCAGTCGCTCTTCTCCAGGTCAGGCTCGAATTCCACCGGGAACCGCAGACGATACCGACTGGACTTCATCGATGTACGGCTGAACGCCTTGAGAATCGCGCGGCAGGCGTACGTGCTGAACTTGAAGCCCCGATCCACGTTGAACTTTTCAACGGCGCGAAGCAGGGCCATGTTTCCTTCAGAGACCACTTCGGAGAAATCCACATCCCCCAGGCGCGTCCGCTTGGCCATCGCCAGCACCAGCGCCAGGTTCGTGCGGGTCAGGTATTCGCGATAGAGCTCGTAGCGACGATGCCACTGGACGATCTCCTCGGCCAGTTCCTTGGTCAGCCCCTCGGTCCGCGCCTTGCGCTGGGCCTGCGTCAGGCGCAACTTGGAGAAGTTGAAGCGGAAGAACTGCTGCCGCTCTTCGGCGGCGTTCATCAGCTTGGGAACCTGCACCTGCTCGATGGCATCTTCACGCGTGGGCTGATACCACGCGATCTCCGGAAGCGTGGGGTCGGGTTCGTTGAAAAGCTCCTGCTCCACGTTGCGCTTGTGGAACAGCGGGCTGTCCATGTAATCAAAGTTCTGCGACAGAACCGCCTCGGCGCTCTGACGCAGGGTACGGGAGATCGAGGTCACTTTCGCAACGGGCCGCTTGCTGATCGTTGTCTGGGCCATGGATGGCCTTCCTTTCCTTTGTCCTGTCACTTCGTTCCGTGTCACAAGCCGCAGGAGATCGGGACCAACCGGTCCCACCGTCTCTCGGCCAGCTTACCATCCAAGGTAAGCCAAATCACCCAAAAACCGGCGTAACACTCAGAACGCCAATCTCGGTCCGCTCACCACCTCGCCCACCCACTAACTCAGCCGAGCGACCGGCTCTCGTGCATGGACTGTCGTGGTCACGTCCTCACAGAACAACCGTGCAATCTCTATACCACGCCTTGCCTTATGGCAGCGAAGAGCATGTAATTGTCTTGTTCGCTCGACAGCAGATTCAGCAAGCCCGGCCAGCCAGGCTTCCGCCAAGCGAGCCGAACCGTTGGAAAGTAGTTGAAACTCAGTCTCAATACGCACGACTCTATCAATTGTCCACTTGTTTCAAAAGGAAAATGGCATGTCGCAGGGGCGATTGTACTTCGGAGGTAGCTTTAACCCGATTCATTTCGGACACTTACGATGCGCCGAGGTTGTTGCCCAAAAGGCAAACTTCGATCAGGTCGTCTTTATTCCCTCCGGCGTCTCGCCTCATAAAGTAGGTCAATCTGGCACCGCCAGTGCGACAGATCGTCTGGCCATGTGTCGCCTCGCCGTCGAGCGTCACGCGCTGTGCATCGCCTCTGACATCGAGACCCGCCGGGGCGGGATCAGTTACACCATCGACACGATCCGCCAGCTCAAGGCCGACGGCGAGCGGACGGTGTCATGGCTCATCGGGGCGGACATGCTTCAGATCCTGCCGGAGTGGCGGGCGGCCGAGCAGCTACTCATCGAAGCCAACCTGGTGGTGATGGCTCGGCCTGGTTTTGAGCTCAACTGGTCCGCCTTGCCCCCGGCGTTTCAGACTCTGCGCGATCACGTCGTCGAAGCGCCCCTGCTGGACATCAGCGCCAC
Source organism: Tepidisphaerales bacterium (assembly GCA_038213005.1). Classification (GTDB taxonomy): domain Bacteria; phylum Planctomycetota; class Phycisphaerae; order Tepidisphaerales; family Tepidisphaeraceae; genus JBBQTU01. The sequence continues at coordinate 1,904 of JBBQTU010000285.1, read as the reverse complement.
CGAGATCCGTCGCCGCTGTCGCGCAGGAGAGTCCATCGATGGGCTAACACCTCCGGCCGTTGTGCGGTATATTAAGCAAATGTCGATTTACCGCTGATCCTCTGCTCGACGTCGGTCGTAGGTACCGTTGAGGGCACTTCGGAAATCGCTTTTTTGTTTGCCTTGGCCGGGCCTTGTCGCTAAAAGGGTCGCGGGCAGCATGTTGATCAGGTCGTATGAGGTTCGCGTCTGTGAAAAGTAATGGGATCAATCCACTGGTGAACACCGTCGTCAGGCAGTGCCTGGCGAATGACGAGGAGTTCCAACTCTTTGGCAGTTCTGGCACCGGCCGGGCCATGCTCGATTTCCGCTTCGCCACCGATCTCGAGTCGCACGAGCCCCAGAAGGTGTTTGACCTGGTGCGGTGGGGCGGGCAATTCGTCTTCTGCTCGCGCGACCTGGCCGAGGTCAAGGCCACGTCTGACAAGTTCGGCAAATATGGCTTTGACATCGAGACGCCGCCTTCTTTTGTCCGCGAGCCGTTCCCCTTCCTCCCATTCCTGGGCAGGAAGGTCCACTACTTCCGCGCCCGGAAGATGCAACTCATCCCGCCGGGCGACGTCACCGACCGTTTCACCTACATGGTGGAACTGACCGGCCAGAAGGAAAAACACAAAGGCCGCTACGTCGTCACCAAGCGCGTGCCCACCGACGAATGGGTCATCAACCGCCTCAAGCGACGCTGGCCCGAACTGCCTTACGAGACCGTCCAGAAGCGCGCCAAGAAATTCACCGAAAAGATATTCCCGCTGTTTCTCACCCGCGAAGCCGCCATCCTGAAGATCCTGCAGCAACACCTGCCGCCCAACTATCGCGATCGCGTGCCCCAGCCCATCTGCGTTGAAAAAGATTCACGCGGCTTCGTCCGCATGCTCCAGATGAACTGGCTGCGCAACGGCGGCAAATCCCGTTCGCAACTGGATTTTGCCCTGCAGGCCGCCGACCTGCTCCGCGCCATTCACGACACCGCTGAAGTCATCCATCTGGATCTTCGCCTGGACAACATGGTCGTGACGCCCAGCGGCGTGGGATTCGTCGACTTCGGGTCCGCCGTCCGCGTTGGCGAAGACATCTCCAGCAACCCGCTGCTGGCGACGCTCTACGGCGAACTGATGAAGACCAGCCACATTCAGCGCATGCTGGATCAGATGACCATCAGCGGCCACGTGACGGCCGAGCATTTCTGCCAGAGCCGCGGAAGAGTCGACAAGAGCGTCGATGTCTTCTACCTCGCGGTGCAGTTCAACTCGCCCCACGACAACCCGGATCTGAAAGAACTCATCGACTTCAAGCCCGGCAGTGATGAGGCCCGCGCTCTGGGCAAGCTCACGCGCAACATCCTCACCCCCGAGGACACCCTGAACCCGCCCATCAAGACCGCCAAGGATGTGCTGCGGGCCCTGGAGTCCGTCAACGGCCAGCTCAAACGCAGCTAGTTCTTGTCGACGCTGAATTTCCCCGGCCCGATGATGCTCAGGCTGACGAAAAGAATCAGGCACTCAAGCGCCTGCGAATAGCCCCCGAAGTGTTCCCCATCATGGAGATGCATCGTCAGCGCCACCACCAGCATCGACACCAGTGCCAGGCAGCTCCATCGGAACAGCAGCCCAAGCATCACGAATAGCCCGCCGACGACCTCGATTCCCGCGGCGATAACCCCGAACGCGAGATACCCGCGCGAGATGCCAATGCTGCCGATGGCGCTGCCCACCGCCGTCAGTTGGTCCGTCCCGGCCATGAACTTGCCCAGGCCGTGAAAGATGAAACACAGCCCGATGCCGACACGCAACACCAGCAGGCCGTGATCGACGTACTTGCTTGAGGAGCTTGCCATAGGCTCAGATTATACCGGCAAGCGGACGCTG
>JBBQTU010000284.1:0-4211 GCA_038213005.1 Tepidisphaerales bacterium | reverse complement strand
GTCTCGGCGTCGGCAGCCAAAGCTCGGCCAACGCCGATGACGACCATGAGACCCAGCATGAGGGCGACAACCGCATGACGCCCGCTTCGACTTGATACGCTCATATCCTGCTCCGGCAAAAGGATACCCGATGCATCTGGCAGAAAGGTAATCCAGCAGGCGGTTGCACTCAAGGGCGACAACAGGCGACAACCGCCCGGTTCGCAGCGGATGAGACGCCGGGTGTGCCCGTAAATCCGGGCGACGTGCCCCATGTCGCAGCCGCTCGGCGTTTGCTGTTTCGAGTTTCCTCAGTTTCTGCGTTGTTTCGAGCTTCGTATTTGGTGCTTGCCCGGGATTGTCGCGCACGCCCCGAGACACCTATTCCCGCTCTTCGGCTTGCCGTAAGCCCTCCGCCCGGAAATAATGCAGGACTTTGTCTTTTGCTCTCCGGGGTCCGCGCCCACGGGAGGCGGTTTGGATTATGGCTATGACATCACAAGAGATCCGTCGGCAGTTCATCGACTACTTCGTCCAGAAGCACGGGCACACCTTCGTGCCCAGTTCGCCGGTCGTCCCACAGGATGACCCGACGCTGCTGTTCACCAATGCCGGCATGAACCAGTTCAAGCCGATCTTCCTGGGAACCGAGAAGCGGTCCTACAACCGGGCTGCCAACAGTCAGAAGTGCATCCGCGCCGGCGGCAAGCACAACGACCTGGACGATGTCGGCAAGGACACCTATCACCACACCTTCTTTGAGATGCTGGGCAACTGGTCGTTCGGCGACTACTTCAAGGAAGAGGCCATCACATGGGGCTGGGATCTGCTAGTCAACCAGTGGGGACTGGATAAGACGCGACTGCACGCCACCGTCTTCATGGGCGACCCGGCCGAGGGCCTGGACGCCGACAGCGAAGCGGCCGACATGTGGAAACGCTGCACGAGCATTGACCCGACCCACATCCACCTTGGCCGGAAGAAAGACAACTTCTGGGAGATGGGCGACACCGGCCCGTGCGGCCCGTGCTCGGAAATCCACATCGACCTGACGCCCGACCGCTCCGGCGGCGGGCTGGTCAACGCCGGCGATGCCCGCGTGATGGAAATCTGGAACCTGGTCTTCATGCAGTTCAATCGCGGCGCCGATGGACGGCTTACCCCCCTGCCGGCACGGCATGTGGATACGGGAATGGGATTCGAGCGGGTGTGCTCGGTCATTCAGGGTGCCGGCAGCAACTATGACACGGATGTGTTCAAGCCGCTGATCGACTCGATCGCCGATCTGGCCCATTCGCAATATGGCCGGCGGCTGGAAGATCCGCGCGACATCGCCTTCCGCGCCATCGCCGATCACGTGCGCATGGCGACCTTTGCGATCACCGACGGCGCTGTGCCCAGCAACAAGAAACGTGGCGCGGTGCTTCGAAGCGTCATCCGCCGGGCGGTGCGCTTTGGCTATCAGGTGCTGAAACTCGATGAGCCGTTCCTGTACAAGCTCGCGCCGGTGGTGATCAATCAGTTCGGCGAGGCATTCCCTGAGTTGAACGCCCGCCCGCAGCAGATCATCGAAACCCTGCGTGCTGAGGAGAATGACTTTCTTGCGACCGTCGACCGCGGCCTGCGCATCTTTGAGGAGTCGGCCGACAAGGCCCGGGCCGAAAACAACATCATTCGCGGCGAGGACATCTTCAGTCTTCACGCGACGCTGGGATTCCCGGCCGACCTGACCGTGCAATTGGCCTTGGAGCGCGGCCTGTCGGCCGACATGGACGAGTACAACCGTCTGTGGAGCCAGCACGTTGAGGTGTCGGGCAAAGGCCGCAAGCAGCATGTGCAGGTGGCCGTGGATATCACGGGATTTGCCAAGACCGACGACTCGCTGAAGTACCAGGGGCTAACCACCGAGGCCCGCGTGCTGGGGTGGGTGACCGAGACCGATTCGATCCGTGTGGGAAAGCTGGCGGAAGATCAGCAGGCCGCCCTGCTGCTGGATCGCACGACCTTCTACGCCGAACAGGGCGGGCAGGTCAGCGACATTGGCTTCATCCAGACGGCAACTGGCAGGTTTGAAGTCACCGCCGCCGAACGCAAGGGCGAGCATGTCCTGCACTGGGGTCATGTGGCCGAGGGCCACATCGAAGCAGGTCAGCGCGGGGAGGTGCAGGTCGACCTGCGCCGATCCGACATCATGCGTAACCACACAACCACCCACCTGCTGAACTGGGCACTGCAGAAGGTGCTCGGCGGCAGCATCGAACAGAAAGGCTCGCTGGTCGACCCCGACAAGCTGCGTTTTGACTTCTCACACACGCAGGCCGTCAGCGCCGATGAGATGGTCAAGGTTGAACGCCTGGTCAATGAGAAGATTTATAGTGATCTGCCGGTCAGTTCGACCGTGATGCCACTGGCCCAGGCCAAGGACATCGTCGGGGTCCGCGCGGTGTTCGGCGAGAAATATCCTGACCCGGTGCGTGTCATCGCCGTCGGGACGACCGATCCACGCAAATCCGCCGGGGCCGAACACTCGATCGAGTTCTGCGGCGGGACGCATCTTTCCAGCACCGGCCAGGCCGGCTTCTTCAAGATCATCGCCGAAGAGGCGGTTGCCAAGGGCGTGCGGCGGATTACGGCCGTCACCGGCCGGGCCGCGGTGGAATATGTCCAGAAACTCGAAGCCGATGTCCGCCTGGTGCAGCAGGCCCTGAGCGTCTCTCTGCCGGATGCCCCCAAGCGGATTGCCGCGCTGCAGGATGAGATCAAGGCCCTGAAGAAAAAGCTCGCCACCGGCGGTGGATCCGGTGGCGACCCTATCGCCGTGGCCGGAAGACTTCTGGAGGCCGCCCCGACCATCGGCCCCGGCAAGCTGATCGTGGGCGAAATTCCCGGCGCCGCCAACGAACAGCTTCTGCAGGTGATGGATTCGCTGAAGAAGAAGTCCCCCAGCCACGCAATTCTGGTGGGATCAGTCAACGACGACAAGGTGAGCTTCGTCGCGGCCGTGTCGGACGACCTCATCAAGCTGGGCCTCAAAGCCGGCGACTGGGTCCGCGAAGCGGCCAAGGTGGCCGGCGGTGGCGGAGGCGGACGCCCGGAAATGGCCCAGGCAGGCGGAAAGAACCCGGCCAAGCTGGCCGAGGCGCTAGAGACCGCCAAGGCATTTGCGACGGACAAGGTGAAATAGCCAATGGCTGAACAGCGAGATTGCTGTGTTCCAAGCGAAGCGGCGGGTGTGACACCCGCCGCTTCTTATTTTGCCTTCGCGGCTTGGCTCAGCGAACCAGTTCTCTGGCACGGCCGAAGGCAAGTAGCCCAGTCGTGCGCGATGCGGGGCTTGAGCCTCAGGTACTGGTGGACTCAGAAGCTGATGATCTCGCCTCGACGAATCTCGTCTCCGCGGGAGCTGGTCAGGCACAAAACCAGTGCCTCGCTGCCTTCCGGAAATCCCGGCTCTCGGTGACCTCGTCCTATTCCCCGCCACGCCGACGACTCTTCAAGCGAAGCGGCGGCTATCCCCCGCTGCTCCTCTTAACCCAAAAAACAAGAACCCCCGGGTCCTTACGGACCCGGAGGTTTTTGAATAAATGCCGGCAGTGACCTACTTTCCCGCTGAAGCAGTATCATCGGCCCATGAGGCTTAACGACCGTGTTCGGAATGGGAACGGGTGTGACCCTCATGGTAAAGCCACCGACAAAGACACGGGTGCTGGGTTAGCAACACCCGTGTCGGTGTCTTATGAATAATCGAGGTTCGCGATATTCGTCGAACAACTTTTCGTTTGAAGATCTCTTATCGTCAGTCCTTATGCCACCATGTGGCCATGGGGACGGTATTCGATAAAAGTGATCAAGCCAATCGACCGTTAGTACCAGTAACCTGAACACATCTCTGTGCTTACAGCTCTGGCCTATCAACCGGGTGGTCTACCCGGGGTCTCATGGGAACCCTCATCTTGACGTAGGCTTCACGCTTAGATGCTTTCAGCGTTTATCCTTTCCGGACATAGCTACCCAGCCATGCCTCTAGCGAGACAACTGGTACACCAGGGGTCCGTCCTTCCAAATCCTCTCGTACTATGGAAGAAGCGTCTTCAAGGTTCCTGCGCCCACAGCAGATAGGGACCGACCTGGCTCACGCCGGTCTGAACCCAGCTCACGTACCACTTTAATTGGCGAACAGCCAAACCCTTGGGACCGCCTTCAGCCCCAGGATGTGATGAGCCGACATCGAG
>JBBQTU010000283.1:0-4287 GCA_038213005.1 Tepidisphaerales bacterium | reverse complement strand
GTCTGCAATGAAAAGTTTCAGTGATATGTCAGTTCATATCGCATTCTCCTTTCGCGAGCTTACTTGGCGCGATCCCCCTTTCATGCCCGACCGCGACACGGCCACGCCTCCATGCGGCAACGTCAGGTGCGACTTGGCCAGATACATCTCGATCCGGCGCAGCGGCCGGGGTGCTGCCGCGCGCAGCGCATCAGAGAGGCCCAGTTCGCTCATCAAAGTGATCGCGGCGGGACTGAGACAGCTTCCACAAACCTTGTCACGCGGAAAAGCCGCGCGGTCCAGCAGCAGTGTACGTCGGCCGGCCCTCGCGAGCAGGCACGCCAGAGTGGCCCCCGTCACGCCGGTGCCGACCACGATGGCATCCCACGTCTCCTGCCCAGCGAGTGTCGGTTGCGTGGCGCTCATGCGGCCCCCTCCCCCTGCCAGACCAGTTGCATGCGCCAGGGCCAGAGCCGACTGACTCGGGCCGACGGCAAGCCCGCCTCGCGTGCCATCGCCAGCAATTCCGCAGGCGTCCATGCCCCCCGTACGCTCACCGGGCCATCAAAACGGACGATCGCACTGCGCGACAGCATGCGGCATCCTACCCAGGCGATCACCCATCCCAGCCGCGATCGGCGAAGGTCGGTTACCACCAGCAGATGCCGCGTCGCCCCGGCCAGGCGACTCAGCAACCGCACCACGTCCGCCCGATCCAGGTGATGAAGGAACAGCGAACAGGTGACCACATCCGCCAGCGGCAACTCCTGCTCAAAGGCGCTGCCATTGCGTGTGCGAGCGACGACCTCGGCGACGACGCCGCGCTGTTCCGCCGCCGCCAAAGCAGTCTGGCTCTGATCCACCAGCGTCAGATCCATGCCGATCCCTCTGTCCCGAGCGGCCACCGCCACCCCGATGGGCACCTCTCCGCCTCCGCAGGCCACATCGAGCAGATCCAGCCGCGACAGCCCGTGTGCCCTGGCCATCGCGACGATTGGCCTGAGCGTGCGCCGTACCGCCGACGACGCTTCGTTGATCCGCTCCAGCCCCCGCAGGGCTTCCAGATGCTCCGCCAGTGCAAGCCCCGGCGCGTCCATCTGTTCAGGTTGTCGCAGTCGATGCATCACTTCAATCTTACCACCATTGCTTGTTGAACAAAGCTCGTTTGCCTCGGAAACCTCCGGGACTGCGGCGACATGACACCGCTTTGAAGAGGTGGCAGGCGTGCTTGATTCAGTCAGGGCGAATGCCGATGATGCCCCGTGGAAACTTTACGGAGGCGGTCATGAATGTGCGTGCGGGCTGCCTTGTGAGGTCGCCGGATCGGAAGACATTTAGTGGGAGGAAGCCTACGTGATGACCGGGCAATATCTCGCCCTCCTGGCCCTCCCGCCCTCTCCTCAATTCCGCCCCGCTCTCAGTGTGGCAGAATGGCGATACCACCGCCCCAACCCCGTCGCGACGACGCACCCGAAACATCCGAGACGACACCTGCGGTGCCCCTGCCATCGCGGCATTCCGCACTAGAAAGAAAAAACTAACATTTTCCCACTGCCCAGTCCGCCGTGGCATGACTATTGTTAAGTAGTTCACTTAGTTGTTCTCTCGCAGTGGGTTTTTTGTTGGCCGAAAGGCCAGACTCTTGAAAGGAGTTTCTCATGTCGGAAAATGAACATGCGCACGGTGTGGCACAGTCGGCCCGGTTGAGCTACGAACATGCAAAGGACGCCGCCACCCAGGTCGTCGATCAGGTCCGCGACCGCGCGGCGGACTATCTCAACAAGGGCAAGGAAAAGGCCAAGTCCATGCAGGGCGGCACGGAAGAGTTCATCCGTGAGAACCCGGTGAGGTCGATCCTTATTGCCGCCGGCGCTGGGCTGCTCGTAGGGTTCCTTCTCCGGAGGCGATGATCGATCATGATGAGTGATCCCAAAACGTCGGCGACCGCTGAGCCACCGCCTTCGGGCGACGCGGCAGCGCACGCAGATTCACCGGCCGCCGACTTTGAGGATCTCAAGCAGCGCCTTGAGGAACTCGGGCGCTATCTAGGTCACTACCTGGCCGTGAAGCGAGATCGCCTATTCCGCAAAGCGCAGCGCAGCTTGGTCCTCCTGACGGGCGTCGCTGTTGCTGCGGTTGTCGTGCTGGCGTTTCTCGCCACGGCCGGGGTGCTTCTGTGCGTCGGCATCGCCATGGCGATCAGCGCCGCCACCGGAAGCCTCTGGATGGGACCGCTGCTGACCGGCCTGATGGTCCTGCTCCTGGTGGCCGGCGGCACACTCTGGGGCATACGCCGCATTGACCGCCTGGCCCTCAAACGCTTCGCCCACAAATCCCAACTCCGCCGCGCTGAGCTGCGTCTCCGCTACGGGAGAGGAATCGATGAGTAGCAAACCGCCCGATCCCATGGTCATGGAAGAAGTCGCCCTCTGCGCTGCCATGCGCAGGCGCGCGACTGAGCTCAAGGGCAGCGTCGCAGCCCTCGCCGACCCGCGCCCGTGGATCAAGGACCGGCCTCTAACAACCTGCCTCATCGCCGCCGGAGCGGGCATGGCGATTGGCATGTTCGCCGCCGGCCGAAAGTCATCGACGCCAGACCAAGCTGCCACAAACGGCAATGCTGACCAAGCCGCGCACCGCAAGCAGCACCAGACCATCGGCGCCATGCTGGCCGCCAGCCTCGTTCCAACCCTACAGCCCTTGATCAGCGACTTGATCCACAGCGCCATCGGCGGTCTCCCCACCGAGACCGACAACACTGCGGACGTCACCGAGGAGTCCATGCCCAGCGGCTTGGCAGAAGACAACAAGTTCGTCGACTATTCAACCGCACCAAACCAACGTCGCCATGACGTTGATCTGTAAGCCGTCCGCCAGACGCCCGGCCGAGCAGCAGCCTGCTACAATGCCTCCATGCTCAGCGGAGACACCATCGCAGCGATCAGCAGCCCCGTCGGCCCCTGCGCGCGGATCATCGTTCGCCTGAGCGGCCCGGACGCACACACATTCCCGGCCAGACTCGCCGGCATCGACCTTCCCGCCCGCGGCATCCGACGCGTCACACTCCGCTTCGCCGACCTTGACGTCCCCGCAACCCTCTACACCTTCGCCGCCGGGGCCAGCTACACCAACCAGCCCGTCGCCGAGGCACATCTGCCCGGAAACCCGCTGCTCGCCGACCTGCTGCTCCGCGAACTGTTCTCCCTCGGCGCCCGCCTCGCCGAGCCCGGCGAGTTCACCGCCCGCGCCTTCTTTAGCGGCCGGCTCGACCTCACCGAAGCCGAAGGCGTCGCCGCAACCATCGCCGCTCACAGCCAGGATGAACTCTCCGCCGCCCGCCGACTCCAGGCCGGCGAGCTCACCGCCCGCCTAAAGCCCATCGTCGACTCTCTGACGCAGCTCCTGGCGCTCGTCGAGGCCGGCATCGACTTCTCCGAAGAGGATGTCCAGTTCATCACCTTCGAAGATGCCCGCCGCCGCGCTCGCGACATCAGCGACCAGCTCCGCGACCTCGTCGCCCAGAGCACCCGGTTCGAGCGACTCTCCCACGAGCCTACGATCGTGCTCTGCGGCCGCCCCAACGCCGGCAAGAGCACCCTGCTCAACGCCATCTGTGGCGTGGACCGCGCAATCGTCTCCCCAATCGCCGGCACCACTCGCGACGTGGTGTCTCACCAGGCCGACCTGCTCCGCGGGCAGGTGTGCCTCGTGGACGTTGCCGGTCTGGATCCCAACCCGCCCGCGCCGGACAGTGACCCGGCCGGCATCCATCTGGCGATGCGGCACAAGGCGCTCAGCGCCATCGACCAGGCCGATGTGGTCGTGCTGGTCCGCGATCTCCAGGACACGCGTCCTCCGCTGGACCTGCCGGTACTTCCGCATCTGACCGTCTTGACCATGCTCGACCTGCTCCGCGATCCCGCCGGGCCGCCCGCCAGAGGCGACGCCACGCTCTGCATCAGCGCCAAGACCGGATTGCTCCTCCCTGAACTGATTCGCCGACTGGATGCGCTTGCCTTCGGCGACGCATCGGCCGGTGGCGGGCTGGCGCTCAACGCCCGGCACCAGGCTCAGATACACCAGGCGCGAGAGACGCTTGGCCGAGTGGTTCAGACCCGGGTATGCTCAGAGGAGTTGCTGGCACTGGAACTGCGAGAAGCCTTGGATGCCCTGGGTCAGATCACCGGCGTGATCTGCCCCGATGAAGTGCTCGGCCGCATCTTCGCGACCTTCTGTATCGGAAAGTGATGGCATGACAAATAGACCCGCGCAATGGGCATCGGCGTTCCTCTGCGGCTGTCTTCTCTG
>JBBQTU010000282.1:0-4394 GCA_038213005.1 Tepidisphaerales bacterium | reverse complement strand
AGACTCGCTTCCGATTGCGCGGCTACGCTCTATCGGGTGGGTCTCTCACCCACAGGGTTTGCAATGAAAAGTTTCAGTGATATGTCAGTTCATATCGCATTCTCCTTTCGCGAGCTTACTTGGCGCGATCCCCTTTTCTGGCTCCAGAAGCGTGGTGCGCTGGATGTGATCCGGCCGAAGAGACAGGCAGAACGTGGCATACCAGAGCGCCGTGACGTTGATGGTCAGGCAGATGGATGCCAGGCCCCAGGCGATCAGGGTGAGCCACGCCCAGCCATTCTCGAAATCAAAGAGACTCCAGGGCTCAAAGACTGATGCGTTGCTGGGAATGACCGCGATGGGTATGAGGAAGAATACCCCGGTCATGATGACGCCAAGGAAGTCTGGGACGATCGCGCCGCGTGCCTGGCTGTAGCGGATCTCATCGGCCGCCGCGCGATGTCGCGGCAGGAAGAAGTAGATGGCCAGGGCGGCCACGAACACCCATGCTGCGTAGTGCCGCATGGGGAATGCCAGTCGTGCCGGGGCGTAGCGCATGGCATCGCCCGAGCGTTGCAGGACGATCGCCAGATACTCACTGGTGTCGCCTGTCTGGAGCTTGAGATAGGTGAAGTTATTCGCGCCCTGCAGGCGGCCGCTGAGCGTCAGGAGAAGCGGATGCTGCGACGCGAAGGAGAGGGCCTCGGTTGTGCCGTAAGACGGGGCGAGATGGTCGATCAGGACCACGCTTTTCCCGGTGACCGTCTGTTGGACGTCGGCGAAGAACCGCTGCCACTGCGGGCCGGTGACTTCAGTGAGGCGATCCTTTGTTTCGCGGGCGGCGAATTGGCTGGCCGGCCCGGCATTGGGGTTATCGATGTCCGGCGTCTCGCTTAGCCCGGCCTCTTTGCTCAGCGTCTTCAGATCGCCGGCGAATCGGCCGATGTGCTGTTTCTGCAACTGAGCGAAATCGACGGCCGATACGCGATAGAGCGACGGGGCCGGCCAGAGCACCATGACCCCGGCCGCCAGGATGCCGGTCACGAAAATCAGTCGCCGAAATGTCTCAATGAGTCTCATAGGTTTCCTTCGTATTACGTGGATCGCTGGAGGTGACGTGGGGCTACATCTGATCCATCTGTTGTGCGATAGCGATCACCAGCCCGATGCTGTTGATGATCAGGCCAAGGATGATTGCCACGATGCCCCACGTCTTGGCGCTGGAGGAAGCACGCTGGGCGCCCGCGATGTCGCCGGACTTGAGTTTGCCAGGGACCTGCAACGCGAACACCAGCGACACGATGCCCACCGGCGGGCAGAAGCAGCAGAGGGTGGCGACGATCGCCATGAACAGGTGCGTTGGGACATACCGCGGCGCCGGGACGCCCTGAGGGGCGAGCGGCGTCGCTGGCTGCGCAGGTTGCGGAGCTGCAGGCGGGGTATTGACGACTGGCGGGGCGGGCGGCCTGGATGGCGCGGGTAGCGCGGGCGGGGCGACGGGGGCCGGCGGCGCGGCCTGCGCGACGGGGGGCTGTGCGTCGGGTCGCTGGGGCGTGGTGGCAATGCGCTGGCCGCAGCCACCGCAGAACTGGGCATTGCCAGGATTCTCACTTCCACAACTGGGACAGAACATGCTGATTTTCTTTCTTGTGTATCACTGTGCCTCGGGACGCAGATTGGCAACGTTCTATTGCTGCGGTCTGGTCACGAAGACCAGTCGCACGTAGTACACACTCAACCGATTGTCGCTACCGCCGAAACTACCCTTGACCACGTTCTTCTTCTGCTTGTCATTGTCCTTCTCAATGGTGGTAAAGGTCGCGGAAGCCTGGTTGGCCGTGGCGGCCTTCGCGGCCGAGAGCGTGAACTCGACGAACACGCTCTTGGCATCGACATTACGCACGCCCATCGGCATCGCGCGCGATTCCACGTGCGACAGGGTCTGGGTGGAAATCGTGTGCATCACGTCGCCGTACTTGTGTGGCTGGCCTTCCAGGGCCTCGAGCTCCTTCCTGCGTTTGCTCTGGAAGTAGTCACTGTCCAGGACGATATCGACTGTCTTGCGGGCGGAGTTGACGGTGCCTGTGAAGACGACGTGCTGCTTTTCAGCGTAGTGAACCTTCTTGAAATCGTATTCGGACTGCCGGTCGTAGGTGCAGGTGAACTGGTTTCCGTTCCATGTGATCTTGCCGCGTTTGTCGTAGAAATCCTCGCTCACCACATGGACGTTGGGCATCGTGGTGTCGAACTTGATCCAATTGGCGCTCTTAAGTTCGGCCAGCAGGTCGTCGGGCAGGCGTACCTTTATCTGGAGCGTCTTCTCGGCCAGTACGGTTCCATTAGCCAGCACGGCGCGGATCGTCACCTTCTGCTTGACAATGGTTCCGGGCTTGGGCGTCTTGACATCCGGCGGTAGCTCGTAGGGATCTTCCTTGATCTCAAACACGCAGTCCGGAACGTCTGATGGTGCAGGGCGATTGGACTTCAGCACGCAGGTAAACGGGATGGGTTCGTTGCCGTCGAAGACGGCGGTCAGATCGTCGTGATTAGCGCCGACCTCCAACTCGAATTCGGGCATGGGTTCGCCGCCGGCGCGATGCCGATCGATGGCGAGGGCCATGGTGCCGACATCGGCCAGGGACGACATGTACTCGACCTCGCGCCGGGCCAGCAGGTCTTCAGCGCGATGGGTCTGCCAGGTCTCCATGACGCTGGCCATCACGTCGTTGACCAGTCGCTGCTGGAGGCCTTCGGCAATCACATCCTGGCCTTTGGACCAGAACTGACGCGTGGCCATCTCGCTAATCACCTTGTCGGTGACGGGACGGGCGAGCGTTCGCACCTCGACGGCAAAGGCCCGCATGGCCTCCTCAAGCGACTTGTCGTCGAACTTGTAACGCGTGGTCTGCTGGCCAAACCAGCCGGACTCGTCGCGGTTCTGCGCATCCTGCAGGGCTCGGACGAGCCGGTCGTGCGATTGCACAAATCGGCCGCCGGGTCCGGCGATCAGTTCGCGTGATTCCACCTCGTAGTACTTGGTTCTTGCCCCGCTCCACTTGGTAAAAAAGTGGCGGTAGACGCCACCCTGGTCGACCGTGATGCTGACCTTCCCGGCGTCGTCGGTTGCCCGCAGCACCACGGTCTCCGGCAGCACTGCTTCCACGGCGTCGCGCAACTCACCGGCCACTTTGCCCTCCACGCCCTGGTTGACCCGCCCGGCCCGGCCGGTGTAAAGCGCGTCGATCAAATCGGCGTTAAGCTGGTTGAAGGTGTAGCCGACGGTGACAACGACCACGCCCCGCCCGATATCGAACATGATCTTGCACGTGCCCACACCGGGGATCACGCGGGCAAATGCGTCAAACACGACGTTCTTCCCCAGTTCCTTCAGATCGTCGGGCGTCTGCACATTCCACGCCTGGATGAGAAATCCCATCCCCCAGTAGCAGCGGCTGAGGACGGTACTGGTCAGATAGGTTTGGTGCCGTTCTGATACATCTCAATCAGCGTTAGCGCGTCCACGGCGTTGCCGGGTTGCATCGCTTCCTGCACCAGCCGCTGGCCGATATATCCTCTCACGCCCTGCTCGGCGAGCTGGCGTTTGAACCCCTCGTAGTCACGCGGTGGGAAGGATTCCTCAAGGTGCGACTTCATCCGCTGTCGCATCTCCTCGACGGCCTGACTCCAAGGCCCGGTTTGGCCTGACATGCGGGCCTCGACGAACTGGCGCGGCGTCATCTTCGCGGCCGCATCAACCACCTCGCCGCCGGGCGAGCGGCGTCCGATGGCCGTGTCGAGCTTCGTCCGTGCGGCCTCCATTGCCTGGCGGGCGCGAGCCTTGCCCTGGGGCGTGGTCTGGCGTTCCATATCCACGGCCGCAGCGCCATGTTCGACGGCAATCTCGATCAGCGGGCGGATCTTCGGGTCGGCCGCCTCAAGCATGCGCCTGACCGAGCGGCTGCCCACCTTTGAGCCGCTACGATTGAACTCCGGCAGGTCCAGCACCATGAGCTGATGGACCTGCGCCAGCAGATTCTCCATCGCCGCAACCGACACGCACGCCCGGTAGTTCTCATCGCGAAGGCGGGCATACTGGTCGCGCTCGGCGGCGTTCATCTTCTGCCAGGCGCTGTCGGATTTGTTAACCTCGGCAAGGAATCGCTCGCTGAGGTGCGGCGGATTGAGCATCTCCTCGGCTACGCTGCCAGCGGTCACTTCGGTGGCCCGCATCAGGAACGACAGCGACAGCCCATCACACGAGGTGGCCATGGCCTCGTCCACCACGATCGGCGGCTGCTGCGGCGGGCGCGTTGGATGCGCCACCGCGGCGTCGTCCACGGGCTTGACGCCGGTCGGGGCGGGTTTGCCGTCGTCCGGCTTCTTCGGCTTGGCTGGGGCGATGTTGGCCTCGTTGG
>JBBQTU010000281.1:0-4445 GCA_038213005.1 Tepidisphaerales bacterium | reverse complement strand
TTCATGAAAGACTACGGCACTTACGGGTGGTTACATTGCCAGCCTGGCTACTCCGCCGATGATTACAGCAAAATCAAAGGGGCGGCCAAAGGCGCTCGCGTCGTCACCCAGCATGTCTACGGAAATACCGGATGCTTCGTTGTCTCACCTGTTGCTTCTTCGCCAAAGCAGATCGCCAAAGTTCGGGGACACTACACTGAATTGTTGGTGGGTGCTCCGATCACGCGTAAAATGCCCGGTCTCGACACGTGGCACATTGCCGACCGTGGGGGTGCCAACGATGAATTCAACATGATGGGCAACGGTGGCGGCGGCGACCCGTTCCGTGGCGACTGGATCGATCTGGTCAACGGCTTCTATCTTACCGGTATCCAGGAACTATATCATATCGGCAAAGGCAATGTGCGCACGGCTGTATTTGAGACAATTGGGAATATTCACGTCTCCAAGTTCGGGATCGTGGATGCGAGCGGCAAAGAGACAGAATTCCCGGCATTCGATTGCCTGGCGCCAGAGTTCCCCGATTGGGCCAGAGAATCGGTCAAAAAATCCGGCCAAGTGATGATGGAAACCCCGCTGACCTTCCGCTTTAAGGCCCCTGCGGCGGGCAAATACCGGATCAAACTCTACGGCAACAAAGGTGGACGCAACACGGGCAACATCAATGTCTATGTCGATAAGCAAGCGCAATTGAAGGTGCTGGCGGTTCCGTTTCAGACGAACGAGGTTGAAACGCACGATCTCGGTGAGCTCACCTTGCAGGCGGGCGACAATGCTATCCTTGTCGATTCCGGTGCCATTTACGCGAAATGGAGTGACGGCACCGAAGCTGTCTGGGAAACGCCCAGCGTAGGGAAGGGCTTCAAAGTCACGAGCGGCGATGTGACCTTTGCCGACGACTACGACCGTATGTGGCCGGACAGTTGGAGTGGCCAGAAGAAGATATACTTCTATAGTTGGGATGGCACACAGCGCACCTGGAAGCTCCCGTTGGACTGGGCCTCGGTGAAAAAGGGGACGCTCTACCCACTCACTCCAGACGGCCGCGGCAAAGGTATCGCCATGGCGACCGGTGACCGCACTGCCGCACCCAAGCTCTTGCCGCAGATTCCGTATGTGCTGGTGCCCACGGCGGAGTAAGGGATCGCCACGGGGACGCGCCAAGTAAGGGTGGGTCGGTATGCTCCGACCCACCTTGAGTTGCCACCCCAACCCCGCCGCCCCCGCTCGTCACAACCCGCCCTCCCCCGTTCGACCTTCCTATTTCGTGTTTCACCTCCCAGCGGCAGGTGCTCCCCGTCTTTGCGGCCGCCATAAGCCTGCCCTTCCCACAAGCCACGCCGCACGCCCCCACCTGTCGCATACCTAGTATTAAATTGACTTTAGGTACACAACCAGTAGTGTATAGCTCGTGCGGCGACTTCGACGGAACGAAGTGAACAGAACCGGCGGCCCCGGCCGCTGAAAGCAACTGGAATGCAATCACCCACTGCAAAACAGGCCGAATCGTCAGACGCCCACCATGGTGGTCGGCCGCCCCACCCGATCCTCGACATTCCCCTGGATCGTGTCGTCCAGCGCCAGTACGCCATGCAACTCCAGCATGTGTTGCAGCTCTACACCGTGGGAAACCTGCTGGGAGCCTGGCGACACCGCGAGTGTCAGGTAGAAATCGAAGGGGTTTTTGAAACGCCCGAGCAGGCCCATCACGCCATCGCTACCTGTGCGGCATGGCTGGGTCTGAGGACCGTCGCCGCCCCAGGCCCCGTTCCCGCCTGGTGGGCAGATGAACCTTCAACCGATCCGGCCTAAGTGGTCCGCGGCACAAATACCCTGACGCACGCGGGCGTTCTCTCCCCCCCCTGGGGGAGGGTTCGGGAGGGGGTTTCTGCCTTCCGCGCTTGCCCCGCGTCGCGTGCAAATACGTCGCCGAACTGACGTCACGGACCGCTAAGCCATCCGGGCTGACGGAGAGGCCCCAATGGTCAGGCTCGGTCGGTTCGCGGCATCAAGGCTGCAGGACCAGCGTTCGTTTGAACTCCCCCTGCGGCGGCATCGAAAACTCCGGCACGCCGTAGTAAGTGCCGTGCAGGCGGCGACACTCCGCGGCGTCGATCACGATCGCTGCGGACGATGGGCACGTGGCCGGAGCTGGGCCGTAGCTGGCGTCGATCCAGGTGCGGCCGCTATCGGTGTTGAGATCAAAGACCGTAGAATATCGCAACCGCGCCATCGGCGCTTGACGCAAGAACATCTGGGCGTCGCCGACGAAGACGACCTCGCGATCGCCGTCGAGGATGCGGTGCAGCTCCGTCTCGTCCAGCGCCGCGAAGTCCTCAAAGCCGAAGAGTCCCTGGCGACCCATCGCTGCATAGTTGGCGAGCGTCGACTGGATCGTCCGAGTGCCGCTTGCCTCATGCAGCAGCGGGCCCAGCCCGGTGAATGAGACCGTCGCCGCGCCAACGACGATCACCGCCATAATGCCCATCGTCAGGCGCGGCAGTAGCGCGAGCATCATCGCAGCGGGAACCACGGCCAGCACGAAGAACCGCCCCATCAGGTGCGTGCTGGTGAGCCAGAACACCAGGATCATCGCGATCAGCAGCAGTGCGGCCCTGGCCTCGACGCTCCGCCAGCGTAGCATCGCCACCAGCAGCGCCAGCGGGACCACGACATAGCCGTATTGCCGATTAAGGGCGATCTCGCTGCCAGCGCGGGCGAGTCGAGAGGGCCACGGCGCATGATCCGGGGCCGGGCGGTGAGCGCGCTCGAACCGCTCCACCTGGGTGTCTGTGAAGTGCGCCTGGCCCAGTTGCCGCATCGCCACAGGGAACACCGGGTTGCCGGCCCAGACGGCGTTGCGGATCAGCCAGGGTGAGAGGGTAAGCAGCCCGCAGAGCACCACCAGGCCGCAGCCGCGAAGCATCTGCCCGCCTGACAGGATGCGATCCCTGCCGACCCACCACGCGATGATGCCGGCCACGGGCATCGCCACGAGCAGCAGCGGAACGTTCGTGAGTTTGGCGCCGCAGGCCAGGCCCGCGAACACCCCGGCCAGAAGAAAGGCGCGTTTTGCGGTTTGGCCTCCTGTGATCGCCGTGAAGAACCAGCAGATCGCCAGCGTGCCAAACAGAAGCATCCCGCTCTCGACATAGCTGACGCACGACAGCATCAGGACCCACGGCAGCGTCACGAACGCGGCCGCCGTCAGCGCCGCAGCGCGCCGGCCGGCTCTCACCCTGGCCCAGCCCCACAGCGTCAGGGCTGTCAGCAGTGTCAGTGAGAGACTCAGAAACTGAGCCTGATACGCCGCGGCCCACGGCCCGCCGCGAAGGTAGTCGGCCAGCAGATAGTGGACTTCAATATTGAACGGGAAGAACGAAAAGACGTTGTGATGTAGAGCAGCGATCCGGCCGGCCTCAAACCATTCGCGCGGAACCTGCAGGTGATAGATCAGCGAGTCATACGGATGCGGATCCTCCGGCCGCCACAGCGTTCCGGGCATGAGGCTGGCGCCGACCAGCGACACCGCCACGCCGCAGGCGAGCGCCAGCCAGATCCAGTTCCCTTCGCTGCGCAAGCGCAGCCACGTTCCCATACGCGCTCGTTGTACCGCGCTGACGCCGACCTCGCGAGCATCCCAGAGTCCGACACCGCCCGCCGCCACCATGATCGCCCACGCCGAGTGAGCGCCAAGCCAGCCTGCCAGACCCAGCGCTAGCGATGCGAAGCCGATGAGTGCGAATCCGATCGCCGCCGACGAGGCGATACCGACGGCGCTGTTCAGGTGCGCCGCGGCCAGACGCCGCAGCGCCACTCGCCCCAAAAGAAAACAGACTGCCCAGTACCCCAGTTGGACCAGCAGTTCCACGGCGATCACCGCCCCGAGCAGCGACGTCGCCTCCCGCCCATAGAACCCTATCACGCCCGCAGCAAGCAGCACGCCTAACCCCAGCACCAACAAGCGGGAAGGGGCAAAATCGCTGGCAGGATTCACCGGGCGATCGGACATGGCAGGCGAATATACGATCATGGCGGCCGAAAAGAAATGAAGGCTCTTGTATAGCGCGCCGTGCGACAGGACCATCTAATGAAACATGCGTTGACCCTGGGCTTATCTGGATCCTTTCCCCCTCCGCTTCCTCCGCTACCTCCTGTTCAAAAGCTCCGGATTCTTTACAGGAGCAAGCAGAGAAAGCAGAGATGCGTGCATGTCTTGCCGGCCTCTCCGATGACGTCGGGACAGCGGCCGGCGCAAGTTCCAGAATTGGCGCAAGCTGCGAAGACTTGGACGGATTGTGGCACCGAAGGGGCGGGAGGCCGCGCGGCGATGGGATAATCGGACATCAGCAGTGCCTATATACGGATTCCACCTGAAACGGGCGCGTTCGCGGAAGTAGTGCGCGGCGTCCCCGCCCGCACAGGCCCATCCCACGCTTCCCCCG
>JBBQTU010000280.1:0-4453 GCA_038213005.1 Tepidisphaerales bacterium | reverse complement strand
GCGACACGGGTGTCGCCTTCAATCAAATGCGGCTGAGAGGACTTGAACCTCCACGACCTTGCGGTCACAAGGACCTGAACCTTGCGCGTCTGCCAATTCCGCCACAGCCGCCTGTGCCAGATTGTCGAGTTATGTATATTAGCGCTGGTTGCGATTTCGTCAAGAGGGCGGGCTTCACTTCTGAGCCGGGCAGGCGGGAAAACCCCTTCCCTAGCCCTCCCCCAAGCGGCATAAGCTTAACCCAAAGGCCGTAGGGTATGGTGTCGCTGCTCTCTGCGTCTTTGCGGCTCTGCGTGAGCTTACTCTTCTACTCATCCAATCCGTTGACAACACGATGAATGCCATCCTTCATCAGTGCGGCCCCGAAGTTCAGCAGAAGACCCAGTTTCTTGCCTGAAAGCCTCAAATAGGTCAAGAGCTGCTTCTTGTGGACGGCGGCAATCGCCTCGACCGACTTGAGTTCAAGGATGACCATGTCTTCCACAATCACATCGGC
Source organism: Tepidisphaerales bacterium (assembly GCA_038213005.1). Classification (GTDB taxonomy): domain Bacteria; phylum Planctomycetota; class Phycisphaerae; order Tepidisphaerales; family Tepidisphaeraceae; genus JBBQTU01. The sequence continues at coordinate 3,957 of JBBQTU010000280.1, read as the reverse complement.
TCGAAAACCGATCTCGAGTTCGACTTCTTCCCACCGTACCGGCACCGGCACTTCCGTCTCCACTCGCAGTCCGATTTTTCGCAATTCATAGGCGAGTATCGCGAGATAGACGGATTCCAGCAGGCCCGGACCCCACCGCTGATGAATCTTGACGGCTACGTCGATGACGATTGCCGATACCTGATTGTGTGTCATCCCAGCAGTGTAATCAGAAAGAAGATATATCTCACGCAGAGGCGCAGAGACGCAGAGAACACAGCGTGCTTTCGGGGCGTGTTCTTTCGTCCTATTCCCTAAGTTAGCACCTATGGCCCCCAAGCGGGGAGGGGACATGCGAGCGGACTTGCGTCAGTAATCTGCGGGTGACACGATTCAAGGTTCGCGGTGGTAGCAGATGAACTCGATGGCGTTGCCGGCGGGGTCGCGGATGTAGATGCCGCGGGTGCCGTCGCGGTGGGTGGCGATGGGCTGGTTGTACTGGCGGGCATTGGCTTCGAGTTCTTCGGGGGTGACGCTGAAGGCGACGTGGCTGGGGTGCTGGTTGGGCTGGACCAAGGCGAGCTTGGTGCCGCCGACTTTGAGGAAAGCCCAGGAGTCATCCTGATAAAGCACTTCGGCGGCGAAGTGGTCCTGATACCAGCGGGCGGTGGCCGGGATATCGGTGGCGGGGATGGCGATGTGATCGACGCGCATCAGGGGGCTCCGATGGTTGTGGTGTCGTTGCTGCTGGTCTGGCCGGCACCGACGCGGCCTTTGACGCGGAGGTGGCTGTCCTGGTATCCGAAGTCGATGGTCAGGCCGGTGCTGGAACTTTGGGAGCGGCGGACGATGGTGCCGCCGCCGTAGTAGCCGTAAGGGTAGCCCAGGTAGGCGGGGGGGTAATAGTTGAAACGTCGATAGCTGCCGCGGTAGGGCTGCTGGTTGTAGAGGTCCTGGTATTGCTGCTGGAATGCCGCGGGGTTGTTGACGGATTGGGAGAGTGAGGAACTGTCGAAGGCGGTGCCGGGCGGGGTGAGATTGAGGTCGGGCAGGGGTTGGGCAGGCGTCCGAGGCTGGGCGGGTTGCTGGGCCATGAGAGGGGTGACGGCGGCCCGCAGGGTATCGCGGCGCTGGTTGAGGAGCTCGCGAAGTTGGGCGCGGGCCTGATCCTTGAGGGCGAGGAAATCGCGGGTGGCACCGTCGACGCGGATGAGGCCGATCGGCGACTGGGTGGCGAGGTCGACGAGGGTCGCCTGGATCGAGAGGTCAGTGCCCTGGCCGCGGCAGACGACATCGACGAGGACGCCGGGATCGGATTGGGGCGTCTGGGCGGCGAGGAGAGGCGAGGCTTTGTCGTAGAGGCGATAGCCGGAGGCGGCTACTTCGGATTGGAGGCTCTGGTGGACGGATCGGCCAAGCCATGCGGGTGTGCCGGCACCGGCGACCTGGACGGGAAGGATGGTGACGAGGAAATTGGCCGACGCGGCGGCGGGTTGTGCGGCGCGGGATGGGGCGGGGGCGATGGCGGCGGGCTGGGCGCAGAGCGGGATGGCGGGGGCGAGGGTGAGGAGGATGAGGAGTCTGGCGATTTGCATGCGTTCTCCGGTGGAGACAGTGATTGATTATATCAGTGTTGGGGCGTGGCGTCAGGGAATCTTGCGTCGGCGTGGGAGCGATGGACCGGGGCGGACGGAAAGACCGGCAGTGGGGGCATTGGCGGCACGAATACGGGCGAGGATTCCACCTGGCGGGACATATTGTCAGCCCCGATTCGCGCGGAATGCTCTGGACTTTGGACCCGGCGCTGCAATACTGGTATGCTGAAGTGTGGTGCCATGTCTCTGCGACGCCCAAGGCGACGGATGCTGTTATTAAGCTGAGGTGGTGTTGGCGATGCGGCGTCACAGCGGCGGTCTAGGCGCAATACGGTATTGAAGGAACTGGGTATGGTGAGGGCATCCGAGATATCTTCTGCTACGGGGTTGCAGGACGCGGGCGCGTCGGACGTTGGCGCGTCGGGTGAGGCGCGCGCCAGTCGGAAGGGTTTGTGCTGGACGGCAGCCGTGCTCTGGACCCGGAGAGAAGAGCCCTTGATGGAGGGTGGCCGGGAGAGCGTAAGGCGGTCTGCTGGACCGTGCCGCTGGTCTGCGGGTGGCGGGTTTACGCTCGTTGAGGTCATGCTGGCGATCGTCATCGTGGGGACCGGCATCGCTGCGGCCATGCAGTTGTTTGTGACCAGTACACAGCAGAATGCATCGGCCGCAAGAATGACGGTTGCAGCCAATCTGGCGAACAACGTTCAGGAACTGATGGCAAAGGCTTCGTATGCCGACAAGGATGGAGACTGGACGGTGTTTGGCCTGGAAACGCGGAATGGGGTAACCGAGCCGCTGAGTGCCGCCAATCTGTCGTTGGATATCGACGACTTTAACGGAGCGGCTTTCAACCCACCCAAGGATGCCGGTTGGGTGGACCTGAACGACACACTGCTTGGGGTGGGCAAGGGCCTGGGGCAATACACCCAGCGCGTGACGGTCTCAAGGGTGAGCCACACGGATTTCAAGACGGTAGTTACCAGCGACGAAGGGGTCCGGAAAGTGGACGTCAGCATCTCGTTCAAGCTCAATGCTACCACAGGGGATCAGGTTATGCACAAGTGGACGTTCTATCGATTCAATGACATGACGGCCAAGGGGCCGAGCGAATACTGAATGGCCTGGATGGCATGAACAGAGGTGTGGCTATGGGTGATATGCAGAACAGGGCGTGCCGGCGTGGCTCGGTCGCGGTGATGGCGATGATCTACCTGGTGCTCATCGGGGTTCTGGCGATGGCGATGGCTTCGCTTGCGACGCTCAATGTGCAGGTGGCCTACAACCACGATGGCGTTGAGCGTGCGCGGGCCAACGCGGAGACGGGTTTGCGCTGGATCGGATGGAGATTTCACAGGGTCAGCCTGCCGCAGACTACGGTGGGCACGATCGACAGCACCACTGCCAGCGAGCTTTGGACAAGAGCGACAACGGGAATCATGGCGACGATTAAGACGGATGCCGGGGCCGTAAATGCTGCCATCCTGCCCAGTGCGAATATCAAGACGGAAAATATCACGACCTTACACATCGGGCCTGTCACACTTCCGAACAATGGTGGCACGTTTGAGATCTGGGCCATCCCCAATCCTTCGTTGTCGCCCGCGCCGCCGGAGAACGCAGATAAGGCGCAGGTGGTCCGGGTCAAGTGCGTGGGGAGCTACGGGATGGCGCGGCGGGCGATGGTCATGGAATTTCTGATTCAGAAGAGCATGCGGTATGCGATTGTATCGAAGACCGCCATCCAGTTGGGAAAGAATACGGTGATCGAGGGTGACGTGTTTATGGCGCGGGCACCCAAGAGCGGACAGCCCCCTGTACTTTCGATCAGCGATTGGCGATACACAAGCGGCACGCTCACAGATGATCTGACGACCCAAGTGCAGAAATTTCAGAATTATCTTCAAGCTCAGCAGGCGTTGGGAAAGGTGGGCTATGACAATCGCATCAAGCTGGATTCGGATACCACGAAAAAGACGGCCCAGATTGCAGCGATACGGGCCAGCAATTCAGCACTGAGCGCTATCACTGACTACAATGGAGATGGCTTTGTGGACGAGTACGATCTGGGCCTGCAGTACTTCGACAACAATGCGGACTATCGGGTGCAGGGGGCCAAGAGTGGCGGTAGCCTGACGACAACCGAGTTCGGCAACAAGGCGCCTGTTGATCCCAACCTCTTCTACGTGATTGACCAGGGCATTGGCAAGCCTGTCAATCCCGATGACCCAACTGAGACTGTTCGTCCGGGGTTTAACGACGGCTATCTGGACGCAAAGGACCCGTACGCCAAGGTGACCGGCCATATCAAGATTTGGGAGACGGCGACAGCATTGACAAATCGGCTGGGAGCGATCGAGGCAAATTTGCAAGGACCCGTTGTGTC
>JBBQTU010000279.1:0-4511 GCA_038213005.1 Tepidisphaerales bacterium | reverse complement strand
GGTGCTGATTCTCACGCCGGTATTCCGTGTGGTGGTGGCGATGGGCGCGTTCTGGATCGAGAAGGATCGGGATTTCATCCTCTTTAGCGGGATTGTCCTGATTCTCCTGCTGACGTCGTTTCTCCTGGGCCATGTGACAACGTGAGTCGCGGAGGCATCGACCGCAGGCCTACGATCCGATGTTCGACTAACCGGAGCTATGCATGGATATCCAAGAGCGGTGCGCACGGGGCCAGGAGTTGCTGCAGGCGCAGCAGTACATTGAGGCGGAGAAGGAACTGAAACTGGCCGAGCGCGAGGCGACGGCGCGGCACGACTGGGATAGCGTGTCGCGGCTGTACATGCCTTTGCAGGAGGCCCGGCGACAGCGGCGGCTTCGCTGCGGCGAGGGGGTCGTCTGCCTGAACCTGCTGGCGACGGGTCCGGATGATCTGATCCAGGGGCAGCAGGTGATCGAAAACTATCCGCATGGCCAGCTTCTGGTGGCCGGGTGGGCGACCATTGAGCCGGCGCTGGAAGTGCGACGACTGCAGCCGAAGCATGAGCTCTATTTGGAGGTCTTCCTCGGAGCGGTCTATCCGCTGGCGGGGGGCATGACGGTGGTCGCGATCGTGCCCGATGGCCGACAGGTGCTGCCGGATGCCAGGCCAAGGTCGGCCCAGGCGCTGCGGGAATTGCTGCCCAAGGGAAGTCTGATGATTCCGGCAGCGGCGTTGCCAGCGGGCTCAAGCCGGGGGAACGTGGAGAGTTTCGGGCGGATCGAGGCGATGTGGGAGCAACTGCATCGCCCGTGCCTGGAGGCGGCTAGCGCGATCGAGGACCCTCTCCACCGGATCGAAGCGTACCGTCACGTGATCGAGATCGATTACGCGTGCGAACTGGCGCATCAGAAGCTGGCGGGGGCGGCCAGGACCCTGTCAAGGCAGGCGGTTGGGGTGTGAAACGTGAGACATTATGAATTATCAGGGCGGCACTCCCGCCCCGACAACTCATAATTGAACCAATAAAGAAAGCCGAAGAAGGGAGTCGAACCCTTAACCCCCGCTTTACGAAAGCGGTGCTCTACCATTGAGCTACTTCGGCGCCGCAGACCTCGTGGCCTGACAGAGGGGCGGAAGATACCACGAACATGCCCGTTGTATCAAGGGCCAATGCACGGCCAGGATTGACATCGGCGGCGTCTGCCTCGAATATCCGTGGGGCCGGACTCCTGTCACGGTGCCAAAGTTTGGCAAAACCGTCACAGGTCGTCAGATTGAAGCGGGAAAATGTGACAGTTTCCCCGATGACAACATGAGGCCCTCATGGCGGAATGGCAGACGCTACGGACTTAAAATCCGTTGACCGAAAGGTCGTGTGGGTTCGAATCCCACTGGGGGCATTATTCCAGAGGCGCTTTCATCGCTCCCCTTTTCACCGTCATCAGTCCGATACCGGCGTCGCCTTCTCGGCCGCCTCGCGAGCGACAACCCGCCCGATCTGCGCCGGTTGCGGCGGCAGTTCCAGTGCCGCGACCACGAACTCCTGCTCCGTCTGCGTGTGCTGGAGATAGGAACCCACCGCCGGCGCGGCCGCCTCCGGCCGTCCAACGTACGTCAACACCGCCAGGTCCGACAACAGCGCCCGCAGCCGCGGCTCCATGAACGTCCACGCTCCCCGGTTCTTCGGCTCTTCCTGAACCCAGAACACCTCGTGCGCCTGGTTGTATTTCGCCAGAATCGCCTGGATTTCCCTTTGCGGCACCGGATAGAGCTGCTCCACGCGAACAATCGCGATATCCGACACCTTATTCTTATGCCGCGCGGTGTGCAGCGTGTAATAAACCTTGCCCGAGCACAGCAGCAGCCGCTTGACCTTCTCGCGCGGCGGCGACGTCGGATCGTCCAGCACCAGTTCAAAACTCCGCCCCGTGAACTCCTCCAGATTGGATGTCGCCAGTTCGCTCCGCAGAAGGCTCTTAGGCGTGTAGCACACCAGCGGCTTGCGGAAATTCCGGCGCATCTGCCGCCGCAGCACATGGAAATATTGGCTCGGCAGCGTAGGGATACACACCTGGATATTGTCCGCCGCGCACATCTGCAAGAATCGCTCCACATACCCGTTGGAGTGCTCCGATCCCTGTCCTTCATAGCCGTGCGGCAGCAGCATGATCAGCCCGCTGCCCTTGCGCCACTTGGATTCGCCGGCAACGATGAACTGGTCAATCACCGCCTGCGCCCCATTGACGAAATCGCCAAACTGCGCCTCCCAGACCACCATATTCCGCGGGTCCGCCGTCGAGAACCCGTATTCAAACGCCAGCACCGCCAGTTCCGACAGCATCGTGTTCACGATGATGAACGGCGCCTGGTCCGGCGCAAGATTGGCCAGTGGATAATGCTTCGCCCCCGTGTTGAAATCATGCAGGCATGCGTGTCGGTGGCTGAAGGTCCCACGCTGCACATCCTGCCCCACAAACCGGATCGGCGTCCCCTCCAGCAGCAGCGTGCCCAGCGCAAACATCTCCGCACAGCCCCAGTCCACCGCAACCTTCCCGTCACCCATCTCCCGCCGCAGTTGCAGCAGCTTTTGCAGCTTGGGATGCACCTGGAATCCATCGGGCACTTTCGTTCCGGCGTCGGCGATCCGCCGCAGCAGTTCGCCCGACACCTGCGTCTTGGTCGCCCAGTCGCCGCCCGCCGGCGTCATCCCCCGCCACACCCCGCCAAACGGTGGCATCACCAGTTGCGGCCCCAGGTCCTTCGACGCCGCCATGGCCGCATCCAGTCGTTGAACCACCTCGTGGCGGATGTTCTGATAGTCCTCGTCGCCCACCACGCCCCGCTGCTTCAGGTCCTTCGCATAGACCTCCCGCACGGTCGCGTGTGCTGCGATCTCTTTGCTCATCAGCGGCTGCGTGAATCCCGGCTCATCCGTCTCGTTATGCCCGTGACGCCGATAGCACCACAGGTCGATCATGACGTCCGTGTGGAACCGCTGACGGAAGTCGATCGCCATGCGAGCCACATGCACCACCGCCTCCGGGTCATCCCCGTTAACATGGAAAATCGGCGATCGAATACTCCTGGCAACGTCCGTGGGATACGGCGTGAATCGCCCCTGCTTCGGCACCGTCGTGAACCCGATCTGGTTATTCACAATCACATGGATCGTCCCGCCCGTCCGCCAGTACGGCATCTCCGACAGCGCCAGCGTCTCGTGCACCACACCCTGCCCGCAAAACGCCGCATCGCCGTGAATCAGCACAGGCACCACGCGCGTCCGCTCGGTGTCGCTCAGGTAATACTGCTTGGCCCGCACGATCCCCTCAACCACCGGATCGACAATCTCAAGGTGGCTAGGATTAAAGCTCAGCGCCAGGTGGATCCGCCGCCCGCTCCGCGTCACCCGGTCCCCCGAATACCCCAGGTGATACTTCACATCCCCATCCCCCTCATGACTCGGATGCGGTACTGTCCCCGAAAACTCCGCCAGCATCAGTTCCAGCGGCTTGCCCACCACGTTCGCCAGCACATTCAGCCGCCCGCGATGCGCCATCCCGATCACAACCTCTTCCATCCCGATCACCGACCCCTGCTCGATGATCGTGTTCAACAGCGGCACCATCGTCTCGGCCCCCTCCGCCGAGAATCGCTTCATCCCCACAAATCGCGTGTGCAGATATTCCTCAAATCCCTGGGCCGCGCAAAGCTGCCGCAGCAGTTCCCTGTTCAGCACCGGCGGCAGCACCGACCGATTCAGCGACCGTTCCATTCGCTCCTGAAGCCAGTCCCGCTGCATCTTGTCCGAGATCAGCGTGAACTCCACCCCGATGCTCCCGCAATAGGTGGCCTTCAGTTTCGCCAGCAGGTCGCGGAGCGTGCCATCGGTCGCCCCGTTGAACCCGCCACTGCCAACGCCCCGGTCCAGGTCGCTCTCCCGAAACCCGTACTCCGAAATATCCAGTAGCGGATGAGCCGGCCGCTCGTGGCCCAGCGGATCCAGATCGGCGCAGAAATGCCCGAGCTCGCGATACGCATGCACCATGTTGGCCACTTCAATCCCAGGCGCAGCCGCGTCGACCGACGTCCCCAGCGCCGCCTCCAGCCCCGCACCCACCCCAGCCGCAGTCCCAGGGCCGGCCGCCTCCCCCGCATCTATTGCAGCGAACGCCTCCGCCCACGACCGGTCGACCGATGCAGGGTCGCTCACGTACTGCTGGTAGAGCTGATCAAGGTACTCGCCGTTGGCGCGATTGAGCACATCCAGATGATTCATCGAGCGTCCATCCTCTGCAAGCCCAGTTAGCCACTCGCGTAATGGTAGGCGCAGCGTTCGCCAGCGGCGAGCGGCCGGTTATGCCCGCCAGCGCCGGTAGAATTGCAGATGTATGTCCAGCGACAATTAAAATCCGCCAGTGACGACAATTAGAATCCGCCAGTTGAACTGGGATTCGACGACGATGTTCTGGACTCAAACAAAGGGAGTTCAGGGCATGGTGACAGATCGCCAGGTGAGGAGACTTATGTCGT
>JBBQTU010000278.1:0-4520 GCA_038213005.1 Tepidisphaerales bacterium | reverse complement strand
GAGCAGAGCCCGGAGTTGATCGCCCTGCTCGCGCCCTATGAAGGAATGGCCCGGAATCTCGTTGCCCTGCTCTGGGCCACCGTGATGCTCGTCGCCATCGTCGAGCCGGGCCTGATGGCTTTGTACTACCACCGTCGCGGCAAAATCCTTCAGATGTATCTCCGGGGCACCCCGCAGTGGATCCTCGATCTCCAGCGGGCCGGCATGTCCGTCTAGCCTGCTGCGTCGCTCCGATGCCAACTTGAAATCGGGGTGGCATGGCCAGATCGGTACTCCGAGATGGCCATGCTTGTCCCCCATGCTCATTCCGGAGTACCGGCCTGAGCATGCCACCCATGTTGCTACCGTCCCCCCAGCCCGAACGCTTCGGTGATCCCCGATCGGATAAACTGGATCGCGATCGCCGCCAGCAGCACCATCACCAGCTTGCTGAACGCCCGGAGCGTGTTGATCCCCACAACCTTCGCTACCCGGTCGGCCGACAGCAGTACGATCAGCAAGATCGCAAAGTTGGCGACCACCGCCACAGTCGTCAGCAGGTAGCCATACCCCTGGCGACTGGAGAACACCAGCACTGTTGTGAGCATCGCCGGCCCGGCGATCAGCGGCATCGCCAGCGGCACGATGCCCACCATCTCCTGGTCATGAACGGCCGGCTTGCCCGTGATCACCAGGTCCAGCACCGCCAGCACCAGCAGCACGATCCCGCCGCCGATCTTGAAGTCGTATTGTTCGATGCCCAGAAACTGAAACATCGCCGTCCCGGCCAGCATGAACACGATCACCACAATGAACGCCGTCCCGGCCGCCTGCCACGTGACATTCTTCCGTTGCTGCCCTGACATGTTCGTCGTCACGCCCAGAAAAATCGGCAGCAGCCCAAACGGGTCCAGGGCGACAAACAGCGGGATGAAGACTTCGAGAAAACGGTGGATCAGCATTGCATGGGTTCCTTTCACCCTCATGATAGCCGGAGCGGACGCGACATTGGAGCAGCAACCGGCTCAGCCGCGCGAATCGGTGTCGCGCGAATCGGCTAGGAAATCCGCAGATAGGATATTAGAATCAGGGATATGACCTACCGAGGCATCGTTTCCAACGGCATGATCATGCTTCCTCAGGGGGCGGAGCTTCCAAGCGGGACCGAAGTGCTGATCTCGCCGGTGGGGAGTCAGGCGCCCGCTCAGGGTTCTTCGATCTGGAAGAAGCTTGAGCAGGCAGCGGCCAGTGCGGCCTCCCTTCCCTCGACGCTCCCGGATGACCTCGCCGAGAGGCACGATCACTATCTGCACGGCCAGGCAAAGCAATCATGACCGGGACGTTTGCCGACAGCTTCTATTTTCTGGCACTCCTGAATCCCAAGGATCGGGCACATCGCCATGCCCTGCAGTTCACAACCATCGCGTCGATGTGTCTACTGACGACTGAGTACGTACTACTGGAGGTGGCCGACGCTTTTGCCGCTCCGCAGGATCGCCCTCGTTTCCTCCACCTGATGCAGATGCTCAGGGAAAGTCCGGACGCTGCGGTCGTCCCCGGCAGCGCAGAACTTTTCGCCCGTGGCGTCGATCTCTATCGCCGCCGTCCTGATAAGCAGTGGTCGCTGACCGACTGCCTGAGCTTCGTAGTCATGCAGGACCAAGGCATCACCGATGCGTTGACGGGCGATCAGCACTTTCGCCAAGCGGGGTTCAGACCGTTACTCGCCCTTGCCTGAGCGTCGCGGCTCGTTCTCTGCCCCCTCTCTTACTATACTGCCCCAATGCCTCAGGCGACCGAGACATGGACCGTGAAGCGTCTGCTGGAGTGGACCAACGGATTTTTCACGCGCAAAGACGTGGACAGCCCGCGACTCTCGGCCGAGCTGCTGCTGGCCCACGTGCTGAAGATCCAGCGGATTCGACTCTACACCGACTACGAGCGCCCGCTGCAGGATGACGAGCTGGCCACCTATCGCGAACTGGTCCGCCGGGCCGGCGAGCATGAGCCCATCGCGTATCTCACCGGCAAGGCCCACTTCTTCGACCTGGAACTGGACATCGTCGCCCCGGTGCTGATTCCCCGGCCCGACACCGAGACGCTGGTCGAGAACGTCCTGCAGTTTGTGAAGCACACGCCGGGCTTTGAAGCCCCGCGCATCGCAGACCTGTGTACCGGCAGCGGCTGCATCGCCCTGGCCCTGGCCCGGCACATCCCGCAGGCTCACATCGCGGCCGTGGATCTGGACCCCAGGGCCGTCGAGCTCGCCCGCCAGAATGTCCAGAAGCTGACACTCACCGATCGCGTCACCGTCCTGCAGGGCGATCTCTTCGAGCCGCTCTCGCAACTGGTCGATCCTGGCCCCTTCCATCTGATCGTCTCGAATCCGCCCTACATCCCGTCGGCCGACATCGCCAAACTGGATCGCAATGTCCGCGACTTTGAATCGCGCCTGGCCCTGGACGGTGGAGCCGATGGCCTTGCCTGTCACCGCCGTCTCCTGGCCGGGGCATCGCAGCGCCTCCTGCCCGGCGGCCGGCTCTACATGGAAATCGCCTTCGACCAGGGCGAGCAGGTGATGGCCCTCACGAAAGCTCAACCCGGGCTCACCGAGCCGAAACTCCTTCGCGACTACGGCGGCAAAGACCGCGTGCTGGTGGCCTGCAAAGCCTGACCTGATCTCACGTCAGGCAACCAGACGTTCGACGCGGAGTCGCTTCCGTTTGGCGTGATAGAGATCGTACATCGCCTGCTGCATCAACCAGCTTTCCGGCGAAGTCTTGAACGCGAGCGAGAGACGGATGGCCATCTCAGCACTGATCCCGGACTTGCCGTTGAGCAGTTCCGACAGCGCCTTGCGGCTAACGCCCAGCGCCTCGGCGGCGGCGGTAACGCTCAGGCCCAGAGGCTCCAGGCAGAGCTCGCGGACGATCTCGCCGGGATGCGGCGGGTTGTGCATTTCCATGGACTTCACGCTTCAAGTGTAGGTTGCCTCAGATGCTCACGCCAAGCTGCCAGGCTGCCGCGATACTCGTCTGGTCGATCAGCGTGGCGATGGTCATCGGCCCCACGCCGCCGGGCACCGGGGTGATCATGCTGGCGCTCGCCGAGCAGGCCGCAAAGTCCGCGTCGCCCACGTTTCCCGCATTGTACCCCGCGTCGACCACGATCGCCCCGGGCTTGATCCAGTCGCCCTGGACGAAGTTGGCCTTGCCCACGGCCGCCACCACGATGTCGCCCTGACGCACAACGCTCGCAAGATCCTTCGTCCGCGAATGGCAGATGGTCACCGTGCAGTCAGCGTTCAGAAGCATCATCGCCATGGGCTTACCCAGGATCGGCGACCGCCCGATCACGACCGCCGTCTTGCCCTTGAGCTGCACCTTGTAGTGATGCAGCAGCCGCATAATCCCTGCCGGCGTGCACGCGCCGTGGATCGGCTCCAGCCCCGTGGGCGTCGAATGCGTGAACCCCAGCAGCGACACCGCTCCAAAGCTGTGCAGCGTCACCCCGTCCACATCCTTCACGGCCGGGATCGCCTCGAACGCCGCCCGCTCGTCGATCTGCTTGGGCACCGGATGCTGCAGCAGAATCCCCGAGATGGCCCGGTCATTGGCCAGCTCAGTGATCTTGGCGACCAGCTCTTTGGTGGTAGTCGTAGCGGGGAGGTAGACGCGCAGCGACTTCATCCCCACATCCTCGCATCGCTTGCCCTTCATCTTCACGTAGGTCGCCGACGCCGGGTCCTCGCCCACCAGCACCGTCGCCAGCGTCGGGGTGACCCCTGTCTGGTCGATAATGCGCCTCACGCGCGCGGCGCAGGTTTCCAGGACACTCTGGGCGACCATCTTTCCGTCGAGAAGAACAGGGGTATTGCTCATGGTGCAGTAGTCTAGCGGGCCGGCCGGGCCGAGCAACCTGGAGCACCGAATCGCCAGCAAACCGCACCAGTCGCCAAGCGGCCCTCCTGCTCAACAACCCGCTTCCCACACTTCTCCTCTCGATGGACTTACGTGTGATCGGAGCGGCAAGATGCGCACGTTTTTCAGGGGTGGGGGGAGGGGGTCGGGAGAGCAGTTCTGATCAGGACTTACGTGCGATTGAGGGGGTCAGGCGCGCGAGTTCCTTTTGTCATTGGTCATTAGTCGTAAGTCATTGGTCACTAGTCATCAGTCATTGCCGAAGACCTATTGCGTAGAACGTAGAACGTAACGGGTGCCCCAGCGCATCATCGCACCTGTTAGGTATGATATCTGACATCCGATACCAGATCGGGCTGATGCGATTTTCGGCGGTTAATGGCCGGGTATTCAATTGTCAAAGAGCACCAGGGTCGGCGCGCACGCTCGGCGCAACGGCCAACTCGTGTAAGTATAAGATAGGACGATGGACGGGTCAAGTCGGGCCAGAAAAGGGGATCGCGCCAAGTAAGCTCGCGAAAGGAGAATGCGATATGAACTGACATATCACTGAAACTTTTCATTGCAGACCCTGTGGGTGAGAGACCCACCCGGTAGAGCGTAACCGCGCAATCGGAAGCG
>JBBQTU010000277.1:0-4559 GCA_038213005.1 Tepidisphaerales bacterium | reverse complement strand
GGAGCCTTCGGGGAAGTCGAGGTCGCGAGGGTTGCCTGGAACCACTGCAGAAGGGAACGGACTTGGAGAGGGGCGGGAGGCAGCGCCCGGGGCGGGCGTGCCACAAGTGGCCCGGCCGCCTCGGCCGGAGCCTTCGGGGCGGTAGAGGTCGCGAGGGGTGCTTGGAAGCACTGCAGAAGAGAACCGACTTGGAGAGGGACGTGGCGGGCGATTGAGCCTTGAGCGGAGTTGGCCGTTCGGCGACGATGCTTGGACAATGAAGTTGTTGAGCCAACTGGGGCTCGAACACACAGTCCGCCGGGAAGGCCATCCGAAACTGGACAACAGCGATGTGGAATCATAGAACTCGCGTCCCGGTATCATCCATGACGCAGAGTTTCACCGATTGCACCTCGCTACCAACTTGGATCGGCCACGCCTGCTGGAACTCATCGGAGAACTGCGGAGCCTGACCCAGACGGCGGCCAAGCCAGAAGGCCCGCTGTGACGATATGAACTGCGTCCTGTTTGATTTCTTCATTCAGGGTGAATGGTTCTTACCCAGGGCTGCGGAACGACAAGGGGTCAAAAGCGATTGTTCACGCATTAGTCCTGGCCTTCCTGGGTCGCCCCACCCGACGCAATGTGCTTTTGCAGACCCAGACATCGCGCTGCCTGCTCCGTCCGCTCATCATCCCCGAATGGCTGGCCGCGGGCAATACAATAGCGCAGCGATGTCAGTTCGGGTGTGCCCGTATATTTTTGCAGAGATAGGAAGCGGCTACGCCGGCGGAATTGCTACGGCCGAGGTCGGCACGTGCTACTGTGTCTGCAAAACTATACGGGCTGCGCCGCCAGTTCCTTCGCATTCTCCGGCCGATTAACCCGTCCTGCCCAGATCAGTGAAGAGCGCATCTCGGCGTTTGCCCCGATGTTGCCGCCGTGTCGGCGCCCGAGGATAATGCCCGCGTGGCCAGACGATTCCCTGTAGCAGTGCTGTCGGTGGGCGTGGTGCAGTTCGATGCGGCCGAGTCGCATCACGCCCGCGATGTCATGCGCCTGGGTATCGGCGACAACGTCGAGCTCTTCGATAGCGCCGGCCGGACGGCCAGCGGGCCGATCGTCGGGGTCGACCCGACCGTCGGCGTCCAGGTCACCGCCATCGCCCCGCCGCCGGCGAGGGCGCAGATCGTCGTCGCGTCTGCGGTGCCCAAGGGAAATCGGGCCGACTGGATGATCGAGAAGCTTGCCGAGATTGGTGTCAGCAGGTTCATCCCGCTACAGACCGCCCGCAGCGTGGTACACCCCGAAGGCACCGGCAAGCTGGACCGCTGGCAGCGACTGGCCTCCGAGGCCGCGAAACAGTCGCATCGCACGGGCAATCTCCAAATCAGTCCGCTGACTGCCCTGCCGGCACTCGTGCGAAATATACAGGTTCAAAATGCCGCAGCGTGGTTTCTTACAACGCGCCCGCCCGCGGACAGCTTCGCAGCCGCGATCGTGGCGCTGCAGGCAGATCGCCCGGCGTATCTGCTGATCGGGCCTGAAGGCGGCTGGACGGATCCGGAAGAGGATGCGTTTCGCGCAGCCAGCTTCACGGCCGTCGCACTCACGCCCAGCATCCTGCGGATCGAGACGGCGGCGCTGGTTGCCGCCGGCGCTGTGGCTTCGTGGCTGAACGCGCGTGAGTAACGTGATCACATCCTGGCAAAGTTGGCCAGGATGCTCAGGCCCACCGCCTGGCTCTTCTCGGGGTGGAACTGCGTCGCCACCAGGTTGTCGCGCCAAATGCTCGAGACGAACTCGACGCCATAGTCAGTCGTCGTGGCGATGACCGACGCGTCCGTCGGGACGACGTGGTAGCCGTGGACGAAATAGACGCCGCAGCCTTCTTCGATGTCTTTGTATATGGGGCACGGCCGCTTCACATTGAGCTGGTTCCATCCCATGTGCGGGACCTTCAGGCCCATGGTCCGGTCGACCTCGAAACGAATGCACTTGCCGGCAAGGATTCCCAGGCCGTCGTGCTCGCCGTCTTCATAGCCCTTATCAAACAGCAGTTGGAGGCCCAGGCAGATGCCCAGCATGGGGCGGCCGTGCTCGATGTGGCGCTTGATCGGCTCGACCCAGCCGCCGGCCTTGAGGGTGGCGATGGCGTCTTTGAACGCGCCCACGCCAGGGAGCACAACACGATCCGCCCCGACGAGTTCGCCCGGCTCGGACACAATCCGCGCGGAGAGGCCGACTTGCGCGAAGGCCTTCTGAACCGAGCGCAGGTTGGCCATGCCGTAATCAACAATGGCGATAGACATTTGGATTTACCGCACTACTACAACAATTTCCACGCGACGGCTCTTGTCCTTGGTGGCCTTGGGATGGGTGTCGCCGAACCCGACGGTAGCGAGGTCATTGGCCGGAATCCCGTGCTTGATCAGATACCGCGAGACGGTAGCGGCCCGCCCCAGCGAGAGGTCCAGGTTATCCATGAACTGGCCCTTGGTGGACCTGATCGGGTCGGTGTCGGTATGACCCTCGACGCGGATCTTCTTGCCTTCGTAGTCCTTCTTGAGGGCTGCGATCACCTTATCCAGCGTCTTGAGGGCTGCGGGCTTGAGGGCATCACGCCCGGAGTCAAAGAGCACATCGCCGGGAACATTGACGGTCAGTTCGCCTTTGGCAGCGTCATAGGTGGTCTCAAGTCCGGCAATCGGCGTCGGCTGCGCCAGCTTGGCTTCGAGCTGCTTGATCTTGGCATCGCGGGCGGCCAGCGCTGACTGCGCCGCCTGAGCCGCGGTGAGTTGCGACTGCAACTGGCTCACCTGCGCCTGGAGTTGCAGATTGTCGGCCGCAAGCGGATTAGCCTGCGTACTGGCGGTGGTCTTGCTGGTGCAGCCAGTGGCGACCACCATGGCAAGAGCCAGCAGAGAAACTGTAATACTTCGCATGACGAGGTCCTTTTTTCTCTGGTGAGCGCGGGGTCTTACTGAACCCTGAGCTAACCAATGGATCCCCATGCTACGGCGCGCGGGCAGCGGGTCAAGGCGGATGGGTCGAGACTTCCGGGCAAACGGATTGTGCGAATCTCTGGGTTCACGCTATGGCCGCATGGCGAGTTGCCGTTATGATGCATTGATGCTTGGAAGGTTGTGGGCCGACCAACTCGCCATCAATGCGCCGCTGCACCTGGAGTATTTCAGCGGGTGGTGGGCCGTAGCGATATTTCTCGCCCTGGCCGGCCCGATCGTGCTGCTGGGCGTGCGGTCCCTCAATGGGCTAGGGCCAGTCCGCAAGTGGGTGGCGCTGGGGATGCGTCTGGTGGTGCTGCTGGTCCTGGTGCTGATCCTGGGCGGCGCGCGATGGCAGCGGCAGCACAAGGATGTTGAGGTTCTGTTCATCCGAGACCTGAGCGACTCGACCAGCTATGTCACCGACCACCCCGCCGAGACACTGCGAAAGAGTCTCGATCAATACATGGGGCAGTCTCTGGAGGCGAAGGAACACCAGCCGAGCGATCGTGTCGGGGTGATCGGATTTGCCGAAAACGCGATCGTCGAGTCGCTGCCTTCACCACGGCTGAACCTGGGCTCGCACGCGGTGCAGGAAAGCGGCCGGGCGACCAACGTGGCCTCCGCCATCCAGCTTGGGCTCGCATCGCTGTCCAACGAGGCGATGCACCGCATGGTGCTAATCTGGGACGGCAACCAGACGGCCGGGGACCTTTCGGCCGCCGTGTCGACGGCCGCGGCTCAGGGCGTGCCCATCGACGTCATGCCCCTGCACTACAACGTGCCGGCCGCGGTGATGATGGAGCGGTTTGTCGCCCCCTCGTGGAAACGGGAGAAGGATGCGTTCTCGCTGCAGGTGGTGCTGCGGAATACCGCCAGTCACGATGTGACCGGCCAGCTCAGCATCCTGCACCAGGGCAAGCCCATCGACGTGGACGCCGACCGGCCGGGGATCCAGACCGCTGTGCGAGTCACGCTCAAGCCGGGGCTGAACCCGGTGCAGGTGAAGGTGCCCCCGCTCGACGGCGGCATCCACCCATTCCGCGCGGTGTTTGAACTGGATGCCAAGCCGGGACAGAAGGATGCTCCGATCGTGGTGACGCCGTCGATGGACGCGTTCACGATCGTGCAGGGCAAAGGCAAGGTTCTTTACGTGGATAACGCCGAGGGCGAGACCGGTCAGATTCTCGCGCGAGCCCTGGCCGAGGAAGGCATCGCGCTGGAGCGCATCCATCCCGGCGAGATGCCGCACGATGTCCTGGGCTTACAGAACTACGATGCCGTGATCATGGCCAATGTCTCGGCCGGCACCGGCGGGATCGATTCGCAGCAGGACCAGATGCTTGCATCGTACGTCCACGACATGGGCGGCGGACTGCTGATGATCGGCGGCCCGGAGACTTTCGGGGCCGGCGGCTGGCAGGGATCACAGGTGGAAAAGATCCTGCCGGTTGACATGGACATCCCCGCACGCCGGATGATCGGCCGAGGCGCGCTGGTGCTGGTGATGCACGCCTGCGAAATGGCCGACGGCAACTACTGGGGCGAGCAGTGTGCCCTCAAGGCGGTCGACGC
>JBBQTU010000276.1:0-4561 GCA_038213005.1 Tepidisphaerales bacterium | reverse complement strand
TGTCGTTTGGTCTGGATAGCATGCTTGCCATCGCCATCAGGGCTGCGTGGTTGAAGCCGGACAGGTCCGGGCAGCCGCTACTGCTTCCACCTGCGGTGCGAGCACTGGATCGACTGCGCGCAGTATTTGCAGATCAGCGGGGAGATCAAAGAGGACGGGGATCGATTAACGATCCAGACCGTCGGCACCTGCCATTGCACCCGTCCGTATTCACGTTGTCGGTAGCGATCCTGCCTCTTGCATCGGCCGAGATGCCCCGCTGATTTTCCGGCATGCAAACACCTCGGCCGCTGATGTCGGTGGCCTGCCTTCTTGGACGGGCAAGGGAAAAGGTGGAGGATGAGGCGAGGATCTCGGAGGCCCATGGCAGATCGCG
The DNA here is from genome assembly GCA_038213005.1 of Tepidisphaerales bacterium. Taxonomy (GTDB): domain Bacteria; phylum Planctomycetota; class Phycisphaerae; order Tepidisphaerales; family Tepidisphaeraceae; genus JBBQTU01. Next base: position 4,185 of record JBBQTU010000276.1, on the reverse strand, counting down.
TCTCTCAGAAGGCCGACGTTCTCGCTGGCCAGTGTGCCTTGGTGTCTTTGTGGTGAAGCGTTCGGCATTCGGCATACAACCGAGTTACAATCCAGACAATGGCCAACGCGACGCGAGTTGATCTGCATCTGCATTCCACCCTGAGCGATGGCAGGCTCAGCCCCGAGGATCTGGCCGGGGCGTTGGCACGCCGGCGGGTGGCGGTGGCGGCGCTGACCGACCATGACACGGTGGAGGGATTGCCGTCATTCGAGCGCGCTCTTCGACGTCGTGGCATTGCCCACATCAGCGGCGCTGAACTCACCACATGGCTCGATGACCGGAAGCTCGACCTGCTGGCCTACGCCTTTGATGCCCAAGACCGCGAGCTGCTTGCGACCCTTGCCTCCGTGCGGCAGGCTCAGGCCCGCGTTGACATACAGAGTGTGAGCGCGGGTCTTCGGGATCGGGCCACCGCCGCTGGCGACCCGCCCAGTGCCGCGCTGGCCGGCCGACTGAACACCCTTGACGCCATCCGGGTCATCCATCGGTGCGGGGGAGTGGTGATCCTGGCCCATCCGTTCGCTTATGGCCAGGGAGCGTCTCTGGATGGGCTCATCCAGCATCTCGCCGAGACAGGGCTGGACGGGATCGAGGCGTTCTACCAGGCGTACGGGCGGGCGCAGCAGGAGGAACTGGTCGCCTTGGCGCACAAGTACCACCTGCTGGTAAGCGGTGGCTCGGATTACCACGATGGCACCACCGGCGGGTACGACACGGGGGTACAGATTCCCAATCCGCTGTGGAAGGTGTTGCGTGACCGCGTGAGTCGCGACACCTCTCTGCTGCCGGACCAGGCCACCGTCCTGCGCCATCGCCGCAGTTGGCGACGCTTCTTCTTCCACATCATCTTTCCAACAGGACTGGCGATTCTGCTGTTTGTCGTGGCGATCTGGTGCTTCTTCCTGCCGACGTTTGAGCGATCGCTGCTGGACCGCAAACGCGAGATGATCCGCGAACTGGCGAATCTGACGTGGGGCATCATGGCCGAGGCCCACGATGCCGAACTGCGGGGCGAGATGACGCGCGAGGCGGCCCAGCGGGCGGCGGCCACCCGGATCGAGCGGCTGCGCTATGGCCGGGAAAGCAAGGACTATTTCTGGGTGCAGGACTCCACGCCGCGCATGATCATGCACCCCTATCGCAAGGACCTCGACGGTCAGGATGTGTCGGAGTTCAAGGACCCTCGCGGTGTTCGCATTTTCGCAGAATTTGCCGACCTGGTTCACCGACGCCAGCAAGGGTATGTGGAGTATGTCTGGCAGTGGCAGGACGATCCCCGGCGTCTGGTTCTCAAGGAGTCTTACGTTCGCGGGTTTGCGCCCTGGGGCTGGATCATCGGCACGGGCATTTACATCGATGATGTCCGCCAGGAGATCTCGCGGCTCGAGCGCGGTCTTGTGTATGGGTCGCTGGCGATCGTGGCGGCGATGGCGACGCTGCTCGTGTTTGTCGTGCGCGAAAGCCAGCAGCTTGAGAAAGAGCGATGTGACGCCGAGGAGCATCTTGAGGAGTCGCACCAGCAATATCGTTCGCTGGTCGAGGCGACTGCGGAGGGAACGCTGCTGATCGTCGGCGGCCGTTGCCGATACGCCAATTCGGCGATGCTCCGTCTGCTGGGAGCGGAGCACCGGCAGTTGGAACTGATGGACCTTGAGGATGTGTTGCCGCGAAGCGACGCCAACGCCGCCGTCTGGGAATCAGTTTGCCGGGCCCAGGCCGGCGAAGAGCCGCCTCCGACCGGCGGCCGGCTGGCTCATGCCGATGGGACCGGCCACCGTACGCTGATCACCGCCAGCCCGATACAGCTTGGCAATGAGACCGGCTTGGTGCTTCGCGTCAGCCAGGGAACCATCTCAGGCGCGATCGCCTCGTCCGCGGCAGCATGGCGGCTGACGGAGGCCGAGGAATTGGCCGCCGCCATCGCCGCTGCCGAGATTCCCGAGCGGGTCGCGGAGTTGTGCCGCACCACACCCGCGCTGGCGGGCAACTGGTCGGATGGCGGAATATCGCCCCAACGCATCACCTGTTCGCTCTCGGGTATCTGTGACGCGGCCACTCGACGGCTGGTGGAACTGGCCATCGAGCAAGCCGGTCCTCCACCCATGCAGTTCGCATTTCTAGCCATGGGCTCGCAAGGCAGACAGGAACAGACGCTCTATACCGATCAGGACAATGCCCTCATTCTGGAACGCGAGTTCGGTGACGTTTCCGAGCAGGCCTACTTCGCGCAGGTCGGGCAGTTTGTGAACCATTGGCTGGATGTGGCTGGTTACGGGTTCTGCAAGGGTGAGGTGATGGCCCGCAATGCACGATGGTGCGCTTCACTCGCCGCATGGCAGCGCTATTTCGACGGCTGGATCGCCAAGGCCGAACCGGCCCAACTGCTTGATGTCAGCATCTTCTTTGACCTTCGCGCCATCTGCGGCAGCACGGTGCTCGCCGACGCTTTGCGCAGCCATGTCGATGTCACGATCAAGGCAACACCGGAATTCCTTCCCCACTTCGCCCGCAATGCCATGGAGTTCAAAGCGCCGATGCGCCTGTTTGGCCGCATCGTCGCGGCCGACACGCCCGGCAAGCTGGATCTGAAGGATGCCATGATGCCGATGGTCAGCTTCGCCCGCCTGTACGCTCTGCGGCTGGGGCTGGAGGCGACCAATACCATGCAGCGCTTGCGCGACCTCGCTCAAGCTGAAGCACTCGCCGAACTCACGCTCCGCGACCTGACGATCGCCTACGACTTCCTCACCACGCTGCGGCTGCAGCACCAGGTCTCCCAATCCCGACTTGGAACGCCGATGGACAACAGCATCGACTACCATCAGCTCAGTCACATCCAGGCCGCACTGTTGCGCGAAACCTTCAGAGAGATCGATACGATCCAGCAGAAGATACGATACGACCTGCTCGGCGGTACGACCTGAGGCATCGCGACAACATAAGGACCAGCGCACAATAACTGGCAGGAATGGCGGACCTGCGCGTGCCTCCGGGCAATCGGCTTGAGGCGTTGCGAGGCGATCTGAGCGGATTCTGCTCTGTCCACATCAATCGCCAGTGGCGTCTTGTGTTTCGTTGGGATGACGGCGCTAAGGATGTCCAGATTATTGACTACCATTAACAACAGGAGTCTTCTCATGCGACCTGCCAGCCCCATCCATCCCGGCCAGATGCTGATTGAGGAGTTCCTGACTCCCATGGGCGTCACCCAACGATCCTTCGCCGCCCGACTCGGTTGGACCGCCGCCAAACTCAGCGAACTGATCCACGGCAAACGCGGCATCACTGCCGAAACGGCCTTGGATCTCGGCAAGACCCTGGGCACCTCGCCGGAACTGTGGATGAACCTCCAGATGTACTTCGACCTGGCGGCCGCCCAAAAACGCCGCAAGCGCGCATCCTGAGATGAGACGGGCGTGCGTGAAAATCCGGGCAAGCACGAAATACGAAGCGCGAAATACGAAACGAACGCGGAAACTCAGGAAGCTCAAAACAGCCAACGCTGAGCGGTGCGGACCTCGGGCACGTCGCTCGGATTTCCGGGCATGCTCCCTGAGCGGCCTTCCACTCCCTCTCTCCGCTTTTCCCCTGCCCCGGTGTATCATGCCCCTGCCGATGCCCCAACCGCCTCCCATGCCGCCGCAGGCCTACCCCGGACTCACGCCCGAGCATCTGGCTCAGATCGCCGCCGCCCGCAAGCTCGGCGGCAAGCTGCGCTCCACCGGTGTCGTCGCCGCCGTCGATGGCTGGACACTCGCTCTGTTCGCCATCCTCACCATCGTCTGCAGCCTCACCAGCCCCGTTGCCCTGGTCCTGGGCCTGGGCATGCTGGCCGTCGCCTATTTCGAGTTGCGCGGCGCGCGCGACCTGAAGCAACTGAATCCCCGCGCCCCCCGGCACCTGACGCTGAACCAGTTCGCCCTGGGCACCATGCTCTTGGTTTACGGCGCCATCAACCTGCTGCTGAGTCTTCGCGAAGCCCATCCCCTGGCATCCGTCGCGGAGCAGAGCCCGGAGTTGATCGCCCTGCTCGCGCCCTATGAAGGAATGGCCCGGAATCTCGTTGCCCTGCTCTGGGCCACCGTGATGCTCGTCGCCATCGTCGAGCCGGGCCTGATGGCTTTGTACTACCACCGTCGCGGC
>JBBQTU010000275.1:0-4590 GCA_038213005.1 Tepidisphaerales bacterium | reverse complement strand
CTCGGCGATGCCTATACCGCTGACGATCACACCGCTGGGGCGATCGACGCATACGAGAAGGCCATCGGAATCGACTGCAACGACGAAGTCCTGATGCCGTACCTGACGCTGCTGGACGGCGAGCAGCAGCACGACAAACTGCTGGAAGTAGCCAGGAAGATCCCCAATCTGGACAAACGCGATCCGGCCCTGCGATGGAAGATCGCACAGATCCTCTGCGAGAAGGCGCTGCACCAGGAAGCCCGGGGAATTCTCCAGAGCATCGTCGATGATGAAGAGGCGCATCCCGTCATGCGACAGCGGGCCAACGAACTGCTGGACGAACTGGATGAGATGGAGAAGAAGCAGGCGTAGCCCGCATCACATCCGCGGCCGGTTCGCCTCGGCGGCTTTCCTCGCTCGCTCTTCCTTCTCACGTGCCGTGGCGGCCTGAGCCTCCAGACGCTTGGTCTCTTCCACCTTGCGGGCTGCGATAATGGCGGTCGTGAAACGCGGCTGCATCTCATCCCCGAAACTGGAGTGGAAGGTCGCGGCTTGGTCCTGACCATCGAGCAGGGCTCGAAAATACGCGATGACCTTTGCCTTATCCTGAGCCGCGAGGTCCATCACGATGCGATGGCTGGCGAAGACCAGCCGCTCATACTGGCTGGAATCATCGCCGGCCTTCTTCCAGGCATCGTCGCTGAGCACGTCCGGGCCATCGGCGAGCATCGTCTCGCCCTGAAGTCCCTGCCCGAGCAAGGAGTCAACGGCCCACATGGCAAGGCCTTCCTCAAACCAGCGGGGCAGCGGCCGACTCAGTGTCCGCAGTGTGGCGCGAGCGACCTGCAACGCCAGAGGCCTGGCAAATCCGCCCAGGCGAGTGGCGTACAGCGGCATCAGCACTACGCGGTCGCGCACCAGCGTATATGCGCCCGGCGCGGACGGGCCCGCGCCGGCGGAGGTCAGCCATGCCACGTGGTCAAATAGCTTGCGATTGGACAATAGCAGCATCATCGCCCGGCCGTGCCACAGGGGCTGATCGGCCGGGATCTGCAGCAGTTCGCGCAGCTTGCCCAGCGTGCCTTCCAACTCAGTCAGCGTGCTAGACAGCAGGGTCGCCGGCTGATTGGCCGGGGCGGCTATGGCAAAATGATCGGAGAGATCGGCCTGCTGGGCATAATCCAACTCGGATTCCAGCCGCTGGATGAGCTGCCGCTGGCAGACCCAGAGACTATCGCGAATCGCGGGCTCGGATGCGTTCAGCCGCGTGAGCTGGTCAGTAGCGGCGATCGCCAGAGGCATCGGCTCCAGGCAGAACAGGTCATCCCGTGCGCCATCCTCGGGCAAGGGGATGACTGCGTGGGCCTGCTTGCGAGTCTGCTCGCTCACGCTCACTTCGGCGTCGGGCTCCACCCTGGCAGGCCAGAACATATAGCCCAGCAGCGCCGCAATCACGACGGCGAACAGGGCCCAATCGGTCGGTTGAAACCTAGAGAAGTCCAAGAATGAAAGCAGCATCATAGATAACCAGCCAAAGAAGACCGAGGAACATGAGTTTGCGGCCGGCCCGGTGCCGGCCGGCGACAACTTCGCGCGCGGGCGTCGGCCCGGCCACTATAGGCAGACCACGCAGCATCCGATACGCCAGCACGGCAAACACGCCGGTGAGCAGCAGAGGCCAGATGCTGCCAAGGTGCACACCCAGCATCACCGCCAGGCTTTGCCCCCGATGACGGAACACCGTCGCCAGAAGCACGCCGCTGACCAGGAACAGATCCAGCAGCAGCAGTCCGCCGCCAATCGTCCACCGATGCAGCGTCGTGAGCCGAGGACGCTTGCCCTCCAGCACATAGCAGACGGCCGAGAGGATGGTCACGTGGTTCAGCAGCAGCAGCGGATGAAAAAGAATCGTCAGCCGAGGCTGAGCGGTCGCCGCATGGAAGAACCGGACCAGACCGAGGGACAGCACACCCGACGCGCCCAGAAATTTGCCGACGAAGTTGTAGAACATGATCAGCGCGATCGTCCAGAATAGAAAGAAGAGGCTGATGGTGGTGTAGCCGGAATTAACCGCCGTCCAGATGCCGCCGGTAATGCCCAGGGCAAAAGCCAGCACGCAGAGAATGTTGCCCGCCAACGGCGAGATACGCCCCGATGGCAGCGGCTTGGTGGGCTCCAGAAAGCGGTCGCGATTCTGATCCACCAGGTCGTTGAGGATCATCCCGCCGACATAAAGACCCAGCGACATCATGAGCACAGGAACGGCCGAGCCCAGAGTCCAGATCGCCTGCGCCGCCCTGCCACTGTCGTTAGCCGACCAGCGGGCCAGCACCAGCGCAGACTGTCCATCGGCGATGGCGGTGATCGCCAACTTCCACCGCATGAGCTGCAGCGCGGGCTGAATGTGTCGACTCCAGAGACCTGCCATGTCGACCAGAGTACCCGGTGAGCGAGTTACGGGAAAGCGCCGCGGCGCCGGCCTGCCCGGCGGACACGCCCCAGGCGGCATCGATCCTTGATCTGACATACCGCGAGTTCTGCGGGGCAAAAACCGCAGACTAACCGCTTTCCGCCTTCGGCCGTGGCAGAAGTAAGGAGCGACTATCACTTCAGTCGATCATGAATCCATGCAGGATTGCGCCGGCAATCGAGAACGGCATACACCCTGATGCTGGCATTCTCGATCAGGTAATAGACCGCAAAAGGGAATCGTTTGGATAGCAACCTGTGATAGCCAAACAGTATCGGGTGGATGCCGGCGTAGACTTGCAGGGAGTCGATGTCAGAGAATAGTGAATCCAGAAAATAGTCTCCCAGCCCAGCGCACTGTCTTTCGTAGAAGCAATATCCATCGGCGAGGTCGGCCTGGGCCGCTTCGAGGATCTGAACCTTCATTTGACAGAATCCCTGATTTGCTGCTTCGCCTCCTGCCAATCAGTGAACCGGGCGGAGCCATCTTTGGCTTGGGCCTTACGGGCCTGCAGGATCTCACCGTGCCATGCTGGAGAGGGGATGTTTTGCGGATCGCGACAGAGATCTTCCCACAACTGCTCCATCACGCGAAGCTTGTCGGAAAGGTTCATCTGACTCAGAGGCAAGACCAGTTCCATATGAATCATCCTATTCCCCAGATACCCGGCTCGCAACCGGTAGCCCCACTTTTGTGGTGGCCCCACTTTCCGAGGAAATGACCTCAAGGGCCTCCAGAAGGCGTCCACCAAAACTGCTAAGCCCCTGCCGACCCGGCACTTGTCGCTCTGTCGCATCCGGAAACCGCAGCACTTAATGGCATCCTCGGGCGACACGCGGAGATGACGTCACCTTGGCCACCGGCGTAACGGTCATACAACTCTCGCAGGGCATCGCGGAGGTTGCCGTTGTGCCGGGTGAACAGATCGTTCGCGAGGGTCGCCATGTGATCCGCCAGGTGATCGGGCGACTCTCCGGGTAGCAGTTCGCCCAGCAGGTCGGAGAGCAGTTTCGGGGATGTCTGGCACGTGAGCAACACGGGCAGCATCGCCCGCGTGTGGGAGGTCACGATCATGCCACCGAAGCGCCGCCCCAACCAGCGAAGTCGCCACCACTGGGGCAACGGCAGCAGGTCGGCGCCGTCGAGGAGGAGGACATCGCGTGGGCCGAGTTGGGCGAGGGCTCGCCAGTTGACCTGCGGGCACTGGGCATTGTGCAGGATCAGTGTCGGACGCAGGCCGCGAAGCGCCAGATGGGAAGCCATGTCTTCCAGCAGCGTCGTCTTGCCTGAGCCTTCATAGCCGAGGATAGCCGCCCGATAGCGGAGGTCGGTGAGTCGGTTCAGCAGTGCATCCCAGTTGGCATCCTGCAGGCGATAGCGGACTGTGAGGACCCGGTCGCTGCGCAGTGGGTTCTCGTGGGCGTTCATGGGATCGGCCCGCGGGTGTTGGTGGACGAGGGCTCGCCGAGGACCACCGGCCGGCCGTCGAGCGAGAGGATCAGCGGCGTGCGCGCGGCGTCCGTTGCGCCGCCAGCTACGAGTTCCAGGGCCCACAGGATCGAGATCAGCTTGCCGTGCATTGTGTACGGGCCCTGCGGCAGCTCGAAGGCAAAGGTCTCGCGCCCGGCCATCCGCGGCGCGTCGATGTGACGGGTGTTTACGATCGTCATATCCTGCGTTCCCTTGCCCTGGGTGTACCAGAAGAGGCGGACTTCGAGTTCCGCCGGGCGATCGGACAGCGACCAGGAGAACGTGCCTCGCACGGTTTCGCCGGGACGAAAGACATCGCGATGATCGGCGAGTTCAATCCGCAGGTCCATCGAGCACCGCCTTTGTGTCAGGACCGTAAACGTCGATCGGGAACTCTTCTTTCATGTCGGGCCAGGACGGAATGTCACCGTGAATGACCAGCGCCCACTGGATGCGGTTGTTGGCCGACCGAAAGGACGGCATGGTGCTCTCAGGCACGTGTAGCGTCGCCCGGCCGCTGGCGATATCCATCGGGCGGGTGATGTGGGCGATGTCCACCTTCGCGAAGACGTGCTTGTCGGTATAGGTGCACCGGTTTATTATGGGTCCGGCAGCACTCGTACAGGCGATTCATAACTTCGCTGTTCATGTCGAAACATTGGACATGG
>JBBQTU010000274.1:0-4713 GCA_038213005.1 Tepidisphaerales bacterium | reverse complement strand
TTGGGGGGGCGGTGTGGGGGGGGGGCGCGGGGATTGTTGCTGGATTGTTGGGTGGGGCTTTGTGGGGGGGGGCGGGGGCGGTAGACTAAGCGGGCTCAGGCATTTAACGGATTTTATGGGAAGGTGGCATGGGGCCGGAAGCGGAAGCACGAGAGAAGATTGATGCACTGCTGGGGCTGTGCGGGTGGGCGGTGCAGGATTATGCCCGGGCGGACCTGTCGGCCGGGCGCGGGGTGGCGCTGCGCGAGGTGCCGCTGAAGGGTGGGCGGTGTGATTATCTGCTGATTGTGGATCGGGTGCCGGTGGGGATTATTGAGGCGAAGAAGGTAGGGAGCACGCTGTCGGGGGTGGCGGCGCAGTCGGATGTGTACGCGCGCGGGCTGCCGGATTTTCTGCATGCGCTGCTTCCGGGCGGGGTTGAGCGGCTGCCGTTTTTGTACGAGTCGACGGGGGTGGAGACGTTTTTTCGGGATGAACGGGATCCGCATCCGCGCTCGCGGCGGCTGTTTGCGTTCCATCGGCCGGAAACGCTGGGGGAATGGTCGGAGCAGGTCGAGACGCTGCGGGCCCGGCTGGTGAAGATGCCGTTTGCGTTTCCGCTGGTGAAGGATGGGATGCGGCAGTGCCAGATTGAGGCGATCACGGGGCTGGAGACGTCGCTGGTGGCTGATCGGCCAAGGGCGCTGATCCAGATGGCAACCGGGGCGGGTAAGACGTTCACGGCGTGCGCGTTTGCGTACCGGCTGGTCAAGCATGCGGGGGCGAGGCGGGTGCTGTTTCTGGTGGATCGGGCGAACCTTGGGCGGCAGGCGAAGGGGGAGTTTGAGCAATTTGTGTGCCCGGACACGGTGCGGAAGTTCACAGAGCTTTACAACATCCAGCACCTCCAGAGTAACAAGCTGGATGAGGTGTGCCGGGTAACGATCTGCACGATTCAGCGGCTGTATTCGATGCTGCGAGGCGAGGAACTGCCGGAGGATGCGGATGAGCTGTCGACGTGGGAGATCGGGGTGGCCGACGGCCGGCCGAAGGAAGTGGCGTATAACCCGGCGCTGCCGGTGGAGACGTTCGACTTTATCGTGACGGATGAGTGCCATCGCTCGATCTATGGCGACTGGCGGCAGGTGCTGGAATACTTCGACGCATCGCTGATCGGGCTGACGGCGACGCCGGGGAAGCAGACCATCGGGTTTTTCAATCAGAATCTGGTCACCGAGTACGGGCACGAGCGGGCGGTGACCGATGGGGTGAACGTCGGCTATGACGTTTACACGATCAAGACTGAGGTGACGGCGAAGGGCGGGAAGGTCGAAAAGGGCTTCTACGTCGACAAGCGCAACAAGCAGACGCGCAAGCGCCGCTGGGCTCAACTGGATGACGAACTGGTGTACGAGGCGCGGGAGTTGGATCGGTCGGTGGTGGTCCCCTCGCAGATACGGACGGTGCTGGTGGCGTACAAGGAAGCGCTGGGGGCAGATCTATTTCCCGGGCGGGCGATGGTGCCCAAGACGCTGATCTTCGCGAAGAATGACTCGCATGCGGAGGATATCGTCCACCTCTGCCGCGAGGTGTTTGGGAAGGGCAACGACTTCTGCAAGAAGATCACGTATCAGTCCAAGCATGCGGAGACAGGGCGGCCGGCCAACGGCGAAACGCTCATCCAGGAATTCCGCACCTCGCCGCAGCTTCGGATCGCGGTGACGGTGGACATGATCGCCACCGGGACCGATATCAAGCCGCTGGAAGTGGTGCTGTTCCTGAGGGATGTGCGCAGCAAAGTCTATTTTGAGCAGATGAAAGGGCGCGGCACGCGGGTACTGTCGCCCACCGACCTGCAGGCGGTCAGTGGCGCCGATGCCAGGGCCAAGACGCATTTCGTGATTGTGGATGCGGTGGGTGTGTGCGAATCCGACAAGACCGACTCTCGGCCACTGGAGAAGAAGCGGACCGTCGCCTTCGACAAGCTTCTATTGGGTGTGGCCCTGGGCAAGCGTGATGAGGATTCGCTGACCAGTCTGGCCGGTCGGCTGGCGCGGCTGGATCGCGAAGTCTCCGACGACCGCCGCAAAGAAATCACCCAACTCACTGGCGGCAAGACCCTCGCCCAGCTCTCCGGTGATCTGCTGATGGCCGTGGACCCCGACAAGATCGCGCAGAAGGCGACCGGCGAACCCGATGCCGACCCCGAGACGGTCGCCCCGGCGCAGATGGAAACGGCGCGGAAGGAATTGGTCAATCAGGCCTGTACTCCATTCGATAAGCCCGCGCTGCGCGACATCCTCGCCAAAGCCAAGCAGGAAGCCGAGCAGACCATTGATACCGTGACGCTGGACCAGGTGACGATGCAGGGCTTTGACGCGGCCGCCAAGGAGAAGGCCGCCAGTCTCACCCGAAGCTTCCGCGATTACATCCAGCAGCACCACGCCGAGATTGAGGCGCTTCAGATTCTCTACTCCCGCCCGTATGCTCAGCGGCTCACGGAAGAGATGCTCAAAGAACTGGAGAAAAAGCTGAAGCAGGAGAACGCCGCCTGGAGCGAGGATTCGCTCTGGCGGGCGTTTGGCACGGCCGCACCCGGCAAGGTCAAAGGCCGCTCGGCCGCCAACCGCTTCGCCGATCTGGTTCCGCTGGTGCGCTTCGCCCTGGAGCAGCAGCCGGTGCTGGAGCCGTTCGCCGAATCAGTGAACCAGCATTTTTCCGCCTGGCTGGAACAGAAGCAGACCACCTTCACCCCCGAGCAAGTCGCCTGGCTGGAACTGATCCGCGACCACATCGCCACCAGCCTGAGTATGGAGGTGGGGGATTTCGATTATTCGCCGTTCAACGCTGAAGGCGGGTTGGGCAAAGCCTACCAACTCTTCGGCAATGAGTTGCCGAAACTGCTGGACGAACTGAATGGGGCGCTGGCGGCATGACGGGTTTCTACGTCTACATCGACGAGTCAGGGGATGAGGGCTTTGTCTTCACTGGCCCCAACCAGGGCAGTTCGCATTGGTTTGTGATTTCGGCCGTGGTGACCCGGGCGGAAGACGATCATGCTACCGTTCGGCTGGTCGACCAGGTTCGGGCTGAACTCAAACGGGGAGCGCGCGAAGCGTTGCATTTTCGCAAGCTGAAACACGAGCATCGCCTGCCGTTTGTGGCGAAGATCGCCGCCACACATCTGCGAACCATTTCAGTTCTCGTTCACAAGCCCTCAATTCAAGAGCCCGAGAAGTTCACGGCGGAGCCGCATCTGCTGTACCGCTACGCGACGCGGCACCTGCTGGAGCGAGTGTCGTGGCTCTGCCGCGATAGCCGCAAGGACCCTGCGCATTCCGCGAAGGTGGTCTTCTCCAACCGCAGTTGCATGTCTTACGACGAGTTGCGCCGCTACCTTGCCACTCTCAAGGACAAGACTAGCGAACTGGGCGTACGGATCGACTGGACCGTGATTGACCCGGACAAGGTCGAAGCCCGCACCCACGATGCCTACATGGGTCTGCAGATTGCCGACGCCGTGGCCTCAAGCTGGTACTATGGCCTGCAGCCGAGCCCGCATGGGTTCGTGGAGCCACGCTACGCTCAGATGCTTCGGCCGGTGGTCTACCGACATCAGCAGCAGTATCTGGGCTACGGTCTGAAATTCTGGCCTCGCGAGGCGGAGAAGCTTTTGCTGCAGCGGCCGGAGCTGGCTTGGATCGGAGCGGCGGGATATGCGCAATAGGCAAAAAAAAGAAAGCGAACCCTGGGTTCCAGGATCCCACCCCATAGGGGCTGCCGCCAATAAAGGCGACCTGGAATACTCCCACGCTTGTTCGCTCCATAAAGAATATCCCTCTGCATGGAGGATATCAAGCGCTGCGCTCTGTCATACTTCCCAACAGAGCCGAACCGCTCTTCCCCTCTGCGTCTCTGGGGCTCTGCGTGAGGTCCTCTTCTTGCATGCTGGCCTGGTGCAGGGGGGGAGTGCTGGCGGCATGAGAATGAAACACCGTTCAGATTTACCACAAAGAACGCAAAGACCGCAAAGAGAATGCGGTGAGGCACCTCTGTTTTCTCTGTGTTCTTTGCGCTCTTTGTGGCAACTCTTCTGCAAGCTCTCTAGCCTGCGGGGCGGGGGGCTGGCGGCATGAGGACTACCACGCGAACAAAGCCTCCTGGTGCTCCGGTTTCACCACGACGGAACGACGGGAGCGACGGTGAACGACGAGAGGTGCTGCCGGCGGGGTGGAAGTGGGTGACGTTGCGCGGGATCGCCGACCTCTGTGGAGGGATCACCAAAGGGCAGAAATGCCGGGCTGACAGGAGGACCCGGTTGCTTCCATACCTGCGCGTGGCCAATGTCCAAAGGGGCTACCTTGATCTCTCGGAAATGAAGGAGATAGAGGCAACAGAGGATGAGATAGCAGACCTGCAACTCCGCGAAGGCGATGTGCTATTCAACGAGGGTGGCGACCGGGACAAGCTGGGGCGGGGGTGGGTTTGGCGAGGGGAACTGCCTGAGTGCATCCACCAGAACCATGTCTTTCGTGCACGCCTGCATGCCGGAGTCGCCGATCCCAAGTTTGTCTCGTGGTATGGCAACTCGTGTCCAGCGACAATTAAAATCCGCCAGTGACGACAATTAGAATCCGCCAGTTGAACTGGGATTCGACGACGATGTTTTGGACTCAAACAAAGGGAGTTCAGGGCATGGTGACAGATCGCCAGGTGAGGAGACTTATGTCGTTG
>JBBQTU010000273.1:0-4751 GCA_038213005.1 Tepidisphaerales bacterium | reverse complement strand
CTACGCTTCAAAACGCCAGGTCATCCCGACGCGATGCAAGACTCGCTTCCGGCTGCGCCGCTACGCTCTGCCGGGTGGACTTTGAAGCCCACAGGGTCTGCTATAAAAGGTTTCATCTACATGTTCAGTTCACATAACATTCTCCTTTCGCGAGCTTATCTTGACGCAATGCCCGTTTTTCCGGGCAACCCAGGAATCCAGCCCTATTGAGCAGCAACGCACCCGTGGCACATGCGCCCTCGCTTGTAGCACTTGCCGCCTCGCCGCAGCGAGTCCTTACTCCGCTGCTGCTCAATGGGGTGGCCGATCTCCACATCGCCAGGCCGCCCGGAAAAACGGGCACGCCCCGACGAAGGAACACCAAACCAACGGCATGCGTCGTATTCCGTCGTGGCGTCGTTGCGTCGTGGTAGATCGGAGTTGGTCACGCTCGGCTGCGCCATCCCGCTCCGCGTTTGCTGTTTCATCTGTTTCCTCGCTTGTTTCGTATTTCGTGCTTCGCTCCCACCCTTTGCCCTTCTGCCGCTTCGTGCCATAATCCCCAGCCTATGCCAACGGATACCGTCATAACTCGATTTGCCCCTTCGCCAACCGGCTACCTGCACGTCGGCGGCGCCAGGACCGCCCTGTTCGACTGGCTCCTGGCCAAACGCCTCGGCGGGAAATTTCTGCTCCGAATCGAAGACACCGACCTCGCCCGCAGCACCGAGCAGGCCTGTACCCAGCTCCTTGAAGACCTGCGCTGGCTGGGCCTGCACTGGGACAACAGCGAACTGGTTTTTCAGTCCAAGCGCACGGCCATCTACAACGACTTGATCGAGAAGCTCATCGCCCAGGGCAAGGCCTACAAGGCCTACGAAACCACCGAGCAGCTCACCGCCCTGCGCAGGGATGCCGAGAAGCACAAACGCGCTTTCATCTACCAGCGAACCACGCTGACCGACGATCAGATGCGCCAGTACGAGGCCGAAGGTCGCCCGCACGTAGTGCGATTCGCGATGCCGGTAAAGGATTACCGCTTTGATGATGCCGTTCTCGGCCCCAACCAGGGCGTCCCGGCCAGCCAGGTGCAGGATTTCGTCATTCGCAAGAGTGACGGCATGCCCACCTACCACTTCGCCGTCGTCGTCGATGATGCCGCCATGGGCATCACCCACGTCCTGCGCGGCCAGGAGCACCTGCTCAACACCGTCAACCACATCGCCCTCCAGGAAGCTCTGGGCTACCCCCGGCCAACCTACATGCACCTGCCGGTCATCCAGAACCTCGACGGCTCCAAGATGGGCAAGCGCGACCGCGACAAGAAGGTCCGCCTCACCACCCACCTCTGGATGAAGAACAGGCAGAAAACCGTCGCCGATCTGGCGGCGGTGACGGGGCTGACGGTCGAACGGTTTACGGCCTGGCTCACCAACGACAAGAGCCAGCTCGACATCCCTGAGCACTCGCTGATCATGCCCGTGGTCGGGCTTCGCGAGGTCGACCTGCCCGAGGTCTTGGTCCACGACTTCCGCAAGAACGGCTACATTCCCGAAGTCCTGCTGAACTTCCTGGCACTCCTCGGCTGGAGCCCCGGCAACGACATCGAGCAGATGAGCATGGACGAGATGGTCCAGCGATTCTCCATCGAGGGCATCGGCAAGAGCAACGCAAAGTTCGACCGTAACAAGCTCCTGGCCTTCAACACCGACTTCTGCGCCAAAGCCCCGCTCTCGCGCCTGGTCCCGGCCTTCCGCGACTTCCTCGCGGCCAACCCCGACTCGCCCATCGCCGCCGCAAGCGACGAGCAACTCGGTAAACTTATCGACATCAAGCGCGGCTTCCACACCCTGCGCGACTTGGACGACAAGTGCCGCTTCCTCTTCATGACCGACGACCAGATCCACTTCGTCCCGGATGCCGTCGAGAAGGTCTTGAAGAAAAGCGACGCCCAGGGCCTGACCGCACTCAAGGAAGTGCTCGGCGTGCTGAAGGACATCTCGGACTGGAAACACGCCGCCATCGAAACCGTCGTCAACGCCTTCTGCCTGGCAAAGAACCTCGCCCTGGGCAAGGTCGCCCAGCCGATCCGCGTCGCCATCAGCGGCAACACCGTCAGCCCCCCGATCTTCGAGACACTGGAGTTCCTGGGTAAAGATGCGACGATCCGCCGGATCGAGCGGTGTCTGCTCGCGGTAGCGACATAGGAGACGCTTCGATGCACTCAAAGAATCCACCGCGCAACAGGCTGGCCAAGGTGCTGCCGGAGGAGTGGCGCAAGTTCCTGCTGGATCGCGGCGTGCCGAAACGCAAATACACCGCCGTCTGCCGTGCCACCCTGACCGACGGCCGCGTGCTGGATCAGTTAATCGTCGAACAAGGCTGGATCATCGCCCTCAGCAAGGCGCATCTCGCCGGCGTGTTTGAACAGCGGATCGACTTCGATCCGCGACACATTGTAGAACTGGAACTACTGCAGTCGGTCTGACTGCAGCGATGGAGTTAGCTATGGGCAATATCGAAGGCAGTTACGGCAGCTTGCCGGTTCCGGGCGGCGATGATTCCGGATCCTTCTCGCAGGACATCCGTGTCCCGCAGAATAGCGCCCGCGTCCCCGACCGGGTCGGCCGCGGCGTCTACAGCACCGGCATCGTCGTCCTCAGCGGCCCGCACGAGTTCATGATCGACTTCCTGCTGCGCCTCTCATCACCACAGCATGTCGCATGCCGGGTGATCCTCCCGCCAACGCTGATGCCACTGCTCATCCGGGCCCTGCAGGACAACATCGCCAACTACACCGCCCGTTTTGGCCCGCCGCCCGCCCTGCCGCCCATCCCGCCCAATCAGCCCAAGCCCCCCATCGAAGAGATCTATGACCAGCTCAAGGTCACCGACGAAGTGCTCATGGGCGCCTACGCCAACGCCATGATGGTCGCCCACGGCCCGGCCGAGTTCTGCTTCGACTTCATCTGCAACGGCTTCCCTCGCAGCGTCGTCACCGCCCGCGTCTACGTCGCCGCCCACCACGCCCCGCGAATCCTCGAATCCCTCCAACGCTCTCAGGAACAGCGCCGCCCAGCCCCGCCGGAGGAGCGATAACCTTCCTCTCCCATGGAAACTCTTTGGGAGTGCGGCGGCATGACGCCACTTTGACGAGGCGGCACGCCGCCGGGAGGAACACCTCACGCCCCGCACTCACCGTGCCTTCTGTCGAGTCCTGCTTCATAGCCCTTCGACGGCCAATGACGGAACGGATTGGAAGTGTTCATCTGCTGTGATGAGATGCGCCTTTGCCGCCATGGCACTGGCGGCGATGATGGCGTCGGGGAGTTTCAGGCCTGAGGAACTGCGGAGGGTGATAATGGCATCGAGCAGCGATCGATCGCCGGCGGGTAGTCCGACTACTTCAACTCGCGACTCGAACTCGGCAAACAACTCTCGATCAGCCTTTGAAAGCCGTGGAAACGCGAGAAACTCCAGCTTTGCGATGACCGAGATGCCCGTCCACGCCGCATCATCCAGCAATGCAACCAGACGTTGATTGCCTTGAAGCAGCGAGACGATCGCGTTCGTATCCAACAGATACCGTTTACCACTCATTGCGCTGTCTCCGCTGTTCGGCGACGGCATCTCCCTGCCAGTTCAGCCGGCCGGCCAAGTCGCCAAAGCCCGGTTTGGATAGGGACGCGGCTGGAATACGCGGCATGAGCACAAGCACAACGTCAACCTCGCCGGCCGGCAATTGCGTCGCCACATCCAGATACAAATGGCCGCTGGCGGCCACGCGACCGTGCGTCGAGAGAGTTTGCATGGTTTCCATGTTCAAGATTATACGTGCCTGACGCAGGATCAGGTAGCCTCGCTTCGGCCGCAGCTAGGCAACGCACCCAGCATCCCACTGCGATCACGGTCCATCTCTGAACCCCACTCCGCCCATAACCCAAGATGCGGTGTCCAATGCTTGCGGTATCACGTCAACGCACGTTCCTTACTCCATGATCCTCCGCGCGACTTGGCAGTCTACCTGCTATACTCTCTCACCCATGACCGACTCCTTTGGAATTACCGACCCCCGCCTCCAGGCGATAGCCGAGAAGGTCCTCGCAGCCCAGCGCCTGACCCTCGCCGATGGCCTGGTCCTCCAGGACACGCGCGACATCCACGCTCTGGGCGCCATGGCCCATCACGTGCGCACCCGCCTGCACGGTGAGTCCGTCTTCTACAACCGCAACCGCCACATTAACTACACCAACGTCTGCGCCCTCTCCTGCCGCTTCTGCTCCTTCTATCGTAAACGCGGCGAAGAAGGCGCCTACGAAATGCCGGCCGAGCAGGTGATCGCCGTCGCCACTCAAGCCCACGCCCAAGGCGCAACCGAAGTCCACATCGTCGGCGGCCTCCACCCATGGCTGAAGTTCGAGTACTACCTCCGCATCCTCCGCGGCATCCGAGAAGCATGCCCGGACCTGCATATTAAGGCCTTTACCGCCGTCGAGATCGTCCACCTCTCCCGCATCAGCGGCCTCTCGGTCCGCGATGTGCTTTTGGCATTGAGGGACGCCGGCCTGGGCTCCATGCCCGGCGGCGGTGCCGAGATCTTCGACGACCGCGTCCACGATGCCGTCTTCAAAGGCAAGGTCAGGGCCGATCGCTGGTTTGATGTCCACCGCACCGCCCACGAACTTGGCATCTACACCAACGCCACCATGCTCTACGGCCACGTCGAAACACCCGCCGAGCGTGTGAAACACCTCGTGAAACTTCGTGAACTG
>JBBQTU010000272.1:0-4757 GCA_038213005.1 Tepidisphaerales bacterium | reverse complement strand
CTTATCGCCAGGGCTGAGGAGAATCCGGGACGACGGAAGGGGGCCGCGAAAGCTGCCAGCGTGTCGCAGGTGACAGCAGCGTCACGGAGTGGCGGGGTGTTCTCGAATCGGCGGCTGCCGGTTGCCAGTGCGTTGGTGCCTTGGCCGATCACGAGCCGAGGCACGCGGGGGGTGCTGGGCAATGGCCGGGGCGTTCTGGCTGACGCTGAGGACGTACTGGTCAGGGATGGCGAGTTCGGTTTCAGGCACGCTGGGTAGTTGAAGAGCGGTCAGGCTAATGGAAGTTGGCCATGTCCGGGCGCGAGGGCAGGACTTTGCCCACGATGTAGCAGTAGCCATCGGAGCCGGTGGGGAAAGATTTGATGACCTGGACGTGATTCTTGATCAGGTTGGCCATGGCGGGGTAGTTGCCGTTGAGTTCGAGGACGATGGGGACGGAGGCCACCTGGCCGCTGTCCAGCAGTTGCTGGAGTTCCTGCATCTTGAATGGGGCGATGGGTTCGGGGAAGGGTCCGTAGCGGTAGAGGTTGCAGGCGATGCTGGGTGCGAAACCGATCCATCGGCCGTCGGGGCGCTGGTGCTCTTTGAGGACGTCGGCGACCTGAGACCATTTGACGTCGTAATCGGCGATTCGGGTGAAGGGGTCCTGGGGGTGGTAGAAGGTGAGCCAGCCGAAGGCGAGCAGGACGGCGGTGGCGGTGGCGAGGGCGGCGCGCGGGCGGGGGATGAGAGCCCAGAGGCCGACGGCGGTGAGCACGATCCAGGGGGTGGTGTAGCTGACTTGGAATCGCACGGTGACGCCCACGAGGCTGGAGGCGAGGATGCCGCCGGCCGCGGCGGCGATCAGGCCTGCGTGGAGCCAGGGCTCATAAGTGTTGGGCGGTGGTTGATCGGGTTGCTGTTGCCTGCGTCGTAGCAGGGCGATGGCTCCGGCGATGCCCAGTGCGGCGATGATAGCGCCGCCTGCGTTGAGCAGCGCGTTGCCGAAACTGCCCAGATGCCCGGTGGGCGCGGTGACGGCGAAACTGGTCCAGACGAAAGCGAGTGGCATCAGGCCGCCCTGGCGGGTGACCACTGGGTTGCGTGCCTGGACAAACATTTCCATCAGCAGGACCATAGAGACCAGTGCGTACCACCAGGTTTGTCGGGCCAGATGAGGCATTGTGGTGCCGGCTCGCCAGCGGCGGAGCAGTTCGACGATGACCATGGGGCCGACCACGGCCCAGGCCATCCACTGGACGGCCTGAGCGAGCAGGCACCAGCCGAGGAATCTCGCCAGGGTGGTCTGATCTTTCTGTCGGCGGACGAATGCCCAGATGGCCAGAAGGATGGTGAGCTGGGTGAGGGCATACGGCCGGCCGATGCCGGCGAAGTATTGGGTGACAGCGCCGATACAGATCAGGATCGCCAGCCAGAGGCCACAGAGGTGGCCGGCGATTTCTCGGCCGGTGATATAGCCGATCCAGATGGCCAGCAGGGAGAAAGCGACGGACCAGAGGCGAAGCGCAATCAGGCTGGAGTCGGTGAGTTTGGCGGTGATCTCGGCGAGAGTTGGGAAGATGGGCGGTTGCGGGTCTACCAGCACGAGCAGGGCGTGCGGTACGAGAGGCGAGCTGCGGTAGAGTTTGCGGATCAGTTCGAGGCGGGCGGGTGAGAGGTTTCCCTTGGCTTGGAGTTTCTGGAGGAACAGGGGGTAGACGTCGTCGGACTTGTAGCGGTTGCGCCACGATTCCAGATGGTGCATTTCGTCGTTGGTGACATCCATCTGCCAGGGGGCAGGCAGCCGCGTGCAGACGGCCAGAGCTACCAGCAGGACTGCCGGGACCCACCACCAGGAGACGTTGCTGTCCATAGTGTCTCAACCCTGCACCGGGGCGCTAATCATGGTCAACGGACAAAGGCAAGCTAATGACATCGTAGCCGCAAGAAGCGCGGTCCTAAGCAGCTTGATCAGGCTCGACGCGCTCGAGCCAGGCTTCCTTCCAGAAGAGATAGCAGGATCGATCACAGCCTGCCCAGGCGAGATTGACATCGGGCGGGCTGTGGCAGAAGAAATCGGCAAGCAGCACCATGTTTCGGGCCTTGAGGAGTTTGGCGTTTCGCTCGTCGAAGAAGCGGTCGACCCGCTTAAGGACGGTTGTGGTCTTGCCGCAGTATTGGGGCATGGCGGCGGTGAAGCCGCAGCCTTCGCAGCGGCCTGCGGCGTCAAGGGTCTTGAGGATGTCCTGGTACGACTTCACACGGACGCGTTCGCCAGGCTGGAGGCTCAGGGGTGTGAAGGAAACCGGGTTGGCCGAGTTCTGTGGGGTATCAACGTCGTCTGCCATGGCGGTCTGCGTGCCGCCGCTGACCTGCCTCAGATGTACGACCGTTTTGGCCTTGTTGGCGACGGCCTTGAGGGAGGTGGCTTTTCGCAGGATCTCGGTGGTGCGTCGTCGGATGATGCTCCATCGCCGCGAGAGCTGTTCGGCGAGGGTGAGTTCCCGCGCGACGTCGCGTGAGAGAGCATCAAGCTGGCATTTCATGGTAACCATTCGGGCTCCCGGTTTGGGCGGCAGGCCCATAGCCTATTGACTGGTGATCTCGCCATCGACGATGGCCTTGATCACGCAGGACCTACAACCCTTCCGCGTGCGAGTGGAGCAACGGGGGTGCCAGCCGAGCCCATGTGGCGGTTTGGCGAGGGTTGCCGGGGCCAAGTGGCTGTGCGAGTGTCGACAAAGTGTTTTGTATGAATGAGTTAAAGACCGGATAGGGAAGTTGGGATTCCCCACATGCGGCACCGTGGTGCGGGCGACCATCCATGCGGCAGGGGCGACGAAATGACTCAGTTGGGTATATTTCTGTGCGGCGGATGGTCGCCAGAGAGGCCATGACCGGCCGGTGAGCGTGGCCGGGTGCGCGGGCAGGAAGCGGCCGGCGAGCGGGTTTTAGTTTGGGAGTTGCTGGTTCAGCCCGGCTTCTGTACAAAGGCGGTGGGCAACGGGCGTGCCGAGGCGATGGGCTTGCGGCGGTCGGATCTCCTGACGAAAGGGAATGGGTCAATGATTAGAGCGGTCCTGTTCGATCTGGGCGATACGCTGCTGGATTTTCAGCCGATGGACCGACTCGCTCTGTTTCGCGGGGTGGCCGAGACGACCTACAGTTTTTTGCGGAGCCGCGGTTGCGCGTTGCCGGGATTCGGGACGTATTACCGGCGGCATATCTGGGCCGTGCGGTGGGCGTATATCTGGGCGACGGTCCGAGGGCGGGAGATTGACAGTGTGCGGACCATGCAGCGGTTCTGCGGCAAGCAGGGCTATCCGACCGACGAGGAGTTCATCACTGATCTGCTGTGGATGTGGTATCAGCCGATCATCCCGCGGAGCAGCGTGGCGGCGGACGTGATCCCCACGCTGCGGAGCCTGCGCGATGCGGGGCTGAAGATGGGCATCGTGTCCAACACGCTGCTGCCGGGGCGCATACTGGACCGGCATCTGGAGATGGAGGGGCTGAAGGAGTTCTTCCCGGTGCGGGTCTATTCGTCGGAGATCACCTATCGAAAGCCCAAGCCGATCATCTTCCGTGCCGCGCTGGCAGAGATTGCAGCGGGGGCGGATGAGTGTCTGTTTGTGGGGGACATGGTCAAGACGGATATTGCCGGCGCCCGAAGGGTTGGCATGCGGTCGGTCTTGCGACGGACGGCGCGCAAGCAGGACTATGCGGCGGCCGATCATGTTATCGAATGCATAGGCGATCTGCGGCAGTTGGTGTTGGGGCAGCAGAGGGGTGCGGAGGTTGCCCGTCAATGACGGCAGGGACAGACGGCGGGGCAGGGCATCTCGCGGGGCTGGATCAATAGCCGCTTGGCCGGACGGCACTGAGTTTTCCTTTGACCAGTTCGTATTCGCCCAGGTTGGTCTTAGTCCAGTCGCTGACGTGGAAGTGGCGGACCTCGCCGGCGGCGGCCTGGACGATCACCTCGTCGATGCCGGCGTTGATGATCATGCGTTTGCACATGCGGCAGGGTTCGGCGTCGCCGACGATCTGGCCGGTGACGGCGTCGATGCCGACGAGATAGAGTTCGGCTCCGATCATGTCGAAGCGGGACGCGTGGATGATGGCGTTGGCTTCGCCGTGGACGGAGCGGCACCATTCGTAATGCTCGCCGGGCTTGGCGCCCAGATCATTGCGCAGGCAGGAGTTCAGGTCGGAGCAGTTGGCGGTGCCGCGTGGGGCACCGTTGTAGCCGGTGGAGACGATCTGCTTGCTCTTGACGATGACGGCACCAAACTTGCGGCGGAGACAGGTGGCGCGGCCGGCCACCTCGCGGGCGATGTTCAGATAGTACTGGTCTTCGCTGGTCCTCTTGGCCTTTTGTGCGGCGGACAGGGCTGCGGTCTTTTTTGCGGCCATAGGGAGTGCTCCTGGGACACTTGATACGCCATCACGGAGGGCGAAGCAAGGGTGGCGGAGTTGCAGGGGGTGCCCATTTGTCTGGGAGTTCTCGTTTTGAAGCCCCGGTCAGGGGCGGCAGATCGTAGCCGCCTTCGCTCCGTCCTCCCGTCTTCGATGCTCAAGAATGCCGCCCCGTTGGGGCTAAGAAATCGCGTGCCTGGACAAACGGGCACACCCCATTCAGGTCAAACGCACCCAGGCTCTTGTCCACCGGCAGCCGCGACTCCCGCAGCAGACGCTCCATCCGGCTCTGTCTGCGTCGCTGGCACTCCCGCTGCATCACCTCCAGCAGGTACGACTCGTGCGTCAACTCTTCCCGC
>JBBQTU010000271.1:0-4854 GCA_038213005.1 Tepidisphaerales bacterium | reverse complement strand
GGGCCATTTCGGACCTGTGTGGTGCGATTATTGGCCGTTTGAAGCGCCTATTCACTTTTCAAAGAGCACCGTTCGGCGCGCACCATTGGCGCGTCGATATTTGGTTAAAGTATACGTACCCGGCATGGACGAGTCAAGTCGCAGTTGTGAACTACTTCCGCTTACCCTTAGCCGTTTTCCGGGCCTTGGCTTCCGCCAGGGCGTCGTTGGCTGCGCGCTCAATGGCGGCGTCGGCGATGGGAATCAGGCCGTGCTTCTGATAGGTCTCCATCACGGCCTTGACGGTATCGGCATAGGGGCTCGCTTCCGACCCGCCGCAGGTGGCGATGAACTTAGCGAAATCCTTGGCCGTGTCGCTGGCCTTGGGATGGACGTACAGGAACAGCCGCTGCGAGAGGGGGTACGTGGCGTTCTTGATGTTTTCCGGCGTCGGCTGGACGATCTTGGCCTTCTCGCCCGTGCCCATCTTGATCGGCAGGACTTTGACGTTCTGGCCGGTGGTCGGAATCGCTGTCAGATCGACAAACGCAATCGCCAGCGGGTCCATGCTGACCGCAGCTACCGCTTCGGCGGTGTCCTTTTGGATCGTCATGCGTTTGAGCCTGTTAGCCGGGACACCTTCTTTGTGGAACACGCTGGCCGCGGCCGAACTCCGAGCATCCCCGCCACCGGCCCGCAGGCCGAAGAGGTTGATCCCAAGCTTGCCCGGCTTTCCATCCGGCCCGGCTGGTGCCGTCAGTTCCGTGTCGCCAATCACGGCCCAGTCGCCTACATCGCCCTGGAAGATGGCCTGAACCTGCCCCAGCGCCAGTGATTCCAACTTGTTGGCCGGATTGACGATCAGCGCCACAGCCCGGC
This sequence comes from Tepidisphaerales bacterium, assembly GCA_038213005.1. Taxonomy (GTDB): domain Bacteria; phylum Planctomycetota; class Phycisphaerae; order Tepidisphaerales; family Tepidisphaeraceae; genus JBBQTU01. Next base: position 3,996 of record JBBQTU010000271.1, on the reverse strand, counting down.
CGGCGATCACATATTCCGCCGGCCCAGCGCCACTTGGCTTGCCGGTTTCATCCAGCCCAAGAGCATTCCACTTTTCGCCGTGGCGATTCATGGCCACATCGCTGGGCTTGCCGTCCAAGAACATCAACTCGGCACGCCCGGACACCATGGCGCCGATTCCACCAACATCACCTGTGTCCGAAGCAAGAACTGCCACAGGAACATTGATTTTTGTGTAGAGCAATGACAGGGCATCAAGCGATGCTCTACTTGAAAGCGACCCAACTGCTGAAATCTTCGGGCACCGGCCGGCCTTTGCATCGGCGACCCGCTTAAGCATCAACTTCGTTTCCTCTTCGGAGACAATGACCCTCGCTTCTGCCTCTGGCGACCGGGTCTTAGCCATGATCTCCGCTCGTTCAAGCCACCACTTCACGTCCTTGATTCCCTGGTCAATCCGATCCAAGTCATCTTCAGCCCATTGTTGCGAGTCGCGAAATTTGACCAGTCGTTCCAGCGTTGCCTGATTGGCCAGATTGCTCATCACGCCCAGCATGTCCGAGCGAAATTTCTTGTCCTTGGTCATGCCTTCCCAGATCCGTTCGGTCACTATTTCAGGCGAGCCATAGTTCTCCAACGCGCTGGTGGCATTGTACTGAAGTTCCGCTCGCACATCGTTTGGCCATTTGCTGTCTTTGTCGAGAATCGTCTTGTAGTATCTTTCCAGGACACCGCCAGTAGTCTCATGTCCCTGGAGGACTCGTTTCTGTTCAGGAAGAGTGACCAGCAACCGGTCACCATCCATGAAACCTCTGGGCTTCTCGTGAGCCGCCACGTAAACGAGCAGGGCTAGAAGCGCCTCTGGCCGCTGGATGCTGGGGCCGTATGTCTTGTCCCAGTCATCCATCAAGGCTTCACCGAATGTAAGAGCTGAGTTGCGATTCCACCGCATGTTAAGCAAGGCTCTCCAGTTCGCCAACTCATCCCGAATTTGAGCACATGCCAAGACCTGTGTCCGCAGCTTATCTTCATCCGACGATCGCTTGTCCGTGATCAACCCGTCAACGTCTCTGCGAAGTGTAAATGATCTTTTGTCAGCCTTGCTGGCGGTACGCGTTGCCGGAATTGCGCTGGTACCCCTTGAATCTTCGACGCCAGCGATGGCCGATCTTGACTGCGAGTTGTCAGAAAGTGCTGGCGACTGGCCAGCAGACCGTTCTTGCAGCGAGGCAATCGCCATGTAGAACATTGCGAAAGCTAAGCAGCCAGTAGCCCATCTACCATTCATATTAAATCGTTCCTTCATCAAGAGCACACCACAGCCATCGCACGACACGCGTCGCCAGTGACTCCGTTGCCTAAGGAGAGACCTCCTGTGATCGCGGTTGCGTGTCGTCCCTAATGCGCGGGATTTGTCGTTGCGCCCTTCAGATGCTCTTCGTCCTTATGTGCTTGTTCTATCTGTCGGATCGCGAAACCTAGGGCTTCTTTCACTTCGGTAGTCTTGACGCTTGATTGCAACGAGTTCATCTCGGCCAGTCGCTGCTGATCAAACGGGATGATGCCCAACCCTCTGGCAGCGGCGCTTCGCACGGTAGTATCTTCTTTCATATCCCTAACAAACGCCACCAAGATATTGAAGGATTCCGCGCCGAGTTCGGCCGCGGCGGCACCGTAATTTCGGGTCGCCTGAAGAGCCATCCAACCGATCTGAAAGACGGCCTTCTGCCGTGATGTTGAAGGGAGAAGCGCGTTCGACGCCGCTCGCTTCATCAAGTCCAGAGCCACATTGCTCTTGGTTTCCTTTGCCTGCCAGCTTTCACTGATCCTGTCGAGCACCCGGCTGGCTTCCTCGTCTGACATTTTCGCATCAACCAGCTTTTGTAGCATCTCTTTCCGCTTGGCTGAAGCTGGCCACTCCGTATCTGCCTGTGAAAGAATCTGATCTAAAACAACCAGGCCGGTAGGTGGGACATCCTTCTTCAAGAGGTCTTCCATTATCTCCTTTACGCCATCTGGCTCGATCTTCGCAAGCAAGGCAACTGCCGCCGAAGCAACCTCAGGCGTGGTATCCATTGAGTACTTGATCAAGAGTGCTTTGCGTTGTTCCCCGTACACATTGCACACTGCACCTATGGCGTCGGCAAGTCGTTCAGCCTCCTTGTATCGCGCATCAGCTATATGCCGAATTGGCCAATAGATGCCCAAGTATCGTTCTCTCAAAGGAGTGATGTCGCCATCACTATCTTGTTTGACTAGCCAGATACCTTCTTCCCCTTGGCTCAGTGGTGGGAATAGGTCTCTGCCTGTGCTGCTCTCAGGCGAAGAAGAACTCGCCGCTACGAAGGTTTGCGACTTGAGTACCGATGCGCCAAAGTAGACATATTCGACCTTCAGCTTTCCCTGAACTGCACCATTGCTACGAGTGGCCTCAACAACGGAGGCACGGACCAGCACTGTGTCCTCCGCACAAAGCGGTATGCTTGTTTGGGTGGTGATCTGGCTCTGTCCAACGGAGGTGGCTGCAACCAGGGCAATTATGGATACCGCAGAAGAGACCCTGCATGTTGTTGTCATTGCACGTACAAGCATCATATTGATTTCCTTTCTATGGTTGAGCAGTGGACCACGTCTGGGCACCGACTGTGACTAGATCAAATACATTAAATGGCGAACTCATCCGTGTCGAGCAAATAATTACCGGAATTGGCCGGGGCAGTTCAGTGGGTTGCCCGGTCGCTTTCGCAGGACTTCTGCTTGGCGTCTCCTTGCCCGCGTGGTAGATTGTCCGGCCTGTCTTGCGGCCTGTGGTGTTTATTGAGAAAGTGAGTCCGGGATGTCCTTGAAGATCTGGCTGGATGGCGAGCTTGTCGAAAAAGACTCAGCGAAGCTGAGCGTCTACGATCACGGTCTGCTTTACGGCGACGGCGTGTTCGAGGGCATCCGTGTGTATAACGGGCGGATTTTTGAGAACGATGCGCATCTGACGCGGCTGCAGAACAGCGCTAAGGTGATCCGCCTGGAGCTTCCTTACACGAAACAGCAGTTGACGGATGCGATGTATCAGACGGTGCAGGCCAACGGGTTTCGCGACTGCTATATCCGCCTGGTGGTGACGCGGGGCGTGGGCAATCTGGGCGTTTCGCCGCGGAAGTGCGTGATGCCGTCGGTGTTCATCATCGCCGACACGATCGAACTGTATCCGCGCGAGATGTATGAGAACGGCATGCCGATCATCACGGCTTCGGTGATGCGCTGCCCGTCCAACTCGATTCCATCGCGGGTGAAGAGCCTGAACTATCTCAACAACGTGCTGGCCAAACTGGAAGCAATTGACGCGAACGTCTCTGAGGCGCTGATGCTGAACCAGGAAGGCAACGTCGCTGAGTGTACCGGCGACAACATCTTTATCGTCCGGGGCGGGCAGGTGCAGACGCCGATGACGACCGATGGCATCCTTGAAGGCATCACCCGGGCCACCATTTTCAAGCTGGCCGAGCGCATGAACCTGTCCTGCATCGAGAAGACGCTGCAGCGTTACGACATCTACACGGCCGCCGAATGCTTCCTGACCGGCACGGGGGCGGAGGTCGTGCCGGTGATCAAGATCGACGGACGGATCATCGGCGACGGCAAGGTCGGCCCGATCACGAAGCAGTTGCAGGAGGCGTTCCACAAGTACGTTCGCGAGGTGTGACGGCGGGGGTGTCGTAATCATTGAGTGCCTCCGACCTCTCTGTGAGACGGCGGAAGGGGCGCGTCTGGACCGGGACGGGGGGCAGCGCCCGGGGCGGGCGTGCCACCGTGGCCCGGCCGCCTCGGCCGGAGCGTTCGGGGGAGCGGGGATTCCGTTCATTACCGGTAGATGCAGTCGTCGGTGCCTATCGGCGTGGCACCGGCGCCGGTGACGGCGGGGGTGTCGTAATCATTGAGTGCCTCCGACCTCTCTGTGAGACGGCGGAAGGGGCGCGTCTGGACCGGGACGGGGGGCAGCGCCCGGGGCGGGCGTGCCACGGT
>JBBQTU010000270.1:0-4892 GCA_038213005.1 Tepidisphaerales bacterium | reverse complement strand
CCTAAAATAAATGCCTTGAAAGCGCGAACTTTGCCATCCGGGTCAACTACGCAGTGGTAATAAATCGTGTCGTTTTCCTGCGGACGCTGGTCCAGTCCCTGGGTCAACCCGGCGACGCCGCTCGTCAAAAGGCTTGCTGGGCGCTGTCGCAGATCATGGGCCACGCCTGGACATTCGAGCCCGGCGACCCCAAGGAAAAGCAGGATGCCGTGGTTAGCAAATGGAAGAACTGGTTCGCCCAGCCGTGACGGACAGACCTCGTCCCAACCGGCCGCCAAGCGGCTTATGTTCCAGAAGTAAGGCTGAGTTGTCCAGACAAGGGTCTCTTGCTGCGATAGGATATCGCTATGCAACTGCCAGTTGTGCCATCCTCGTCCGTCGTCTCCGAGGCGACGCTGGTTCGTCTTTATGATCGCGCGCTGCTGCACTGGCTGCGTCACTATGGTGACGAGAACAATATTGAAGTGGGGGCGGCGATCGCCAATGCCGAGTTGGCTGCCGTGCCGGAAGCGAGCACGCTTCTGGATGCCATGCTCCCGCCCGACGTCAGTGCGCAGGCAGCGCTTAGCCAGATTGACGCCGCGTTCCAAAGGACGGGAGCGACCTGCGCCCGCATCGTGGTGAACCCGGATTCCGCCGGCGCTCTGCCTGCTGAGTTGTGTGACTTGCTGCCAGGGCGTGGTTATGTGAAGGACACCGTTCACGTGCTGTCGCTGGGCCAGGCACGGACCGAGTTGAAGCAGACTTACCAAGGCCTGACGATCATCCCCGCCCGAGCCAGCTTCCGCCATGCAATCCAACTGGCTCAGGAACTGATCGGCGGCGAAGCGGCCCAGGCGGCCGAGGGCCTGCAACTGCACTTGGACGACTCTCACTACGACGCCGTGATTGCCCTGGGCGATGACAAGGCCGTGGCGTGGGCCGGCGTCCTGGCGGTCGGGGAGGTGGGCCTGCTGCGGCATGTGTACGTCTGCCCCCAATATCGCGGACGAGGCATCGGCCGGGTGATGCTCGCGCGCGCCCTGGACATCTGTGAGCGATCGGCGTTCCGCCACGTGCTGGCGGGGGTCGCAGCGGGGAATGAGCCACTACTGCGGCTGCTGACCCGCAGCGGCTTTCGCGCGATCGGCGAGGTTACGGTCTTCCGACGCCAGGATGATCCGATAGGCGAACTGTAGCCGCCCTAGATTCTCGGATACATCCCCTCGGCCGCTTCCTCCAAGGCGGGGCGGTCGATGATGCGGATGGCCTGAATCTCGTTGGATTCGATGAGTCCGGCGTCCAGCAGTTGCCGCAGGCACCGCGAGAGGGTTTCGCTGGTCAGGTTCAGGTGACTGGCCAGATGCTTCTTCAGACTTGGCAGGGTAATGGTCGGGTCATCGTCCGAGCTTTTTTCCAGCAGGTATTTCGCCACTCGCGACAGGGCATCGCGCAGTACGATGTCTTCGAGCAGGCCGACGAACTGGCGTACGCGCAGGGCCATGCCAGCCAGCAGTTGCTGGCAGAGGGCGTGATCTTCGTCCAGGGCAGCGCGAAAGGCTGCGTTAGGGAGCAGGACGCACTCGGCCGGCTCGATGGCTTCGGCGAAGGCGGGGCAGTCCATATCGAGGATGCTCGCGACTTCCAGGAACGTCTCGCCGGTCGTCGCCAGGTGCAGCACATGCTCCTTCCCATTAGGAGAGAGCTTGTAGATTCGGACCATGCCCGAGCCGATGACAAAGACCCCGGGACAGGCCTCGCCCTGGCGGATGATCTGGTGTCCGCGCTCAAACTGTTTGACCTGAGCCATCGCGAGCAGACGCTGACGGCTGGCGCCGGCAACCCGGCGGAAGATGCCACAGTTTTGGAGAATGGTCTCGGCGGCGGTGTGATTCATGATCTCCATGCTATCGCCCAAGTCGGGGGATGTCAGTGGGACGCAGCCAGATCGCGTTGCCGATTGGCCATTGTGGAAGCCAGTCGCGCGAGTTATCGCGGGAGGGGGTGGGGGGTATGTCAAGGGTTGGTGGCATAGGGGGTGGAGATGCACCAGTCGGTCATGAGGGAATCGGGGTGGCCGGGTTGAGTCTGGGGACTGCCGGGGGCGAGGAGGGTGTTGAGGGACCAATGGCCGGGGGGTACTTCGCGGAAGTCTTTTCGCTCGGCGCAGGGCTGGATCTGGAGGGTGGTGGCGCCGATTTCGGTGGTGAGGAAGTCGTAGACGTCTGCGGCTCGTGCGGCATTGGCGGGGGTGACGGTGGTGAGGGTGTTGAAGGAGACGTTGTGTTTGGTGAGGCAGTCGGCCGCGGCACGGACGCGGGCGAACGTGGGGGCTCCGGTACGCATGCGGCGATAGGAATCGTGGATGTCGGCCGGTCCGTCGATGCTGAGGCCGACGAGGAACTGATTCTCGGCGAGGAACTGGCACCACTGGTCATCGAGGAGCAGGCCGTTGGTCTGGAAGGAGTTGGCGATCTTGGGCCCGCCGGGGCGGGCATGCTTCTGCTGCAGCGCGATGGCTTTGCGGTAGAAGCCCAGGCCGACGAGAGTCGGTTCGCCGCCTTGCCAGGTGAAGAAGACGGTGGGGTTGTCTTGCGATTGAAGGTATTCGGCGATGAATCGCTCCAGCAACCCATCAGAGGTTGTCGATCCGGCACTCCCTTCGTGCCTTGCTGCCTCCGTGCCCTCGTGTCTTTCCTCTTGATGATGCTTGTAGAAGCAATATTCGCAGGCCATGTTGCAGGCCGGCCCGCCGGGCTTGTTCATGACATGGAAGACGGCCACAGGCCAAGCGGTGTGGGTGTATGATCGGGATAAAGCGATGCGGGTCATAGTCATTGTCTTGAATACACCACACGCCTTCGAACGTCAAATATCACGGATAACGAGTCCAGGCCCCTGTCCTTTTCCGAACTAGCTGCGTCCCGGTTGTATCCTCCCGCTTTAATTATAAACTTACTGCCGGGATAGGTAACCTTCTTCAAGCGAACAAACAGGGCGTTTGCCATTGGCATCGGCTCCATCCTCGTAGCTGTAGGTCACTGAGGGCGTGCCGGTGGTCACGGCGCCACTGTGGCTTTGCTCGGTCTTGATATCGCCCCAGCCGTCATAGGTGTATTTCACCTATAAGTGGAAGGTGGGATGTCCCCCTTCCCCCTTCCCGTTTTTAAAGGTCACCTTTTTCATTTTGCCCAGAAGGTGAGCAAATCAGCTTCGATCAGAGCATCACGTCCAACCAGGGTCATATCCGCCGGATTCTCAGCTATCCGGACGCGAACATACTTCAGGTCCCGATGCAGCGCCAGCACATCCCAGTCGTAGAAGTTCACGAACTTCAAGAGTGCTGGGGGAACCTCAAGAACACCGCATGAATGGTCCCAATAGCCACAGAGGCGATCAGGCTCACGTTGTACCATGGCGGCAAGCGATGTGGCGCCGTCACGAGGCTTGACGTGCAAACACAGAATCGGTTCGCCATACTGCCATTCCCAACCTCGGTCCAATTGGAGCAAGTCATCAAGCATCCGAGCACCAATCTCATTAAGCACGTCCGCACGGTCAAAGTCCGGCCCCTCCGGGGCAAGCGCCGTGTTCCACACATGCCTGACCGCCTCCCGGATGCGCAAGACATGTACCGTGATGTCAACAAGCTGCTCGCTCATAGATTCACCCGTACGGACATGCACTCGCAGGTATTTGGTATCTGATGGCTATTTGTGGTTCCGTCCTCGTGTATGTGAGTCCATATCGGGCCGTCCGGCGGACAGGGCTTACAATTGCCGTTACCATCTCTCCCTGGGTTAGTTGGTGCATAACTGTATGGATCGCTACGTGCTCGGGTGCGTGTTGGGCACGGAACCGAACTTGTCGTTGTTGTGGCCCATGCCCATGCGCCATACAGTCCGTAACCAATGGGCCAATAGCCACCCGATATCCTGCCGCCCGTCCAACGAGCGCCACTGGATACAGCGTCGACCGTGCTGCTGATGGCTTGCGCCGAGAGCCGAATGGCCTCACTCCTGCAGGCCGGATACATCATGCATGTACTCGCGGTTACGCCAGTTGCCAACGCAGCGGCCTCAAGCGAAGAAACCGTAATCACGATACCACCGACGACGATCGGGACCAGTTTGCCAGAAGGATCCAGTAGAGTGCCAGGCCGAGATCGTTCATACTGATACAAACTCCCGCCATCCACATACCCCAGCGGATCGCGTTGGATGAAGTTGCCCAGCGTTGGATGCAGGTACCGCGCCCGGTTGTAATACAGCCCGGATTCGCCATCCAGATACAGCCCCTGATGCCCCAGCATGAAGTCCGTCGTCCCGGCCGTCCAGGTGGCCGTCAGCACCGTCCGCTGGCCGTAGGGGGTGTAGATGAAGCGGTTGGCCACGACGCCGGTGTCGCCGCTAATGGTGGCCGTCACGTTGAAGTCGGCATCCTGCGTGACATACAGCTTCTGATCCACCGCGGCGTCGGTGTTGGTGTCGCGATAGACCATCACCGGGGCGTCTATGTAACGCTGATCCCAGTTGCTAAGGGCGTCCAGGGTCCAGGTCTGATTCAGTGCATTGCCGCGAGCGCCGCCGAGGACGCTGCCGGCACCTTGGTCGCCATGCCTGCCCATGCCTCCCATCGCTAATATCTCACCGTTCACGCAGACCAAGTTAACACCCCGCGCCGCCCTCAGCAACCAATAAAGAGAAGACTCCAAACGATAGAATACGGATTCCACCAGGGATGGGTGCAGCCGACGCACTGGCCGTGATCTGCGGGGGAAGCGTGGGATGGGCCTGTGCGGGCGGGGACGCCGCGCACTACTTCCGCGAACGCGCCCGTTTCAGGTGGAATCCGTATATAGGCACTGCTGATGTCCGATTATCCCATCGCCGCGCGGCCTCCCGCCCCTTCGG
>JBBQTU010000269.1:0-4990 GCA_038213005.1 Tepidisphaerales bacterium | reverse complement strand
ATAGTGTTCGAAAGCAGTTAACGCCTCATCGCGGAGAACACGGTAAGCAGGCCATTCATCCTGCTGCTTCCTGAGCATATTGAGGACGACGATATCTCGCCCGACTTGAAGCAACCGATCGTCATCAGCAGTGCTGGCTTTGATTCGTTCAAACACGGCCTTCGCGTCCTTGAGCACGGGATAGCGGCGGACGCTGTCGCGCATCTCAAAGCTAATCTCGTGATGCCCCATTACCTGCACGCGAGAGAACACATCTTTGTAGTAGCGATCAATATAGCGGCAGGCGACCTCTTCGCTCCATTGCGGTACTTCCTCGCCCAATATGAGGCGAAACTCGATCCACGCCTCAACAACAGGTGGCTTGCCCAACTTCAACTTAGCCTCCGCAATCGCATCAGAACGCAAAGTCTAGTCGGCCTGAACGATTCTCGCAAATTGGCGATTATCGTTGTCCGAGGCCGCCGAGGGAATGCTAACAGAGGTGGCGGGCGCAGGCTCGATGACCATCAATGCTACCGCGCGAGTTGCTTCCTCGATGTCATGGCTCCGGCCCGATCAGGTCGCGCCGCCTGCATCCGCAGTGGCATCTTCCGCCGCTGTGGCGGGCACAACCTGCGACGGTACGGAGACGGCCGATTTCGTGACTATGACTGCTGATGTTTCGGCTGCCTTGGTGGCGCGAAGCGGCCGGTCTTCCTTACGACTCACCCGTTTGGCGGCTGCCTCGGCTTCGGGGCCTTCGAGCGTATCGCGTTTGATCACCTCATCCCGCAGCACCTTGATGATGTCTGACTCGTCCACCAGCACGTCAACGACTCGCCGGAGTTCGCGCCGGAGAGTGCTAAGGACGCTCTCATTGTTCAGCAGCAGCGATGCCAGCATGAAACGGCTGCTTGCATCGCGCCGATCGCGCAGTTCCAGATGAACACCTTTACTGAAGCCTTCCTTGGTGAGGAGGTATAATTTCTCCAGGTCCTCGTCTCGGCGCAGATCAACCGTCGTCAGATCGATCTCGACTAGTAGCCGCCGGTCGATCGGCTTCGCGAATACAACCTCGTAGAGTCGCCATGTGATGCCATTGGTGAGGATCACCCACTCCACGCCCTGATTGGCGGCGTAATCCACGGCTTACTTCACGTGCCGGTCGTCGAGCGGAATGCCAATGGCCTTCACTTCGATCAGCTCGACCAGCTTGTCGTCGAGTTTCACTGCCAGATCGCAGTAGGTCGAGCGGATGCAGTATTCTATTCGCCGGTCAGTTCCGCGTACTTGTCATAGCCAAACACTTCGGCCAGCAGATCCTTCACCAGCGTCACGGTATCGGCCTCTGAGACATCCCGCGCCTTCTGCTGCAGGATGATCGGCCCCAGACGCTTCAGACCGGACGTTAGACGGTCCCGTACCCGATTAGGCATTGCCATTGCAGTTACCTCGGAAAGAGTTCCGCTTCGACACACTGTTTCGCTAGGTTCCATCCAAGTTATCACATCGTGCCGCCATTTGATATGCGCCGCACCGGCGGAACGACAAAAAGAGGGCACTCGTATTCGATCGCGCGGGATGGTCGGCCGGGGCCGACCGGGGAACGCAGCACCGGTGACCGATAGATGCCCTTTATCCGGTTCAAGAATATTCGTTGAACCTGAACACCGCGCCGCGTTTACGCCCGCGGCAGCGCAAACCCAAGCACGAGGCACCACGCTCGTAGATACTACTTCAAGATGGCGATCTTGGCGACCGTATGTGGCTCCGCTTCCCAGACAACCCCTTGACGTTTGCTTGGCATGAAGGCTCCTTTTGTGCAGCCCTGCGGTATCGAATCTATCTGAAGAGGTTCTCACACGTATCGCCATCCGACTGACGCACCCGATCTGCGAACTCGTTGACGTCGCCCGGGTTGTCAGCAATTATCTTCTTGGCCAAGGCCCGAATTTCATGGACACCAAGTTTTGCCATTCAGGTAGCGTAACGCGGTTTGAAGCCCAGGCAAGACCCTGCAAGCTGGGCTGAGTTGGGCGAATTGGTGGTGGCTGACCGGTTTGCGGGCGCGGGTTTGAGAAGCTCCGCTCGGGGGCGAGATGGGCGCAGGTCTGCCTTTGGTGCTCAACTGGGGGACTCACGTCCCCCGCTCGCGGCGAGGTATAGGTATGCGACACCAAAGGTCGAGTCCATGGCATTGGCGTCGTCACGGCGTGGGGCTCCGACTGTCGTTGGCGCTCGGGTGCAGAGTTCTTGGGCGCGGGAGCAAATGGGCCGTCGAGGGCGACCGGCCCCACGAAGAACCCGGCTCCTGTATTCGTGGCGGCCGTGGCGTCGTGAGGCGTACTGGCGGGGCGTGAGATTCTGTTGGCTCGGGGGTTAGCGGTTGCCTGACGCTGAGGTAGCCTCCGAACGGATGGGGCCTGCGGCCGGTTTGGGGCGGGGATCTGATTGACTGGCACGAGAAGACCACGGGGCTAAGCTCCGTGGCCACGCTTCGCGGCTTCGCGTTCGGTGCCCTTTTCCGTTCTTGCGTTCTGAGCCTCTTTTTGGCGGACCTCTTTTCCGCACGGCAATCGTCAGAAAGAGAGTAGCTCACGCAGAGCCGCCAAGACGCAGAGAAAACCCGTGCGCTGCGTGAGGGTTTCTCTGCGGCTGTGCGCCCCGGCGTGAGCCATGTTCCAGAGTGGCGCGTCGGGGCGTGCCCGTTTTTCCGGGCAGATGCAAGTCGCGCGTCAGCGGCTGGTTGGAGCGAATACGGTGCTGAAAGAGGTGTCGCCCTTTCAGGGCTCATTCAGGGTGAATGTTTCTTACCCAGGGCTGCGCGAGTACGCTTACCCTGGGCTTACGAATGCCGCCCCGTTGGGGCTGAGAAATCGCGTGCCCGGAAAAACGGGCACGCCCGCGCGTCGGGCCGACGTTTCAGGAGTTGCTTTTTCTTGGAAGGCCGGTAGCCCAGGGCGTTGCCCTCGGCTGGCGTGGATCGCCCCTCTGGGGCCAAGCGGGTTGCGGGTGCGGGCTTGAGAAACTCCGCTCGGGGCGAGAGGGCTCAGGCCCGCCTGTGTGATCAACCGGGGCACTCACGTCCCCCGCTCGCGGGAGGTTGTAGACACCGCCACGAATGCGAATCGCCGACCCTCTCCGTTCGTGCGCCCTCGGCACAGCAATCATCCAATTTCTTCTCTTTCGGAAAAGAGTTCAGCAGAGGAGCTTGAGCCACAGATGGGGCACAGACGATCACAGATTCCATTTCAACGCCGTTACCCATGAATGCGCATCTGTGCCCCATCTGTGGCAATACTCTTTGGTTGCGGCCGAAGGCAGCGCCATGGCTCTTTGTGGCTAACCTCTTCTCTGTGTTCTCTGCGGTGGGGGGTTCGTGCGTCCACGCAGTTGGTGTGCCGCGCGGGCTGGCGCCGGCGTGGGTGAAGGGAAACTCGGCCGAAACGGGCTGAAGCCCGGACTACGTACTTGGGCGCGGGACCAAATGGGCCGTCGAGGGCGACTGGCCCCACATGACGCCCCGCGCCCCGGGTGCGGTCGATATGAGGGAGTAATGCCCGCTATGGATTTGACTGCGCGGCGCTCGGCGCCGGTTTTGGAGTGACCAGGTCGTTGTACTGCTTCTGCAGGTCATCGATTACGCGCGAGACGCGCTCGGCCTCGTTGACCAGGCGCGCCTGCTCGGCGCGGAGCTGCTGGATGATCTCGTAATGCTCCTGGGCCATCCGCTGAATTGATTGCGAACTGGGCGCCATGGACTGGTTCCAACGCTGGCGAAGCTGGTCGATCTTCGCCTGGTCCAGGTGCACATTCCGGGCTGCGCCAGCGCCCGCGCCAGGCCCGGCGGACTGGGGCGGGGCGGCCGGGGCGGAGAATTTCATCACCTGGCCGGCCGGCTCGATGATCATTGTGACCTTTGAGCCTTTGGCGGGCATGTTGGCCTCTTCCATCTCCCACTCAAGCAGCTCGTTAGAACTGCTGGCGATCTCGGGCACGTCGATCAGCGTGAGCTCGAAATTCACCACACTGACCACATAGCCGGTGAGGTCGGCCGCGTAGACGTTGTCGTCCTGGAACTTGGACCCGACGAAGACCCACGTCAGGGTCGGCATCGGCTTTTTGGTCTTGAGGTCGCGAAACAGCTTGTAGGCCGGCACGCGCACGGTCTTGCCGTCTTTGGCGTATTCGATGCTGATATTCAGCGGCGGCCCCTGCGGCGGAGCCCACCGGTCCAGCGCTTTCATATAGTGAACGGGCTGACCCGGTTCCAGGCCCAGCATCAAAAGCCCCAGGTGAATGTGCGACGGCTTGGCCGGGGTCCGCAGGAGCGACTCGTGCTCGTTGCCGCCATTGGTGACGCAGAGAAATTCCAGCGCCGCCTCGACGTTGATGGCTTGGCAATCCACTCGCACCTGCTTGCCCGGGATATCAACATGCACGCCGGGCATCTTGTCGGAGCCCGCCGGGCGGGTCGCTGGTGCGTTCTGGGCGATGGCGGCGGCGGTGCCCAGGAGCAAAGCGGCGCAGGCGGCAAGACTGCAAATTGATCTCATGCAAGAATCTCCTTGCCACAGTCTACCAGACTCCGCGCCGACCGTCCCGGCGCCGGAGCATCGGATTGACACACCCCCGTCTCGGTCTCGCGGGCAAACAGCGATCAGGGGCCGGAAAGAGGGTCAAGTAGGCAGGATGGCCGCGATCAACGAAGCCACCGCCAGCGACCAAGTAACCGATCAAGTAAGCGACCAAGTAAGACAGTTGATGACGGCATTGGGACGGGAGCAGTGCAGGCATCTTGTCTTTGGCGACCCCTTGCCCGACAATCCCGCGCGGTTGTTTTGGAGACCACACTGATGCGGATTATCGCGCTGATGAACCAGAAGGGCGGCGTCGGCAAGACGACCACCACCGTGAACCTTGGCGCTGCACTGGCCGAGGCCGGCAAGAGCGTGTGCCTGATCGACATGGATCCGCAGGCCCACCTCACGCTCACCTACGGCATCGAGCC
>JBBQTU010000268.1:0-5002 GCA_038213005.1 Tepidisphaerales bacterium | reverse complement strand
GGAGGAGTACGCGGAGATCATAGCGCCATTCCTGCCAGTTATTGGTGCGCCGGTCCTTGATGATTCTACGGAGCCTGGGGCCGGCGGGACAGGCCGATTCTCCCGGGTGCCGGCGATCGGCTGTCGGGGCGTGCCCATTTTACCGGGCACGCGATTTCTTAGCCCCAACGGGGCGGCATTCTTAAGCCCAGGGTAAGCGTACTCGCGCAGCCCTGGGTAAGAACCATTCACCCTGAATGAGCCCTGAAAGGGCGACACCTCTTTCAGCACCCTATTCGCTCCAACCACCCGCTGACGTGCGACTTGCATCGGCCCGGGAAAAACTGGCACGCCTGGCATCTGGGGGCGTGCCCATTTTGCCGGGCACGCGATTTCTTAGCCCCAGCGGGGCGGCATTCTTGAGCCCAGGGGAAGCGTACTCGCGCAGCCCTGGGTAAGAACCGTTCACCCTGAATGAGCCCTGAAAGGGCGACACCTCGTTCAGCACCGTATTCGCTCCAACCACCCGCTGACGCGCAACTTGCCTCGGCCCGAAAAAACCGGCACGCCCTCCGCGATCGCCTGCCGCCGCCTGTTGTCGCCAGTGACAAGCCCGCGCGCCGCTGCTACCATGGCGGCTGTCGTCGTGGTCGCGGATGAAACGCATGCAGCTCAAAAACACCATCCCGGGTCTTCTGCTGGCTCTGTCGCTCCTGGGCGGCTGCGGCAGCGACCACGTGGCCCCACCCCCGCCGTCCACGCGTCCGATTGCAACCGATATCGACCCCGCCACGGCAAACCCCGCATACTGGTATGCCCAGCCGGGCGTGGTGAGCGTCCCCGCGGGCGATTACGACAAGCTGTGGTATGCCTGCGAGCGAGCCATTCGCGGCCGGCGCTTTGCGCCCGACCGCATGGACTATCGCGATGGCGTGATGATGAGCGAACCACTGGTCAGCAGACAGTTCTGGGAACTCTGGCGCAGCGATGTGGTCGATTCGTCTGACATCACGGCGGCGTCCATCGGCACGCTTCGCCGTACGATCCGCTTCGAAGTGACGCGCAGCCCTGACGGTGCCTGCGTTGCAGTGCCCAAGGTGGTGGTGGAGCGATTCACGGCGCCGGATCGACGTACTACGGTCGTCAACAACTACCGCGGCGCTGTAAGCCCGATGGAACGCACGGCGCTACGTGCCCCGCAGAGCATCGCCGAGCCCGGGGTCCGCCGGTGGTATGCCCTGGGTCGGGATGCGGCCCTCGAAAAGGCGCTGGCCCAGGACGTTCAAGATTTCCTGGCGCAATAGCTCTAGGCCCCGCGCTTCCCAATCCCCCGGCCGTCGCGCAGAATCATTGGCCATGAGCAATCCCGCAAACCTCCCCTATCGCATCGGACATGGATATGACCTGCACCGCCTTCAGGCAGGCGGCCGGTTGATGCTGGGCGGCATCGCGGCCGCCGAAGACCTTTCGCCGGTGGCTCACAGTGACGGCGATGTCGTGATGCATGCCTTGGTGGATGCGATCCTGGGGGCGATCGGCCAGGGAGACATTGGCGAGCATTTTCCCAACACCGACGAGCGTTGGCGCGACGCCCCGAGCCGGGTGTTTCTTGAGCATGCGGTCGCCTGTGCACACGCGGCGGGCTACACGATCGCCAACGTGGATGTGACCATCCTCGCCGAGCGTCCCAGGATCAAGCCGCTCAAGCCGGCGATGCGGACCAACCTCGCCGGCCTGCTGGGCATCGACGCCGCCCAGGTGAACATCAAGGCCGGCACCAATGAAGGGTGCGACTCGATCGGCCGGGGCGAAGCCATCGCCGCCGACGCGGTGGTGCTCCTGCTCCGGTGATCCTCAGGCGGGCAGGAATATAGGCCTGGGCAGTGAATCAGATCGCGCGTGGACACGACATGGGATCTGTGGGAGCAGTAGTAGTCCTTGTGTTCGTCGGGGGGCCATAGACACACAGCCGCCCGTCGACCCATTGATGGCCCTCGGGATCGGCGATGTACATGCCGGCCAACACGATCGGGTTGCCGGCGCGCACCGCGACGCCGGGAAGCACGCGGAGCATCCGAGTCGCTGATCAGGAAGGACGCTGGTTCGAACGATCACTGATAATCCGCGTGCTGGCATAGCCGCGGACCAGCCATACGGGTTCCACCTGCAACGGGCGCGCCCGCACAGGTAATACGGGCGAGGACGCCGCACACTTGGCGGATGCGGGGCTAGCGCGGACGTGAGCGGCGAGGGCCGAATGAGATGGCGCGGTTAGCCAACTCGTCTGCGGCGAAGCGACTTAACCCGCGAGGGCGAGCTTTCGATGCGCATGGAAAGCGCTTCGCTGACGACCGAATTGAGGCTGCGGCTCTCTGCGGCGGCCAGAGCGCTGGCCTTGCGGTGGAACTCGGAGTCGATGCGGACCAGAAACTGGCCGGAACAAGGTTTGTCGGGGCTTTCGCCCCGCTGCTTGCAGAAGGCGAGGTAATCGTCCACGGACTCGCGAAAGGCCTTCTGCACTTCGGCAACGCTTGTTCCCTGGAAAGTGACGACATCACGAATGCCCAGAACCTCGCCGTGCAGAATGTCGGCGTCGGCGTCGAACTCAACCTTTCCCGTGTATCCTTTGTGCTGCATCATGGTTTCACCTCCGCTTCTGATGACATGATACCAAATGGCGGTCGGTACGGGGCGTCGGCACAACCGGGGCGTCGCAGGGCGATGAACAGGCAACTGGCACCACACCGCAAGCCTGTCTGGGTTACGACCCGGACAGGCTTGCAAACTGGTGCTAGAATCGCGCTATCATGAACCCGACACCCCCATGCATCATCGTGATCTTCGGTGCCAGCGGCGACTTGGCGAAGCGGAAGCTGATTCCTGCGATCTATGGGCTTGCGAAGGAGAAACTGCTGCCGCCTGAGTTTGCCCTGATGGGGTTTGCGCGGTCGGAGATGAGTGACCAGCAGTATCGGGAGGATTGCGCGAAGTCGCTGGCGAGTTTTGCAAACGCGCCGGCCGATGATCCGGCGGTGAAGTGGCTGCTGGAGCGGACGTTTTATACGGCGGCGAAGGACTATGGCGATGAGATGTCGCACAAGCATCTGGCCGACCGGCTTCGGGAACTGGATCAGAAGCTGGGGACCGGGGGTAGCCGGCTGTTCTATCTGTCGACGCCACCGGGGCAGTTCCGCCCGGTGATCGAGTGCCTGGGGCAGAATCTCTCCTGCGGGCCGGGGCGTTCGTTCCAGCGGGTGGTCATCGAAAAGCCGTTTGGCTTTGACCTGGCCAGCGCGAAAGAACTCAACGCACTGCTGCATCGCTACTTCCCCGAGGAACAGGTCTTCCGCATCGATCATTTCCTGGGCAAGGAGACGGTGCAGAACCTGATGGTGATGCGCTTTGCCAACTCGATCTTCGAGCCGATCTGGAACTACAAGTACATCGACCACGTGCAGATCACGGTGAGCGAGACGCTGGGCGTGGGCTCACGCGGTGGCTATTACGACAAGAGCGGCGCGATGCGCGACATGGTGCAGAACCACCTGTTCCAGCTCATGGCGCTGGTGGCGATGGAACCCCCGATCTCGCTGGATGCACAGAGCATCCGCGATGAGAAGGTGAAGGTGTATCGATCCGTCCGGCCGTATCGGGCAAGCCAGATCGACAGCCTGGCGGTGCGCGGGCAATACTCGGCCGGCGAGGCCAGTGGCAAACGCACCGAGGGGTATCTGAAAGAGAAGGATGTGCCGACCGACTCGCGTACCGAGACGTTCGTGGCGCTGAAGGTTTTCATCGACAACTGGCGGTGGAGCGGGATGCCATTTTACCTGCGCACCGGCAAGTGCCTGCCGGAAAAGCTGTCGGAGATCGCGGTGCGGTTCCGCTCGCCGCCGCAGACGCTGTTCCAGACGCAGTGCCAGTCGCCAGTGTTCCCCAATGACCTGATCATCCGCGTGCAGCCCGAGGAGGGGATCAGTTGGCGCTTGAACGGAAAAGTGCCGGGCGGGCAGATGAACATCAAGTCGGTGGCGCTGGATTTTCAGTACAAGACGGCGTTCCAGGTCGAGCCACCGGATGCGTATGAGCGGCTATTGCAGGATGCGATCATGGGCGACCAGACGCTATTTATTCGCCACGATGAGGTCGAGGCGGCGTGGGCAGTGGTCGACCCGATCGAGCAGGCATGGCAGGCTGGCAAGTCCAGCCCGCAGGCCTACGCCCCTGGAACATGGGGGCCGGAGAAGGCACAAGCACTGATCGAACTGGACGGGCGACGCTGGCTGCACTCTACAGGCGGTGAGCCTGAACCGATCATCGCGTGCTCGCTTTAGCGACTGGCCAGCCAAGGCAATACCACGCTAACCGCGAAGGCTGAAGCACGCGAAAGAAACGCGAAGAAGACAACAATGCAGTCGTGTTCTTCGCGTTTCTTTCGCGCCCTTCGCGCCTTCGCGGTTGCATTTTCGCTCACGATGAAAAAACACTCAACCTCTGGCGTTTGAGTGCGACTGCCGCGTCATGACTGCGGCCAGGTGGCCCGCAACTCAGCCAGGGTTTTGCACTGGGCCAGCAACGCCGGCATGGCGTCCAGCGGGAGCATGGTGGCCGCGTCGCTCTTGGCGTTGGCGGGGTCGGGATGGCATTCGATGAAGAGGCCCTGCACGCCAGCGACGACGGCCGCACGGGCCAGCATCGGGGCGTATTGTGGATTGCCGCCGGACTGGGTGCCGAGCGCTCCGGGCTGCTGGGTGGAGTGGGTCACGTCGAAGACGACCGGGCAGCCGGTTTCCTGCATGATCGGCAGCGAGGTGAAGTCGTTGACCAGGCGGTTGTAGCCGAAGAAGGTACCGCGCTCCGTCAGGAGAATCTGGTTGTTTCCGGCGGCGCGGATCTTGTTCACCGCCTGGGTCATCTCCTGCGGGCTCATGAACTGGCCCTTCTTGACGTTGACGATCTTGCCGGTGCGAGCGCAGGCTTCGAGCAGGTCGGTCTGCCGGGCCAGGAAGGCCGGCACCTGGAG
>JBBQTU010000267.1:0-5009 GCA_038213005.1 Tepidisphaerales bacterium | reverse complement strand
CGGGACCTATTCGGTTGAAGATCTCTTTGACGCGTCAAATACCTATCCCTTGACTATCTCCGGAGGGAAAGGGAGTTTTGCGTTTCCACTCGACAAGTGGGATTGTCGCGCTTTCAAGACAACGCTTCTTTCGCCCAACGGTCCGTGAATAACGCATACACACCCCTTGTTGCAGCTTAGTGTTGTGGATGGCGGGGTTGGCGATGCCGCGACTGGTCAAGCAGCCAGTGTGGCAAAGCGAACTGCGTGCAGGGACGGGAGTCGATCAGGCAGCATGGACGAACAGGACAGCCCGGGCGACCTCGATGCATTGAGTTATCAGGGCCGTCAGAAACCCGGAAGGGGGACATCCTACCATTAGCGCGACTTTTATTTCATTATCGGCGGAAAATGCGAAGGGGTCGGGAGTCTTCATGGCCATGTATCCCTTTCACAACAATCGTAGACTCCCGACCCCTTCGCAGTGCCCCGACCCCTTCGCAGTGCCCGGGGGGCATAGCGTGTTTCGCCGATCTTCACCACCTAATCCGGATTCCACCGGGAATGGGTGCAGCCGACGCACTGGCCGTGATCTGCGGCGGATGCGTGGGATGGTCCTGTGCGGGCGGGGACGCCGCGCACTACTACTTCCGCGAACGCGCCCGTTTCGGGTCGAGGCCGTATGAGGACCGCCGAACGGACAGAAGGATAGCAACACTGGGCGAGGGATGCACAGGGAAAAGATTGGAGTGTTTATTTGCACAAACCACCCACGTTGGAGGTGCGATAAATGGGGTGGTCAAACCGGGGGGCTTACGTCCTCCGCTCGCTTTGGGTTGCTGCGGCGTCGGAAATGGGTTTGGCGATCGGGCGCGTGCCCGTTTTTCCGGGCAGATGCAAGCTGCGCGTCAGCGAGTGGTTGGAGCGAATACGGTGCTGAAAGAGGTTTCGCCCTTTCAGGGCTCATTCAGGGTGAATGGTTCTTACTTACCCAGGGCTGCGCGAGTATGCTTACCCTGGGCTTAAGAATGCCGCCCCGTTGGGGCTAAGAAATCGCGTGCCCGGAAAAATCGGCACGCCCGCCCTGGGTCTGGCCGGGTCTTACCTTGACAACCCATGCCGCCAGCGGGAATGATGGACCTGCTTATGAGCAAGGCGATTGTCCTTCAGCACGTGCCGTTTGAGGGTCCGGGGCGCATTCAGAGCGTTTTCCGGGACTTTGGCATCCCCGTTGAAATCCGGCATCTCTATGCCGGCGATGCGGTGCCCACCGACGTGGATGACCTGCGCATCCTGGTGGTGATGGGCGGGCCGATGGGGGTGGGCGACATTGGGGGGGGTGAGTTCCCCTTCCTGGTCGATGAGGTCATGCTGCTGCAGAAGATGATCGCGGCCGACCGGCCGACCCTGGGAATCTGCCTGGGGGCTCAGTTGATCGCACACGCGGCGGGGGCCAAGGTGTATCCCAACGTCCGGCCGGGCGCGGATGCATCGCACCCGCCGACACCGATGCCGGAGATCGGATGGGGCCCGGTGAGTTTCCCCTTCCCGGGCGGGACGGAGCCGGTGGTGTTCGGCATGCATGATGGGGCCAGTATGTTTCACTGGCACTTTGATACGTTTGACCTGCCCAAGCTGCCGGCCTCGGCCAATCCGCCGCCGCCTCCGGCTCCCGCGCCGCCGACGGGCAATGCCCTGCTTTCCAGCACGCGGACTTGCCGCAACCAGGCGTTTCGATTCAAAAACCGCATCTTCGGTTTCCAGTACCATTTTGAGATGACCCGCGAGGCGATCGAGGGAATGCTCCAGCACGGGGCGGCCGATGTGCAGAAGGTCCTCGGGCCGGATGGGGCGGCGAAGATACGGCAGGACACGGCCGACTGTTACGACGCGTATGAGCGGCTGGGCAATCGCATGATCGTGAACCTCGTGGAGTTTTTGAAGCTTCACTGAAGCGGCGCCTTACAGGTAAGAGATGACACGGGAGCAGAGGTGTGTTTGCCCATGAACCCCCTCCCTAACCCTCCTCCAAGGGGGAGGGGATCGGAACAGCGCGGCGATCGTGGTATGGTGTCGCCCCTTCAGGGCTCAGTCCCTGAACTTCGGTTTGACCTGGGGCGATGCCCCAGGCTTATGAATGTCGCCCCGTTGGGGCTGAATAGGTCGGCATCAAAGCACTCGACATGATCCTGCTCCAGAACATCCGAAGGTATCTTCAGCAGCCCCTGGTTCGACCGTGGGCGCTGATTGCCCCGGTGTTGACACTGGTGATTTGTCTCCCGCTGCTTCGGCCGCTGCGTCAGCCGGATCCATCCCAGATCAGCGACGATGAAAGGGACCGCCTGGCGATGGTCGAGGCGATCGTCCAGCAGCACTCGCTGCGCATCGACCAGGGGAGCTTCCCGGAAGCATCCGGCCAGATCCCTTCGCCGCAGCCCAGGTATGCAACCGTGCCGCCGATGCAATCCGTGGTGGCCGCCCCGATCTACTGGATCCTGCGCCAGCGCGGGCTGACATTCAAAGACGACCTGGTGATGGTGCGCTATCTGCTGGTGCTCCTATGCGTGACGGTGCCGGTGGCGTTGTCGGCGGGGATGGTGTATCGCCTGGGACGACTGTTTGAGTTGCCCCGGCCGGCGCGCACGGGCCTGGCACTATTGGTGACGCTGCCGGTGGGGCTGCTGACGGCGGCGGTGACCTTCGGGCCGCATGCCCCGGCCGCGGTGCTGCTCCTGGCCGCGGTGACGTGCATCAGCCATATCGCGGTCTCGGAACATCCCCGGCGGAGCATGGGGTGGCTGGTGCTGGCCGGGGTGTGTGCGGCCTTGGCGGCGACGTTCGATGCAGCGTCAATGGTGCTGCTGATATTGCTGCCGCTGGTGATCATGGCGATGCGCTGGCGGCCGACCTGGCGACTCACCGGCGTGCTGCTGTACGTGGCGGGGATGGTTCCGGTGTTCTGCCTCAACGCGTGGCTGATCTACCAGATGACCGGGACGGTCAACCCGCTGCCGCTGGGCTCGCTGGAAGGCCCTGATCTGAGCGCTACGGCAAACCGCGTCGCCCTGATCGGCGTCGCGGGTGGTAGCCTCGGCGGGGGCGCTGGCGCGGGGGTGGATGCGGCCGATGATGATGTGGTTGAGGTCGGCGCAGTGGAACGGGCGTGGGCGTCGGTCTCGGTATGGATCGGCCGGCTGCTGGATTCGCTGCTGGGGCAGCGCGGACTGCTGAGCCATTATCCGGTGGTCCTGATCGGCATCTTCGGCGCGCTGGCGGCATTGCGGCGGCACTGGGCGACAACGACCAAGGTGATGGCGGCGATCATCCTGGTCGCCGGGATGATCCTGCTGCTGGTGCACTGCATCTGGAGCCGGGCCGGCATGCATGCCGCATTCGGACCGGACTGGATCCTGGTGCTGCTGCCCGTGGT
This sequence comes from Tepidisphaerales bacterium, assembly GCA_038213005.1. Lineage (GTDB taxonomy): Bacteria > Planctomycetota > Phycisphaerae > Tepidisphaerales > Tepidisphaeraceae > JBBQTU01. The sequence goes on along the minus strand of JBBQTU010000267.1, from coordinate 1,600 downwards.
GATGATCTGGTCGGGATCGTGGCTGAAGCGGCCGCATTATACGCAGACGTGGATCCTGGCCGGCCTGGCGTGCGCCCTGAGCCTGGCGGTGGCGACCCTCGGGGCGGCCGATCGCCCGCCCCGTGATGGATATCGCAGCTACAGCGTGGCAGAGGCCGTATCGCGGCTGACAGCGCCGCAGACTGCGCCCGGGGCGCACCCCTGAGCATCTGGGCCGCGTCTTGGCGCGGCGCAGCAGGATGGTGCATTTCCCCGGCTGAACCGTAGAATAGGCGCTCGACACATTCGGACTGATCTGAAAGGAACGTGATCACGATGCGACGGATGCTGGCGGGGCTCCTGCTACTAGCCATTTGCACACCGGTCTTGAGCGACGACGAAGTGAACGCCGATCAGCTCAAACGGATGTATGACGACGCCGTTACGCAACTCCGCGCGGCCCAGGACCGTCGTAACGAGCTGGCCAAACAGAATGAGAAGCTCAGTTCGCAGATTCGCGATCTGCAGAAGCAGGCTCAGGACGCCAAGGCCGAGACGCAGACCATGGCCGAACAGACGTTCAAGATGCGCCTGGAGTACAGGGCTTTTCAGGATTTTGTCAAACGATATCCCGGTGTGGATGTCCGCTGGCGAATGTTCATGCGCAGCGACCTGCTGAGCAGAACCGACTGCATCCTGGATCAGCTCAACTCAGACTGGCCCTTCAGCGAGCCCAAGTGACCACCACGGCATACGGCATGACCTTTGCTGCTGGTCCGGCATGAGTATATCTTCAGAGTCCCTCGATTTTCGTCGTCCGCGATCAGAGAGCGTCTTGATCGTTGACGATGAAGGTCCCACGCGACATTTTATGGCGATGCTTCTCCGGGCCAGAGGGATCCGGGCCTACGAAGCGGCCTCGGCCGAGGACGCCATCCATTTTCTTGAAGAGGGAAAATATCCGCTGCCTTCGCACGCCGTGGTAGACGTGGATCTGCCGGGAATGGGCGGATTGGACCTGGTCAGGCGAATGGCCGAGCGGGTCCCGCAGGTGCAGGCGGTGCTGGTGACGGGGGCGGATTCGCGAGTTGTCGAGGCATTTCGGACCTCGTATCCGGTGCGCTATTTTGCCAAGCCGGTGGATGTCCCGGATTTCCTGAGCGCGATGGTTGAGATGGTGAAGGATCAGCATCCCATGTGATACATGGTCCAGTTCGAACAGGCGCGGCTGCACAAGTAGTGCGCGGCGTCCCCGCCCGCACAGGAGCAGTTGAAACAGGCGCGGCTGCACAAGTAGTGCGCGGCGTCCCCGCCCGCACAGGAGCAGTTGGAACAGGCGCGGCTGCACAAGTAGTGCGCGGCGTCCTCGCCCGCACAGGAGCAGTTGAAACGGGCGCGGCTGCACAAGTAGTCGCGGCGTCCTCGCCCGCACAGGAGCAGTTGGAACGGGCGCGGCTGCACAAGTAGTGCGCGGCGTCCCCGCCCGCACAGGAGCAGTTGAAACGGGCGCTGCCGCATACGTAGTGCGCGGCGTCCTCGCCCGCACAGGAGTATCCCACGGCTCCCCTCGGAGGTCACGCCCTATCCATCGGCTGCCCCCGCATCGCTACCGCGCCGCCGC
>JBBQTU010000266.1:0-5044 GCA_038213005.1 Tepidisphaerales bacterium | reverse complement strand
CGCTGCGCTCGACAGGAGCAACACACGCGGAAGAAAGAAGCACCATGGTCACGCGGGATTCTAATTGTCGCTGACGCCTAATTATAATTGTCGCTTGACACGATATACGGTTCTTGGCGGATGTCAGCCATCCGCTACACGGCAGGAGTTCCGCATTCTTCGCCCTTTCATCCGCCTTTGCAGATTGCCCGAGTCTGCGGATCGCGCCCGTGCGGATCGCCCCCCTCGCAAACGTTTGTCAGCCCCGCTACACTCAATTACTGCGGCTTTTGTCAGTTGTGTTCGCCGGGTCGGTCCTTGCGCCAGTCAAGCGGGGCGGCCGGCAAACCAACAAGTTGCCGCAACTTTCCCGGGAGTGGCGCGTGAGTCTTAATGAGGTGCCAACAACCGCAGACGAAACTAAGGTGCGGTTTGAACGCGCTGTCCGCGAATGGATGCCCAAGCTTCTGATGGTGGCCCGCGGTATCGTGGGCCGGCGTCACTCGCCGGAGGACATCGTTCAGCAGGCCTTGGCCAGCCTGTATGAGCATCGGGATCGGTATGATTGGGCCGAGCCGGTGGTGCCGCTGCTCCGCAAGGCGGTTGTGAACGAAGCCTTGCGGTCGATCCGGCGGGCGCCGATGCGGGCGATCGATGATGTGCCGGAACCGGGTCGGGACGTGGCACCCGACCTTGACATGGTTCGTAATGAGACCGTCGCTCAAGTCCGACGGGCGATGGACCGCCTACCCGAGCATTTCCGGGCGGTTTTGGTGTTGTGCGAGTTCGAGAATCTGTCGTACGATGAGATCGCCCAGACGATGGGAATCACGCTGCAACAGACCAAGACATGGTTGTTTCGCGCAAGACGACAGATGGAACAGATCCTGCAAGGCTATGTAGATGCCGGTCGGCCGGTCAAATAGCCCATTGAAAGGCTCGCAAATGGTCAGTGATCAGGACATCGAACTTCTTGAAGCTTCGCTGGATGCCCAGCTTTCGCCGTCGGAGCAGGCGGCTGTGGACGTTCGCGTTGCAGGCAGCCCCGAGTTATCGCAGGGTCTTGCCAGTCTTGTCCAGGAACGCCGGTCCCGCTCGGCCGCCTGGGAATCCCTGGCCTTCACCGATGCGTCGGTTGACTATGCCATCGGCCGCCTCCAGCAGTCTCTTGATCGCCGTTCGTGGTTCCAGGGGCTGGTGGGGCAATGGCAGCCTCTGGCGGTCGCGGCGGCCTGTCTGGCGATGTTCGCCACAGGGATGTACTTCCGCGACACGTATGCCGGCTCAGGCCAGCGCCCTGCCTTCCAGATGATCCAGCCCGTGAATGCGGTGGTGAATCAAGGTGCTGGCGCGAACTCTCAGCCGCAGTTTGAGTTCCGTGTGAACGACGCGGCCGGCCAACCCATCTTCAGCCAGCGGTTCCGCACCATCGAAGAAGCCGAGAGCTACCTGGCACGCGTTCGGATGCAGCAGCGACTCAGCTCGCCTCAGCCGCTTCCGCAATAGGCTATCTGCGGCCGTCAATTGTTTTTCTCGTCCTCTTCGTCCCCTTCTTCCTCTGTGTCCTCGTCGTCGTCGTCATCCTCGTCGTCTTCGTATTCCTCTTCGCCGTCCTCTTCACCCTCGTCGCCCTGAGTCGGGGTGTCTTCCTGGCCCTCTGGGCTTTCGGTGGTGTCTTTCTCGACCCCTTCGTCGCTTTCGCCGGCGACGTTCTCCACGGCTTCTTCGCTCTGGTCTTCTTCGAGCTTGGGCGCATCTTCCAGGTCGTCCAGCAGACTCTCGGCATCCGCGTCGGCATCAGCTTCTGAGTCGTCATCGGTTTCGGATGCCGCAGAGACTTTCTCCGCCGCCACTGCGTCATCGAAAAGAGTCGGCCCGTCGTCGGGATCCGACCGATCCGCGTTGATGATCGCTTCCTTGAAAGTCTTGCGATGCTCTTCCGGCGCCGCCTCAATCTCAAGGTCGTCGTGTGCCTCGTTCTGATGCACCAGGATGCGTTTCTCGCGAACCAGTTCCAGGATCGCCAGGAACACGCCGATCATCTCGCTCTTGTTTTTGCGACCGAGAATCAGTTGCCGCAGGCTGAGCCGGGGCTCGGTCTTAAGCCGCTCTTCGATGGCGGCGGCGTGCATGTCCAGCGGCGTGTCGTCGTAGAAAACCTCGTGCATCCGGGTTCGGATGCCGACCTCGCGCATCAGGCGGTTGAACGCCTCCAGCAGATCCCATATCTGGACCTCTTCCATGTCCAGAGGAGGATCCTCGTCACTGACGGGCTGATCGGCCACCGCGGGAAACCGCGGGAACCGCTGCGAATGGCTGGCCTGCGCCCGCTCGAGCATCGTCGCCGAGTCTTTGAACCGCTTGTATTCAAGCAGCTTCTGGACAAGCTCATACCGGGGATCGCTCAGTTCCTCGGCCGCACTGCGCTGGCCCCCCGCCGCCGTCGGAGCGGGATTCTGCGGCAGCAGCATCGCCGACTTGATCTCCATCAGACTGGCCGCCATGACGAGGAATTCGCCGGCCACGTTGATGTCCAAGGCACCTTGCTGAGTCATCTCCTTGAGCAGGTGGACATACGACATGTACGAGTCGGTGATGCGGGCGATGGGAATATCGTAGATATCCAATTCGTCCCGCTTGATCAGGAACAGCAGCAGGTCCATCGGACCGTTGTAGTTATCCAACTCGACTCGATATTCCACGTCGTTCCTCTTACGCGATCCATGCCGCTCACTGACGCTACGCCGTGCGTCCAGCGGCCCGTAGGTGATTGTATCGGCAGGGGCAGTTGACGCCAACGAGCGGCAGCGATGCCGCCGCATCCTCCGCCCGCACTCCGGACGCGGGCAGCGAAGTCGATCCCCCCCCTGTTCGGTGGACGCAAAAGCTAAGCCGACAACCTTGCGATTCTCAGCGTCCGCCTCGGGCGACAAGTTCCTCGACCCGATCCTCGTACGCCACGATCACCCGCTCGGCCATCCCGATGAACAGCCCCGTCTCAACCACCCCCGCCCGGGCCGTCAGCGTGGCATCCAGCCTGGCCGGGTCGGCGATCGGACCAAAGTAGCAGTCGTAACACAGGTTTCCGTTGTCGGTGATGTAGGGCTTGCCGTCACCGGCCATCCGCTGAGCAGGCCGGCCACCCATCTTCTGGATGTAATCCACCTGAGCCGCACTGGCAAACGGCAGGATCTCCACCGGCACCGGACCGCGCGAGCCCAGTTGCGGCACCAGTTTGCTGCAGTCCACGATAACGATGAACCGCCGGGCGTTCTGTTCGGTGATCTTCTCCCGCAGCATCGCCCCGCCGAGGCCCTTGATGAGATTGAGTTCTGGATCCACCTCATCCGCCCCGTCGACGGCAAGATCAATCTGCCCGCTCACGTTGAGCGGAACCAGCGGAATCCCCAGTTGCGCCGCGAGTCGTTGCGACTGCACGGAGGTGGGTATGCAGCGCAGATTCTCAAACCGTCCGGCCGCAATGGCCACCCCCAACGCCCGGATGAAGCACTCGGATGTGCTGCCGGACCCCAGGCCCAGAGTCATCCCGTCCTGCACGTATTGCAGCGCCGCGGCGGCCGCCCGGTCTTTAGTCGTCATAGGGGCGTGAAGATACCGGTGAGTCCGTCAAACCGAAAGGGCCCGCGAACCATGGCGGCAAAGCACTGGGGGAATGTGGCGGCAAACTCGCCGCAGGCCCGCCTCGGACTGGCCTGGGCAGACCCGGATTCGCCGTTGACCTTTTTGGCACTGGCAGGAGAACGGCTTTGAGGGCATAATCAGCACGCGTGACGCATCTGTAGCTCAATTGGATAGAGCATCGGTCTTCGGAACCGAGGGTTGGGGGTTCGAGCCCCTCCAGATGCATTGCTCGCCTGTGGCGTCAGAATTTCATTCCATATCGGCCCTGCTGGGCGATTCCGCCTGGCCAGCCGCTTACAGTTGCGACCGGTTACGACACGTTCCGACCCGTTCCGCCGACCGCCGGAATGCTCCCCAAGCCCAACCAGCCGCCGGGGTTCTTTGTGGCCAGCGGGCGGCCGGATTGCCCCTCTTGTCGCCTTCGGGGCATCAAGGCCGAGTGGGCATTGCCGAAGGCATCAGCACCACGGGGATCAGTTGCTGAAGGGAGAGGCTGCCGAGTCAGCATTGTGGCTGTCAACGCCGAGTTGAAACTGTAGCTATTCAGCCGCGGTGAAGATGCGGTCTTCTTCCTGTGGGTCTTCTTCAAACAGTTCACTGAATCGTCTTCTTGTACTTCAGGGTCTTCTTCCAGGTTGGTTGTCTGCGTCAGGGAGCGTTCTTGTCGCCGTAGTGGCTTTCTGTTGCCCTGCGCCCCCATGCAGCCAAAGGCCGCCTGCCGCCGCCGCCGCTGCATTTTCAAATCGGCCAGATTCCAGCATTTTCACGCCGGCGCTGACAACCAGCGCATCCTGGAGTAACGCCCCCAGCGTGGCATTGGTCCGCAGGCCGGTGAACGTCCACCCTTGCCCGGCGGCTTCTGTGTTGACGATCCCGGTCCCGCCACCGCAGACACTGGCCAGTTTGGCCCGTAGTTCGGCAACCTTGGCCCTGGTCCTGTTTGACCAGCGGCCCGAGACATTGTTGGAACCCGAAAGCCGGCGAACGCTCTGGCAAAGGTCACGGGACAGGGACATGCTGGAGCCGGTCCAGCGTAATCGGCCCTTTACGTCCGTGGGGACGACGTGGGCAATCTGACGGTTCCAGTCCACGTACGTGACCTGTAGTGCTAGACAAACCGAAAATCGGGAATCTGTCCGGCTTGCAGTGTCTCATGCACACGGTCCCACATCGCGTCCTGATATTGCCGGCTCGTGTACAGCCCAACCAGCGACGCCTGCAGTGTGACGGTTGCACGAGTGCGGAGTTGTCGCCTGTGTTGGAGTGAATCGGTCAGTTGGCGGTAGACGTTCGCCAGAGCCTTGGGGCGGCCGTCGGCGGTGAAGATGCCGCCGTGGTTGGAGATGTCGTCGGCGTGTGGCATGTCGAACGTCGGCCAGTTCAAGAAACCATTGGCATGGGGAATCAGCGCGTCGACGAGGAT
>JBBQTU010000265.1:0-5059 GCA_038213005.1 Tepidisphaerales bacterium | reverse complement strand
CGGCGGTGGACTTGGGCAGGATCATGCCGACCAGAATCACGCGTTCCTGCTGGACAGTCATCTTCGTTCGTTTGAGGTCGGCCAAGAGAGTCTCCGCAAATGGATCAACCGTTCAGTTAAAGGATAGCAGGGCACGGCCCGACCGCAACCACAAAGGAACCGGGCGCAGGGTCGTCTTGGCGGGAGCAGGCGCCGTTGAGCCGTAACGGCATGGGCATCGGTGGGCACTTGCGCAAACCGCTTGTACAATGAGATGCGATGAATGAGCCGCGGCATCCAACCAGTATGTCCAAGATTGCGCAACAGTGCCTTGCGGCGCTGACAATCGCTGCGTTGGGCGAGGCGGTGTCGCTGGGTGGGGCGCTGGGATTGTCGTACTACTGTGACTATCGCACAACGCATGATGTCGATGCCTGGTGGGAGGCGAACGCGACTGAGGCGCAGCAACGGGAGGTCATCGGCACAATCACGCAGGTGCTCGCGGCTTTGGGGCCGACGCGTGCGCGGCAATGGGGGGACGTGACCAGTGTCGAGTTGCTGGATGGAAACAAGGCGATTTTCAGTTTCCAGATTGCGCGGCGTTCTGCGCGAATTGACGTTGGCACGCGCGCTCCAGAAACGGGCGTTCTGCTGGACAGCCTGGAAGATCTGGTGGCGAGCAAGATGGTTGCGCTCGTAGAACGGGGCGCACCACGCGATTTCAGGGACATTCATAAAGTCTGCAGCGTTGGCCTCGTGACGCCTTGGGCATGCTGGCAACTTTGGCGGAAACGCCAGTTGCTGGCTGGAGCAGATGTCGATCGGGCGCGCGCTTCGCTGGCGATCGAAACGCACCTTTCGCGGATCGCACAATACCGGCCGCTCGCTTTGATTGTCGATTCGACACAACGTAAGGAGGCCGAGGGACTCCGCAACTGGTTTGGCGAGGTGTTTCTCCATGCAGACGACACATGATTATATCGATGCCTCGTTGTATCCGGACGCGGAAGCACCGGACTCTTTGCCCACGCTGGGCGACCGGGTGGACTATCTGGCCAGATTGTGCGCGGCGTGGGACTTCGGAATCCTGCCGGACGCGGCATCCGTTGCGCAGCTTCGTCGTCCCGACTGGCGGGAGGCCGTGGATGCCTGCCGGATGCTGACATCGCCGGGATATCATCTGCTGCGTCAATGGCATGGTTTGTCAGAGTTGCCGTTTCTTGGGCAACGTTTGGCGTCGATCTCGGAAGACCCCGAGCTGCAGCATGTGTGACAGGTGGCAGGTGTAAGCCGGGCTGTTGTTTTGTTTCAGGCCGGATGGCTTAGCACCGGTGCATCAACAACCGTCCGGCTCAGAGAGGCCAACCCCCTCCCAGCCTCCCCCAAAGGGGAGGAGTAAGAAGAGATCATCGCGCCATTCATGACCGTTATTGATGCGCCGGTCCTTACGCGATGATGAACGGGTCGCGGTCGGCATGGCTGAGGGTGAGCTGGACGCCGGGGAGGAGAGGGGCGAGTCGCTCGCAGAGGCGTTGGAGGGTGGCGCGCTCGCTGTTGGAGTGCAGGACGCAGACGACGGTCAGGCCGGCGGCCGCGGCTTTGAGGGCGTCGTGGTGTTTGAGTTCGCCGGTGAGGTAGAGCTGTGCATTTTGGGCGATGGCGTCTTTGAATAGCGGGCCGCAGGAGCCGGCGGCGCAGGCGGCGGTGGTTACCTGGCCGGTGGTTGGGCCGGCGACCAGGACGTGGTTCAGGCCGAGGGCTTTGCGGGCTCGCTGGATCAGCGTGGCGCGGTCGGTTGGCTGGACCTGTCCGATGCGGCCCATGCCGGTGCCATCGGGTGGCGCGCCGAGTTGAATGAGGTCAAACGCGGGCTGCTCGTAGGGGTGGCTCTGGCGCAGGGCCTGGACGACGGCGTCGATGCGGCCGGTGGGGACGATGGTTTCGAGGCGAATCTCGTCAACGTGCGCCAGCTTCCCGACCTGGCCGATGGCGGGATGGGAGTTTTCGTGTGGGAGGAACGTGCCGGCGCCGGCGGAGCGATAGGTGCAGTGAGAGTAGTTGCCGATGCAGCCGGCACCGGCGTCTGACAGGGCGGCGGCGACCTTCTCCAGAGAATCATCCGGGACGAAGGTGATCAGCTTGTAGTGCCATGGCACCAGCGGCGCCTTGCGGAGGCTGAGCGGGCGGCGATTCTCCAGGCCAAGGGCGTCGGCCAGGACGTCGTTGGTGCCGCCGTCGGCGAGGTCCAGCGCGGTGTGAGGGCTGTAGATCGCGATGCCGCGGCGGATGGCGTCGAAGACGAGATGGCCGGCGGTGAGTTTCTTGATCGGGTCGAAGATCACCGGGTGATAGGCGATGACGGCGTCGCAGCCGAGGGTGGTTGCTTCGGCGGCGACCTGGGCGGTGTAGTCGATGGTCAGCAGGATGTGCGTGAGCGGCTGCTGCGGATCACCGGTGAGGAGGCCGACATTGTCCCAAGGCTCGGCCCGGCGGGTCGGGGCGAGCTCTTCCATTGCTTGGACAAGGGTATCGACGGTCATGCGAGCCTATTTGATGTTGGCGAGATTGAGCGTGTTGTATTCGCCGCCGGTGTTGCTGGCGAGGTCGGCCAGGCCCTCGTTGGAGGTGGCGGCCCCGACGTAAAACGTGAACACGTGGGGCGGCTTGTCGCCCAGGGCGCGGACGACGGTTTCGGAGAACGCGGCGGTTTCCTCGTTGGCAGACAGGAGCACGATGGCGTCGGGCTTGCCGTCCATGAGCTTACTGATCATTTCGGCGGTGTTCTTGCTGGCGCCGAGGTAGACTTCGTCACCGACGGCCTTGGCCAAGCCCTGTCGATTGGAGGTATTGGCGTTCTGTGGAGCGGACCGGGGGTAGATGATGACGTGATCGGCGTTGAGAACCACCAGTTGAAACCTGCGGGCGGCGCCGAGGGTCTCGACCGAACGCTCACAGGCACGGAGCATGTCGGCGAAGACCTGGGCTGAGCAGCCGGATCGGTCGATCACGTAACTGACGGTGTCGCCTTTGATGTCTACGCCGGCCATTGAAGGCGTGGGGGCGGCGAGCGTGGCGACATCCTCGCGTGACGGAGGCGTGGCGCTGATGCCCAGGCTTGTGGTGTTGCCGGACCGGCCGAGCATGAGCCAGAGGCCCAGACCCGCCACGACGGCGGCTAGTGCGCCGACGGACACATAGATGAGCGTTCGCTTGCTGTTTGCGGCCGGCTGACTGCCCGGCATGGCGTGAACATGGACCTTCTGTTCTTTTCCCAGGGCCTGGCGTTGGCGGAGTTCAGCGGTGGTGAGCGTTGTGCCCGACATGGGCAGTTGGCTGGACATGGGGATGCTGGACATCGGCAACTGGCTGGACATCGGAACGCCGTCGGTGGCCGAGCGGCGATTGAGTCCGTTGGTGAGGGCACCGGCGGCAATTCCGCTGGAGGGAATCTGGTCGGCGGCCTGTTCCAGGTCGTCGCTGTAGGGACTCAGGGCGCTTTCGATGCGGCCTTTACGTTTGAACAGTGGCTGGGGCGAGGGTTGTTCGGAATTGCCGCCGGCTTGCGCGGCCTGGGCCTTGGTGGGAACGGTCTGGATGGTCCCGCAGTGCTGACAGCGGCAGACACCACCGGCGAACGCGTCGTCGATGCTCAGGACGGTGTTGCATTGGGTGCACTGGAGCTGAATCATGGTTGCCAGAGATAGTAAAAGCCCGTGGGCATCATTTGTTGGGCCCCGGGCAGTTCCAGACGCAGGGTCTGAGCCTGGGCGGGACCTCGCTGAGACGCCGCATAGACCGAACCTGCGTATTCGTAAGGACGCTTGTACATCACGACCTTCGCCTTGTTGGCCGAGTCGCCGGCGAGCGTCTGGGCCAGGCCGATGGCATCATCCATCGAACCAAGCTGATCGACAAGTCCCAAGGCCATCGCCTGCTGGGCGGTCATGACCCGGCCGTCGGCGATGATCGCCATCTTGGCGGGGTCGGTGATCTTTCGCCGCTCCTGCACGATGCCTTTGAAGCGTGCGTAGTACTGGTCGATCATGTCCTGAAAGATCGTACGCTCGTCAGCGGTGAGCGTTCGCAGGGGCGAGCCCATGTCCTTGTGGCTGCCGCTCTTAATGGCATCGGAGCGGACGCCGATCTTGGACATGGTGCCTTCGAAGTTCAGCGACAGGAAGATTACGCCGACGCTGCCGAGCACTCCCGTGGGCTGAGCGATGATGCGATCAGCGCCGCAGGCGACGTAGTATCCGCCGCTGGCGGCGAGGTCCTGCGTGGAGGCGACGACGGGCTTATGGGTGCGCTGGCGGAACTGGATGACGCGGTCGTACATGATGTCCGCCGCGGTGACGGTGCCGCCGGGGGAATTGATCCGAAGGACGACGGCCTGGACGCTGGGGTCGGCCTCGGCCTTATCGAACTGCTCGGCGAAGAGGTTGAGGGGGTTCTCGCCGGGTTCAAGTAGGCCGGTCTCCCGCTTGTTTGCCAGGAGGCCCTCGACCTCGATGATGGCGACCCGTTTGGGAAACCAGCCTTTGCCATCGCGAACGGTCGTCTCCTGCAGGCCGCTGACGGCAGAGACGGGGGTCACGACAAAGCTGGGCATGCCGCAGCCGGCCAAGGCGAGTGCCGCGAGCAGAATGAGCGGAAAGGACTTCATGGCTATCACACCCTGTGATCTGGAACACGCGGCGGTGTCCGTGGCGCTGCCGCAGCCCACGAGGGATGCGGCTTATTATGATTAACGCTACAGTTGGATTGTACCGATGGCACTACCAGTGAGCAAAAGCGCATTCGCCGGGATCGTGGAAGTCGCCTTGCGCGACCTGCCTGAACAGTTCGCCGCGGCGCTGGAGGAGGTCCGGGTGGAGTTGCGGGACACTCCGACGCCGCGAATGTTGCACCGGGCGGGGCTGGGGCCTGGGGATTTGCTGCTGGGGCTGTATGTGGGGCGGCCGATCACGGAGCGGAGTGTTGAAGAATCCGGGCGTCTGCCGGATGTCATCTATGTGTTTCAGGCGTCGATTGAGCAGATCAGTGACACCGAAGAGCAGTTGATTGAGAACGTCCGTTCGAC
>JBBQTU010000264.1:0-5066 GCA_038213005.1 Tepidisphaerales bacterium | reverse complement strand
CGTTGACAGCGGCCGACGCACGGGCCGTGATCTGCGGTGGATGCGCAGGATGGTCCTGTGGGGGCGAGGACGCCGCTCACTACCTCCGTGCCCGCGGCAGTAGTGCGAGGCGTCCTCGCCCGCACAGACCACCCCAAGGCTTCCCCAGCCCGATCTGATACGGATTCCACCAGGAACGGCGTTGACAGCGGCCGACGCACTGGCCGTGATCTGCGGTGGATGCGTGGGATGGTCCTGTGCGGGCGAGGACGCCGCGCACTTGTGCGGGCGGGGCTGTGAGCGTCAGGGTTTGGGCGAAGTGTTGTCGATGATCGCCTGCGCCCGGTCTTTCAGGGCCGGGAGTTTCACGCGGCGGACGGGGCTGCGGCGGGTGGTCTGGCGATAGTCTTGCTCGGTCCAGTTCAGCACCGTCTGCGGATCGAGGCGGGCGTTCTCAAAGCGGGAGTTGAACTCTTTGTGCGTGCCTGGTTTTGCCCGGCGGTTCCACGGGCAGCAGTCCTGGCAGAGATCGCAGCCCACCAGCCAGTTGCCGATCTGCTGTCGCTGCTGGCCCTCCAGCAGCTCACGGTGTTCGAGGGTCAGGTAGGAGATGCACTTACGGGCATCAATCTGGTGGGGCGCCAGCAGTGCCCCGGTGGGGCAGGCGTCGAGGCATCGCGTGCAGGTGCCGCAGAAGTCCGGGGTCGCCGAGTCGAAGTCCAGTGGCAGGGTCGTGATCACTTCGCCCAGGACGAGCCATGAGCCCCAATCGCGGTTGATCAGGCAGGTGTTCTTGCCGATCCAGCCGAGCCCGGCCAGGGCGGCGGCCTCGCGCTCGAGAATCGGGGCGGTGTCGACGCAGCACCTTGTCTGCTGGCCGGGAAACCTCTGGCGGATTGCGTCGGCCAGGGCGTGGAGTCGCGGCCTCATCACTTCGTGATAGTCGTCACCAAGGGCATAGCGAGCAATGCAGCCGGTGGTTGCGGGGACGGTCTCCTGGGCCCGCTGGTCTTGGGCTTCGGCGTTTGGAACTTGTAGCTGGTAGCTGCATGCCAGCGCGATGACGCTCTTTGCACCCTCAAGCAGCTTCGTCGGGTCGGTCCGCTGTTCGGGGAAGCGGTGCATGTACTGCATGGTGCCAGCCCGGCCCGTCTGGAGCCAGTCGAGCAGTGCATCGGCATGGGCGAAGCGGCCGGCGGGCGCGACGCCGACGAGGTCAAATCCCAGCTCCGCTGCGAGGTGCTTAACCCACTGAGTCGCGGTGGCAGTGGATGTGGCCAGAGCGGGTTGCGGAGTTGGGGTGTTCGATGCGCTCACGGGGGAAGTCTATAACGACGGGGACACAAAAAAAGAAACACACGTGGACGACGTCCACGTGTGCTTTGTGCTGTAATTCACCGGCCGGGGAATCAGGCTTCCCGCTTGCGGCGACCGAGCAGCAGAGCTGCACCACCGATGACGGCGATACCTGTGGGCTCGGGGACGTTAGGCCAGTTTTCCTTGTACGGGTTCGTGGGGCTGACCCAGCCGCCACCAGCCTTGTTGTCTTTGGCGATCTTCCAAGGCGTGGGCAGAGGCAGATTTTTGGCGTTGCCCTTGACGCCGGTCATGAAGCTGATGTTGTAGACACCCCAATTCGGGGCCGAAGTCCGCCAGTTATTAAGGTACATGTGGAAACCGGCGGTCTGGTGGAAGGCGGCCATGCTGTTGCCCGCAGAATAGAACATGTACGCCCTGGGAAGAATCGGAGCAGCGTTCGCGCTTGCCGACCAACCCAAAGCTGCGGCGGCCAACGCGATCAATGCGAGTTTCTTGATACCCTTCATGATCAAACTTCCTTTCGTGATTCCGCAAATCGGCCCATTTCAGAGGCCTCTCCACACTCCACAATACACTGGGAACTTCACGAACCCAAAGTGCATTGCCAATCTACGACTCCCCATACTAACGAGTTGTGGTCGAGGCTGCAAGAGAAAAGTTTCCGCATTAAGATGTTTTTCTCCGCAGTCTCCCTAGCGGGGGAAACTGGCCAACGGAGTCACTCGTCCTGTATCTTGTAAACGTATATGGATAAACGTCTTATATCTTGACTGCGCGGGGCCTATCAAAGGCGGGATGGGAGCGAGGTGACCGCTTGTTTTAGGCGGCCGCCGAAAAAAAATCTAGAATTAGTTGCCGGGGATCAAAGAAGTTGTTGGGCCTGCTGCATGGTCAAGGCGCCGGCGGGTCAGGTTGTGCGGCCCGCCACGACGGGGGAGTTGTGTCCGCAGCGTGCCCGAAAACCCGGGCAAGCACGAAATACAAAGCACGAAAAGAAACAACGCGGAAACTGTGGAAACTCGAAACAGCAAACGCGGAGTGGCGCGGACATCGGGCATGTCGCCCGGATTTCTGGGCTCGCCCGTGTCCGCTGAAGGCAGGCCCTATCTGTACCTTTCCGGCCGCCCCGGCTAAGCTATTTGCGCCATGCGCATCGCTCTTGCTCAGACCAATCCGATTGTCGGGGACCTGTCTCACAACTGCCGCCAGATCCTCGATTTCACCCGGCGGGCGCAGGCTCAGCAGGCCCATGTGGTTGTGTTTCCGGAGTTGTGCCTGGTGGGTTATCCGCCGAAGGACCTGCTGCTGAAGAGCCAGTTTATTAATGACAACCTGCGGGCGCTGCACATCATAGCGTCGCATGTACATGGGATTACCGCGATGGTCGGGTATGCCGAACGGAATCCCAATCCTGTTGGCCGGCCGCTCTACAACGCGGTGGCCATTCTTCGGGACGGTCAGGTGGTCGCACGGCACTTCAAGACGCTGTTGCCGACGTACGATGTCTTTGATGAGAGCCGCTATTTTGAGCCCGGGCCGCCGCCGGAGCGGACGAATCTGGTGAAGCTTGAGGGGCTGCACCACGGCGCGGGCCTGAGCATCTGTGAGGATCTCTGGAACGACCAGCGCCTGATCGGCCGGCGGCTGTATCACGATAACCCTATCACAACGCTGCATCAGGCGGGTGCGGACCTTCTGATCAACATTTCAGCGTCGCCGTTTGTCGTCGACAAGCATGACTTTCGCCTGAAGCTGTTTGCCTCGCAGGTGCAGCAGGTGGGCAAGCCGCTGGTGTATGTCAATCAGGTGGGCGGCAATGATGAACTGGTGTTCGACGGCAACAGCGTGGTGTTGGATGCCACGGGAAAGGTGATTGCACAGGCGAAGGGGTTTGAGGAGGATCTGCTGGTGGTCGACCTGCCGGCCGGCGGGGCCGGGAGAATCGAGGCCTATTCTCGCGGCGTGCAGTCCATCTATGACGCACTGGTGCTGGGGCTGCGTGACTACGTTCGCAAGTGCGGATTCAAGACGGTTGTGCTGGGTTTGTCGGGCGGGATCGACTCGGCGGTGACGGCCGCGATCGCGGCCGATGCGCTGGGAAGCGATAAGGTGACCGGCGTGGGGATGCCCAGCCGGTTCAGCTCGGGGCACTCCGTGGCGGATGCCAGGGCTCTGGCGGAGAACATGGGCATTGCGTTTAGCGTTGTGCCAATCGGTGCGGTTCACGACGCCTATGAGGCGACGCTGGCGAGCCCGTTTACGGGACTGCGGCCGGATACCACCGAAGAAAACCTGCAGGCCCGGATTCGCGGCGCGCTGCTGATGGCGTTCTCCAATAAGTTCGGCCATCTACTGCTAACCACGGGCAACAAGAGCGAGGTGGCGACCGGGTACTGCACCCTCTATGGCGATATGTGCGGCGGGTTGGCCGTGATCAGCGACGTGCCCAAGACGGTCGTCTATCAGCTCGCCGAACTGATCAACCAACGCGCCGGGCGCGAGCTGATCCCACGCAGCACGATCAGCAAGCCTCCGTCGGCGGAGCTTCGGCCAAACCAGACCGATCAGGATTCGTTGCCGCCGTATGATGTGCTGGATGCGATCCTTTACAGGTATGTGGAAGAGGACAAGGGCGTGGCGCAGATCATCGCCGAGGGGTTTGATCCGGCGACCGTGCTGCGGATCGTAAAGCTGATCGATCGCAGCGAATACAAGCGGCGCCAGGCGGCTCCGGGGATCAAGGTCACCAGCCGCGCCTTTGGCTCTGGGCGGCGGATGCCCATTGCGCAGAACTACCGCGAGGTGATTCCCAAAGACACCGCGGCCGCGGGGGGCGGCGATGAACTGGCCCAGTCGGGCTGGGGCGACGAGCCTTCGAAGGACTGAAGTCGCTCGGGGGTTAGGCACCGCGACAAAATAAGTTGACCGATCTTGCTTGACCTTGAGGCCGTGCTCTTCGTTGCTCGCTCGTTACAGATCATCGATATGCTCCTCGCTCGCGCCTCGATCACGACCTCAATTGTGGCGCAATCTCAGTCACCTTATTTTGTCGCGATGCCTTCGTATCGACTCGGCGGCCGACCGGGATGGGCCACACGCAGCGGCGGGGGGGCGTGCGTTCTGGGCGAAAAGCGGCTCCCTGCCATCCTTGACATCAACGGCTTCAGACGCTTCAATACCCCGCGCAGTTTGGGTTCGACCGCGAGCCCGTTTGATGCACCGTTAGCTCAACTGGATAGAGCGTCGGCCTACGGAGCCGAAGGTTGCAGGTTCGACTCCTGCACGGTGCACTTAGATAACCCCTGACACAGCAGGGGTTATTGTATTGATGGAGGCATGGTGATGGGTGTGGAGTAAAAGTCCGGCGATACCCCCGTGCTACCGCAGACCTGCTTCCTGCAGCCCCTCTCACCCGCTCCTGGACAGCGTTCCCGTACGTTCCTGGCTCGGGGGGTTACCTGGACGTAATCGCCATGGAGTTGCGTCGGGCGGGGAAGTTGCCCCAATTGCCTGCACTGCGGAGGCGGCCATGAATAGAAGCTGGTTGCCAGGTTTCAATCCGCCCCGGCCCTTTAGGGCCGGGGAATCGCTCGCAGCAGTCCTCGACCTCGCAAACGAAATGGTTTCAATCCGCCCCGGCCCTTTAGGGCCGGGGAATCACCGCACCTACGAGCTTCTCTCGAAACCCGGCATGTTTCAATCCGCCCCGGCCCTTTAGGGCCGGGGAATCTGTCTGCCCCGCGTCGCAGGCCCCCGCGTCGGGTGTT
>JBBQTU010000263.1:0-5075 GCA_038213005.1 Tepidisphaerales bacterium | reverse complement strand
CCAATAGTCTTTGTCTTCGGGCACCTTGGGTTCCATGGCAACACATCATACCCAACGATCTGCGGCCGCCCACCGGCTCATCGCAGAATCGGCGATCACTTGGAATCGCCGCAGAATTGCCCGAGGAGGTTCCGGGCAATCACGAGTGGCGGTCGTGGCTTGGTCGCGTGGCCGAAAAGCGACTACAAAGTCGCTTCTACGTAGCGGCGACTTTGTAGTCGCGGTGCGAACACCTCCGACTTTCGCTACTCGCGACTGGCCTGGCCTTATTCCGCCGCTGCTTTCGTCCACTGCCTTCTTCCGGTATACCTTTGTCCGACCCAGGAGCGACGGGCGTTGGCCCGTGTTGCCAGTGTCTACCGTGAGTAAACCGGACGCCAAAGAAGCCAGCGGCAAACAGGACGGTGCGAAACAGCTCGACGCCGGGCTGCTGCGCCGACTCCTCGGCACCGCCTGGCGCTATCGCTGGGCCTGCATCCTCCCGCTGCTGATCCAGGTTCTCCTTCTGACCCTCGGACTGCTCGGACTGGGCTTCACCGGCCTTGGCGTGGACATCATCCGCCACGCCGCCGCCCCCGACTCTGTCCCGCCACCGCATTTTCCTCTGAGTCTTCCCCCGCCGGCCGCGTGGAGCCCCACCCAGCAGATCATCGCCGTGGGCTGCCTGATCCTCCTGTTCTCCATCCTCCGCGGCATCCTGACGATCTCCAACACCCTGGCCCTCAATCGCCTGGTGCAGGGCCGCCTGGTGGTGGACATGCGAGCCGCCGTTTATGACAAGCTCCAGCGCCTCAGCTTCCGCTTCTACGACGCTAACGACACCGGTTCGATCATCAACCGCGTCACCCACGATGTGCAGACCTACACCGGCTTCATCAGCGGCGTAGTCCTGCAGGTTATCATGCTGAGCCTGTCGATCTGCGTCTACTTCATCTACATGGTGCGCATCAGTCCGAGGCTTACCTTCGCCTGCCTGGCCACCACGCCGCTGCTCTGGTTCGCCTCATCGAGGTTCTCAAAGATCGTCAAGCCCGCCTACCGCCGCAACCGCGAACTCTACGACGTTCTGGTCCTCGCCCTCTCGGAAAACCTCAGCGGCATCCACGTCGTCAAGGGATTTGGCCTTCGCAAGCAGCAGGAAGAGCGCTTCCACAAGGCCAACATGGACTACAAGCTCCAGCAGCGATGGCTCTTCTGGCGCACCTCCATATTCGGCCCCGGCATCTCCTATCTCACCCAGATCAACCTCGTCATCCTCTTCGGCTATGGCGGCTGGATGGTGATCAAGGGCCAGATGCCTCTTGGCACCGGCCTGATGGTCTTCGCCGGCGTGCTGAGCCAGTTCGCCGGGCAGATCCAGCAGATCGCCGGCATCGCCAATACCGTCCAGCAGGCCCTCACCGCCGCCCGCCGCATCTACGCCGTCCTCGATACACCCCTGGAAATCCAAAGCCCGCCCTCGGCCCGCCGCCTGCCCAAATCCCTCGGTAAGATCGAGTTCCGCAACGTCTCCTTCGAATTCGACCCTGGCAAGCCGGTCCTCAAGGACATCAGTTTCACCATCCAGCCCGGCCAGTGCGTTGCCATGCTCGGCTCCACCGGCGCTGGCAAAAGCATCCTCCTGAGCCTCATCCCCCGCTTCTACGACCCCACGCAAGGCCAGATCCTCATCGACGACGTCGACATCCGCGACTACGACCTGAACGATCTCCGCCGAACCATGGGCCTGGTCTTCCAGGAGAGCTTCCTCTTCACCAACACCATCGCCACCAACATCGCCTTCGGCAGCCCCGATGCCACCCGGAGCCAGATCGAATCCGCCGCCCGGCTCGCCCGCGCCCACGACTTCGTCTCGGCCACCGGCAAAGGCTACGACACCATCATCTCCGAAGGCGCCACCAACCTCTCCGGCGGCCAGAAACAACGCCTCGCCATCGCCCGCGCCCTGATCCGCGAGCCCGCATTCCTGCTCATGGACGACCCCATGGCCGCCGTCGATGCCCAGACCGAACACGAGATGCTCGAAGCCATGGAATCCGCCATGCACGGCCGCACCACCATCGTCGCCGCCAACCGCATCAGCACCCTCCGCCGCGCTGATGTCATCCTGGTCATGACCAAGGGCCGTATCGTCCAGCGCGGCACCCACGACCAGCTCATGCTCGTTCCCGGCCCCTACCGCGATACCGCTAAACTGCAGATCGACGAAGAGGCCCGCAAGATTGGCCCCAGCGCGGATGTCGGCACGGACGCGGGCGCGGGCACGGGCGCTGGTGCCGGTGCGGATGTGGACGCCGGCGCCGGCCCTGGCGTGGAGGTGGCAATATGAGCGACCTGCCCACCCTCACCCGCATCCTCAAGGACAAGGAAATCGAGGTCAACCAGAAGCCGCTGGACCTGCGACTGCTCGCCCGCATGTTCCGCTTCGCCGCCCCCCATCGCCGCCAGCGCAACAAACTCCTGGCGATGGTCCTCCTGCGGTCGGCCCAGTTGCCGATCCAGAGCCTCATCGTCGGCATGATCGTCAGCACCGTCATCGGCAAAGGCCAGATCCACCGCCTCCCCTGGGCGGTTGCCGGCTTCGCGGTCTGGGCGCTGTTCACCCAGTTCACCATGCACTTCCGCATGCGCTGGGCGATGGAATACGGCGAGGCGGTCGTCCACGACCTGCGCAACGCCATCTTCTCGCACCTCCAGACCCTCTCGCTGGGCTACTTCCAGCGCACGCGGGTTGGCCGCAACATCAGCCGCGTCACCAGCGATGCCGAATCCGTCCGCGCCGGCGTGCAGGACATCCTGTTCGTCAGCCTCGTTAACCTCGGGCAGATCCTCTGGGCCTCGGTCATCCTCGCGTGGCTGGATATCTGGCTCTTCCTGGTGATCCTTGGCCTGGCGCCCCTGCTCTGGGTCTTCAACCGCTATTACAAGAAGATCATGAGCCGCGCCCAGCGCCAGGTCGCCGAGAGTTTCAGCCGCGTCACCAGCAGCGTCGCCGAGTCGGTCGCCGGCATCCGCGTCACCCAGGGATTTTCACGCCAGGATCTCAACAGCCGCATGTTCCATGACCTGGTTGACGACCACGCCGTCTACAACATTAAGGTCGCCAGCGTCCAGAGCATCTACGGCCCCGTCCTGGACCTTAATAACCAGTTCTTCACCGCCGTCCTGCTGCTCCTGGGCGCGTGGCGAGTCTTCCACGGCGACACCGACCCGGCCGTCCTGGTCACCTTCTTCTTCATGAGCTCCAGCATCTTTGAACCGCTGCAGACCCTGGGCAACCAGTACTCCAACTCCATGGGCGCCATGGCCGGGGCCGAGCGAGTCTTCCAGACTCTGGACACGAAGCCCGACTTCTCCGACCCGCCCGATGCCGTCAAACTCGACACCTGCCGCGGCAAGGTCGAGTTCCGCAACATGGGCTTCGAATACATCCCGGGCAAGCCCGTGCTGCACAACATCACGTTCACCGCTCAGCCCGGCCAGACCGTCGCCCTGGTCGGCCACACCGGTAGCGGCAAGACCTCCATCATCAACCTGATCTCGAAATTCTACCTGCCCACCACCGGCCAGCTCCTCGTCGACGACATCGACATCCACCAGGTCGACACCCCCTCGCTGGTGCAGCATCTGGGCATCGTGCTGCAGAACAACTACCTGTTCACCGGCACGATCATGGACAACATCCGCCTGGGCAAGGTCGGCTCCACCGACGAGCAGGTCCTCGCCGCCGCCCAGCAGATCGGCTGCCGCGACCTGCTCGAATCACTCCCCGACGGCTTTCACACGATGGTCGGCGAACGCGGCGCCCGCCTGTCGCTGGGCCAGCGCCAACTGGTCTGCTTCAGCCGCGCCATGCTGGCCAACCCGCGCATCTTCATCCTCGATGAGGCCACCAGCTCCATCGACACCATCACCGAGCACCGCGTCCAGCAGGCCCTCCAAAAACTCCTCAAGGGACGCACGTGCTTCGTGGTCGCCCACCGCCTGAGCACCATCCGCCACGCCGACCTGGTCCTGGTCCTGGACCAGGGGCACCTGATCGAGCGCGGCACGCATAAAGAACTTCTAGCGCTCGGCGGCACCTACGCCAAACTCTACCGCCAGTTTGTTCGGCGTCAGTAGCCCGGTTACTGCCCTCACCTGCGACTACGACCTGCGGGCCAGCCCGGAGCGATGTCCCGAGTGCGGCACATCCCGCGATACGCATCACTGAGGTCGCTGGTAGACCACGCAACCGGTGCTCATGATTTCGTGCAGCAATGACACCGGGGAAACATTCCGCAACGCCGCAGGGTTGAAGCCGATCGCCTCAATCATCGGGTCCGTATTCCATTTGGCCGCCGACAGCACGCCGGAGAACTCCGCATGATCGGCGCCGCCGAAGGCCTCGGAAAACACCGCCAGATCAATGTCCGAATGCACTTCACCACGCGCATGCGACCCGAAGAGAATCACCCGCTCAACGGGCACTCCCCGTCGCTCGAGTTCGGCCGTGTAGCTGTGGATATTGCTCAGAACTTGTGCGCTTGCCTCAACCATGCCATAAACTCCACCGTCCGATCATAGATCCGCGTGGCCCGCTGCACGGTAAGCGTCAATGCCAGCGATTATACGAGGAGGCGGGCGAAACAAGAACCGTCTGAACGACAGTCTGAACACGATCGGCCACGCCGCCCCTATGCCAAAGCCTATCGCCCATCAGTCCTCTCCCATCAACGTGCAGCAAGAGACTTGGCGACTGTCTATATGATAGACGCGAACGGGATGGAAGTGACTCGATAACGAGAGCCCCACGCACAACCCGAGCAACCCCAGACACGTGCCCCGGATGATCCATCGCCACGAGATGTTTAGTCTCGGCCGCCACGACATGGCAGCATCTTAACCATCCCGCGCCCGCGCCGCACAACAGGAAGAAAGAAGCAACCGACCGCGGGTGCAGGACACTTAAGGCGATTTGGAGTGCTGCGAGCTTCTCGCAGCTTTGACGAGCCGACCTTGTCGGCGGGAGGAATACCGATCGGCTCCTTGTGGCAAGCAGTTAGTGACGAAGCATGTCCTACTCTGCTGCACCG
>JBBQTU010000262.1:0-5086 GCA_038213005.1 Tepidisphaerales bacterium | reverse complement strand
TCGAAGTGCTGTCCCCCGTCACCTAGGCGTTGCCGCCGCTGTCAACGGCGATGCCATAGCACCAGTCGTAGCCGCTGCCGCTGCCGCCCAGGTAGGTGGCCCAGGCCAGATCCGGGTCAATCACCAGTTCTTTGGTTACGTCGTAGTTCCCAGTCACCGCAAAGCGATAGGTGTCGTTGTCGGTCAGCGTGTACTGTCCGGCCACCGCCACCCGCTGGCCGTGTACCTCCTGATAGACATAGGGGGCAGCATCCACCACCTCCCCCAGCGAGGTTTGCACCCGCAGCGAGCCATCTTCGCTGATCTGCAAGCCTTGAATGCCTTCGTAGTGAACCTGAATCTGCTGGTAATCCGCCCCCGCCGCCACATGGAACTCGTACTTCAGGCTCCCCTTCTGCCCGAAGGTCTTGAGCGTCACGCCGTCATACAGGTTGTCATAGGAAACCGTCTGGTAGCCCGGCACATTAGAGCGCCAGTCGGCCTGCTCGCCGATGAAGTAGTTGTAAACCCCATCCGCCTGCTGCTCCCCCTGCGGCGTGACTTGATGCGCCCCCACAAACTGCATCGAAAACGAAGTGGACTCCACCTCGGCCGCAGGTAGTGGCGAACTCTGATTCGCCGCCAACTCGCCTCCCGGTGCCGCGGCATCGGCCGCCACCGGAGCCGATTGCGTCAGGCGAAACCGCAGCCCATCGCTGCCAAAGGCAATGCTCGCCCCGCCAGAGTTGTAGGCATAGTAGACCGAAGCATCAGACCATTGCCCCTGGTTCTCCACAAACACGGCCGGCTTGGCATCAAACAACTGAATCGCCGGCGAGGCATCCGACAGCAGTTGCCGCGCTTCCAGCGCCTCGCACCAGGCGTTCCTCCGCGTGCCATTGGCCACCATCATTGGCCCGCAACTCTGAATCGCGCGTCCAATCGCCCGATACGCCCGTGTGCAAAGCGAAACCATGATGATGCCTTTCCCAGAGTTGTCCTCAGTGTCCGGCCAGCGAAATGCAATCCCGCCCGACCTGAGTTGAATGACCACCACCCTAATGCTGAGCCCGTCGCAATGCAATGCCTCCCACGCAAGAATTAAGGAATCAGAACTGTGCGAAGAATCTCTGCGGCCTGAGTAAGCTGCTCCCATCAATCCGTCCCGCCCCGGAACCCGCCTCCGCATTCCCCAACATCTCTCTTTCCGGTTTCCACTGCCCCCGCCCTCTCGCTCTCCCGCTCTCCCGCCCTCTCCTGGGATGCCATCCGCTATCCGAAATCCGAAATCCGAAATTCTCCCTTGACCCGCCAATCCCCACCACCTATACTTACCCAAATACGCAAGCGCGGACTCCCCGCGCCATCCGGTGCTCTTTGACAAGTCTATAGCCCTGCTCAGTGGCCAACCACCAACGCCGCCCTCAGGCCCGATGTCGCCATTCCTATTCCCTACCTAACAAGCGACCCCCGACCTCCGACCTCCGACCTCCGCTCTCCGACCTCCGCTCTCCGACCTCCGACCTCCGCTCTCCGCTCTCCGACCTCCGACCTCCGATCGTCCCTTGCCAAACTTGAGCATCTGACCCCCTCAATCGCACATAACTCCTTATCCCACAAGGCCCCGGGATACCCCCCACCCCCTCCCGGCAAAACCCGCGCATCTGCCCGCCGGCCGCCACGCCGACAATCAGGCCCAACGCGGCCCGCACCCCCCTTTGCCCTTGTCGGGCGTGCCCGAAAATCCGGGCGACGTGCCCCATGTCCGTGCCGCTCCGCATTTGCTGCTTCGAGTTTCCTCCGTTTCCGCGTTGTTTCGTGTTTCGTGCTTCGTATTTCGTGCTTTCCCGGATTGACAGGGCACGCCCCCCTTGTCGATTTTGCTCGACGGATTTGACAAAATCGCCCCGGTTGATATGCTTCGTGAATAATTTCACGATGTTAATTGCCCGGCCGAGCCCGGCAAGATTGGACCTGTTCGATCCCGGAGCAATCCGGTAAAAGCTACAGACCGAATCTCGGTAAGCCGGGTCGCGCTTGAGCAGTATTGTGATACTTAGCCAACTGGTGCTCTGTTTTTTCTCGAAAGGATGTGGTCGTGAGTCAATTTGATACAGCGCTTGGGGCCATCCCCAACGTTCATGTGCGTGCGTGGGTCAAGGAATGCATCGAACATTGTCAGCCGGACAATGTGATGGTTTGTGACGGCTCCAAAGCCCAAAAGCAGGCCCTTCTCACCCAGGGCTGCAAAGACGGCGTCTTCGTTGAGCTCAATCAGACGAAACTCCCCGGCTGCTACTTCCACCGTTCCAATCAGAACGATGTGGCCCGCGTCGAACACCTCACGTTCATCTGCGGCAGCAACCCGGACATCGCCGGCCAGACCAACAACTTCATGAACGACAAGGAGGCCTACGCCAAGTTGAACGACCTGTTCAAAGGCTCCATGAAAGGCCGCACGATGTATGTGCTGCCGTTCGTCATGGGCCCCATCGGCTCGCCTCTGGCGCTGGTGGGCGTTGAGCTCACCGACTCGCTCTATGTCGCCGTCAGCATGGGCATCATGACCCGACTGGGCGCCGTCGCCTGGAAGCAGCTCGGCACTTCCGACAAGTTCACCCGCTGTCTCCACAGCGTCGGCGACTGCAACCCCGACCGTCGCTACATCTGCCATTTCCCCGCCGACAACACCATCTGGAGCTTCGGCTCCGGCTACGGCGGCAACGCCCTGCTCGGCAAGAAGTGCCTCGCCCTGCGAATCGCCAGCTATCTCGGCCAGCAGCAGGGATGGATGGCCGAGCACATGCTGCTCATGGGCATCACCAATCCCAAGGGGCAGAAGCAGTACGTCGCCGCCGCGTTCCCCTCGGCCTGCGGCAAGACCAACTTCGCCATGCTCATCCCGCCCAAGCAGTACGTCGACAACGGCTGGAAAGTCTCCACGCTCGGCGACGACATCGCCTGGATGTGGGTCGACCAGAAGACCGGCAAGCTCAACGCCATCAACCCCGAATACGGCTATTTCGGCGTGGTGCCCGGCACCAACATGAAGAGCAACCCCAACGCCATGCTCTCCATCAAGAAGGACACCCTCTACACCAACGTCGCCCTGGTGAAGCTCGACGACGGCACCTATGACGTCTGGTGGGAAGACTGCGACTACCCCGCCCCCGCCAAGGCCACCGCATGGGATGGCTCGGAGTGGACGCCCGGTTGCGGCAAGAAGGCCGCCCACCCCAACAGCCGATTCACCGCCCCCATGATCAACAACCCCGTGCTGGATGTCGACGCCGATAATCCCGCCGGAGTCCCCGTCTCCGCCATCATCTTCGGCGGCCGCCGCTCCAAGACCGTCCCGCTGGTCTACCAGACCTACAACTGGATGCACGGCGTCTACGTCGGCGCCATGCTCGGCTCCGAAACCACCGCCGCCGCGACCGGCCAGGTCGGCGTCGTCCGTCGCGACCCGATGGCCATGCTCCCCTTCATTGGCTACAACATCCGCGACTACCTGAACCACTGGTTCAACATGGGCCGCAAGATCGGCGACGCCCCGCGTATCTTCTGCGTCAACTGGTTCCGCAAGAACGACCAGGGCAAGTTCATGTGGCCGGGCTTCGGCGACAACATGCGCGTCCTGGAATGGATCCTCGCCCGCTGCAACGGCCAGGCCGATGCAATCGAAACGCCCCTGGGCTGGATGCCTCGCGCCGGCGGGATCAACGTCGACGGCTTGGGCATTGACGACAAGGCCATGAAGGAACTGGAAAGCGTCAGCAATGCCGACCTCCAGGCCGAACTTCTCAGCCAGCAGGAGATGTTCCTCAAGATTGGCGCCGATATGCCAAAGGAAATGCTCTTCCAGCGTGAACTGCTGATCAGCCGGCTCTAAGCCAACGATCAGTCGAGCTGCCAAACAGAACCGGGACCGCTGCAAAGCGGTCCCGGTTTCTCTGTTCTAAGCAGTCGCCGGCGTAAATACACTGACCTTCCAAGCCCCAACGGGGCGCCATCCTTCAGCCCAGGGTGAGCGTACCCGCGTAGCCCTGGGTCAGCCGATCTCCGACACGAAGAGCCCTGTAACGGCGGCACACGGCCGCGGGACCCATGCGTCCAGCCGCATCACAAGATCGGCACATCCGCACCCCGTAGTGCGCGGCATCCTCGCCCGCACAGCAGCACCCCAACGCCTCCCCCGCAGATCACGCCCTGTGCGTCGGCCGCACCCCCGGTCCAGCCGTATCACAAAATCGGCACATCCGTCGGCCCACGCGGCGCGGGCGAGGGCGCGGAGGCCGGCGGCTCCGCGGCCGCATGCATTGGCGCATGATGCACCGGCGCATGCTCCGTCGCCGACGCCACACCCGGCAGAATCGACTCATAGTATCCGCTGGCAAAATACCCCTGGTCCTGCTGATATGGAATATCCAGTAGCGCCACGAATTCCGCAATCACCGCCTGGGCATCGGGATCGGTCTGTTCCGCCTGCTGCACCTGCTGCTGGTGCTTGCGATCGCGAAACTGCATAAGCTGCACACACCGGCCAACCTCGCCCGGTGTCCACTCCGGCCCCATCTGCTCCACAATCTCAAACCGCTCGCACCCCAGCCGATGCAGGATCTGCGCAAATCGCTTCATCAGCCCCACGTGTTCATCCCGCTTCTCCGGCGGAACAAGATAGCTATTCGTCTGAAGCAGCATGGCATTCCTTCCAGTCTATTGTCGCCCGACCAACCCATCGCACCGGCGACCCGACCATTCTGCCACAATTTCCCCCCCGCATCAAAGGCTATGCAACAAATCCTGCCGCGTCATGGGCAACCATCGCCTGACGCCCTACCCGGCGGATTGGTCGGACCGAGTGAATGCCGTCACGACAAGAAAGGAGCAGTCGCGCTGGGAACTGACCCTGGCGCGCCGCGACCCATTCGGCGACGATAGCTGGACAGCCCAGCCGGTCAAGGCGCTAGTGTGCTGCGGCCGAAGTCCATCAACATGGGTGGCATGCTCAGGCCGGTACTCCGGAATGAGCAAGGGGCGGACATCATGGCCATCTCGGAGTACCGATCTGGCCATGCCACCCCGATTTTAAGTTGGCATCAGTGCG
>JBBQTU010000261.1:0-5101 GCA_038213005.1 Tepidisphaerales bacterium | reverse complement strand
CCGCTCGTGGGCTTCCAGCAGCAGGCGGCCGAAGGCCGCGAAGTCCTCGTCGTGGCGGAACAGTTTGATTCGGCCGGCCGAGCGGTTGAACACATGATACACCCAGCCGCCGGGAGCGATGCGAGGTCGTCTTGGCATGATGTGGAGAGGATGGCGGAATGCTTAGGGAAGGCAACTAGCTGCGTCCCGGTTCATTCTCCTGATGTGGAGAGGATGGCGGAATGCTTAGGGAAGGCAACTAGCTGCGTCCCGGTTCATTCTCCCAGAAGGTCAAAGACTTCGCCGCCTGGTGCGTCAACGAGCAGGGCGCGGCCGTGGCCGAGACACTCGGCCGGATCACCCCAATCGCCGACGCCCAGACCAAGGCCCAGGAGCGTCTGGCCCTCCTCCGCGCCGGCAAGGGTGAACCCCTCACCGTCTGCGGCCAGGGCTCCCTCTACTACCTCGCACGCGATCTTACCCTCGCCTTCACCCGGTCCACCCGGCCGGTTGAACTGAAGTACGAACCGGAAACCACGGACCGCCTGGCGACGCTGTTCCTCGCGGGCCGGCACTCGGTCCTGCTCTCGTGGGGACCACCCATCGGCACGCTGGGTTGGCCGGGGTTGAGGGGCGACGCGAGGGCCTGCTGGTACGGGACGGAATGGGCGGCCGGGGCGGCCGGCCCCACTGGACAGCCAAATCCGCCCCGTAGCACAGCCGCCCCGGGTGTAGCCCCTTCCGTCGCGGCCACCGCCGCGTCCTCAGACCCAAACTTGGTTCCCACCCCCAAACCCGGTTCCCTCGCCGCCCAATGGCAGGAACTGGAGAGGAGTGGCCTCAAAACCTACACCATCGGCGCCCACGTCGCCGCCGTCATCGTCAACCCCAAGACCGGCAAGACCGCTCTCACCCCCAATGAACTGCGGATGATCCTTGCCGGGCAGGTGCGCGACTGGCGAGCCCTGGGCGTCCCCGATGGCCAACTCTACATATAACCCCATCCACCGGTTCATGCCGGCCCTGATGAATCCCATCTCCCGTCTCGCCTACTCGCGCCTCGCCATCACCTCGGCCGGCCCGGCCGAACGCCTCGACGAAGACGCCGAAATCCTCGCCGCCATCTCCATGAACCCCAACGCCATCGGCATCCTCAGCGCCACCAGCGTGGCCGGGCGTGCGTACACGCCGGAGGATCTGCCCTTGGCGGGAAGCACGAAATCCGAAGCACGAAATCCGAAACAAGAAGACAAATCGGAACCAGAAAATCCCAGCAAGGCGGCGTCCGGCTCCTCCTATACCGTAGTAGCCCTGACCGTCCGACCCGGCCGGCCCATCCTCCCTACCTCACCGGCCGTCTTTGGCGGTGAGTACCCGCTCACCGAACCGCTGATCGCCTATATCGCCCCGGCCGCTCCCCCAACCGCCTCCGAAATCTTCCTCAACCTCCGCACCCCGGCCGCCCAAGCGGCGATGAGAGCCCAGGGCATTACGCCCATTCCCTGAGGCTCCCTCAAAGAATTCGGAGGGATTTCCTGTAGAACGCGAACTCCCGGCAAAAGGGGCACGGCTGCCGGGGTTGGACGGAGTCCTAGCCAAGGCGCAGGGTTTGGGTATTATGCCATATCGGCAGAGATGGCGGCGCCGCTGGGGTTGCCATGTCGTGGCCGCGCATGGGAAACCGATTGGTTTCTTTGCGGAAAAGGGACGTTATCGTGGCTGGCTCCTCTCAGGGCGCAGTGCCTGTAGAGAAAGGAACGAGGCATGTTCAGTTGTCCGCGAACACATGGGGCACGCTGGCTGATGGCGCTGGTGGTGGCCGGTGCGGCGTTGCCGGCGCTGGCCGATTCGGTGTTCATCGGTTCGCTGGAGCGCAAGGATGTGAAGATTACGTCGGTGCGGGACGGGTCGATCGAGTTCTCCATCGACGGTCGGCCGGTCGAGCCGGTGTCGCTGAGCAAGATCACCCGCATCAGCATCGCCGATGAGCCAGAGCTCGCGAAGGCCGAGACGGCGTATCTGGCGCAGCAGCCAGCGCAGGCGGCCGATGCGTATAAGGCGGCGTTCAAGTCGACCAAGCGGCCGTGGCTGAAGGATTACATCCTGCCTCGGATGCTGGACTCGGCGAATAAGAGCGGCAAGTTTGACGTTGCCGTTTCGAGCTATATCTCCCTGGTTCGCAAGGATGTGCAGGCTGCACAGAAAGCCAGGCCGACGCCCCCCGAGACCGCGGTGGCTGAACTGGCGGCGGCGGTGACGGAGCTTTCGGCGGCGAGCAACGATGCGACGCTGTCCAAGGGCGCGAAGCAGGCGCTACAGAGCCTGCTGCTGGAAGTGTACCGTGCCCAGAATGACCTGGTATCGGCGGCGAAGTTGGGCGAGCAGATTCTGAAGTCGGGCACGATGGACATGAACGACCCGTCGGCCATTCGGCTGGCGGGCGATGTGCGGATCGGGCTGGCACGGGTGGCGCTGGCGGACAAGCAATATGACAAGGCGCAGGGGCAGATCGCGGGCGGTAAGGAACTGTTTGTCGATCCGCGTCAGCAGGCCATGGCGTTGTATTGCCTGGCCGAGGCCATGGACGGCAAGGCCGGGGCGAAGCCGGATGCGAATACGGCGAAAGATATCTGCATTGCGTACATGCGGGTGGTGGCGATGTCGCGTACGGCGGCCGATACGCCCTACGTGCCGGAGAGCCTATACCGGGTGGCGCAGCTTCACGAGATATATGGCGATCTGAAAGGCGCTCTGGCAATCTACAGCGACCTGGCGCAGTCACATGCCGACCAACCGCTGGGCAAGACGGCCGCGAAGGATGCTTCGCGGCTGGAGCAGCAGTTGAAGGCAGAGTAGGCGGTCACGCGGGCGGTTGACTGCGCGTTGGGGCGAGCCGACGACGGCCTGGTGCGTGGACGCGGAATTTGATGGACAGAAGAAGTTAGAACTGAGGAAAAATGTATCAAGTCTTGAAAAAGTACCGTCGCCGACTGATGGCGTTCTTTGCAGTGGGCCTGATGGTGGCCTTTCTGGTCCCGACGATGTCGGGCCGGGGGCAGACCCGGAGCAACACGCCGGCGGGCATGATCGACGGGAAGACCGTCTACGTGACGGACCTGGTGAATTCGCAGCAGGAATGGGAACTGCTGAAGCGGAACCTGCTGGTGGGGTCGGAGGGATATGGGGCGCGGCCGCTGGCGTCGCTGTTTGGCCCGATGGCGGCTCAGCAGATCGAGGAGCATCGCGATCTGTATATGCTGCTGCAGAAAGAGGCGGCGAACATGGGGATGTTCGTGTCGCGAACCCGCGCGGAAGAACTGCTCAAGCAGGTGCGCGTGGTTGGCATGGAGATGAGAAGCCTGGACAACGTGGAATTTGTGAAGCGGACGCTGGCGAACTTCCTGATGGTCCAGGATGCCTTCGGCCACGCGGCGGATGTGATCAAGGTTTCGCAGCCGTATCGAGACTATGAACTGGCGACCCGCTTTCAGGAGATGAAAGTGAATGCCGTGGATTTCGCCGCGGCCGATTTTGCCTTGACAGTGCCCACCCCGACGAAGGAGCAACTCCAGGAGCAGTACGACAAGTGGGTGGAGGTGGATCGGGAGACGGCCGACCCCAGCACCGACGCGTTTGGGTTTGGCTACCGCTTCCCCAGTCGCGCGAAGCTGCAGTACCTGTGCATCCCGGCGACGGAACTGCGGAAGGCCGTGGAGGCCAGGCAGTCGCCGGCGCGGTGGGAAGTCGACGCGCGGAAGTATTACCTGGTGAACCAGGCGGCGTTCAGTGCGACGACGCAGGAGACCAGCGCGACCGGGCCGACCACCCGGCGCATCATCAAGCCGTTTG
The DNA here is from genome assembly GCA_038213005.1 of Tepidisphaerales bacterium. Classification (GTDB taxonomy): domain Bacteria; phylum Planctomycetota; class Phycisphaerae; order Tepidisphaerales; family Tepidisphaeraceae; genus JBBQTU01. The sequence goes on along the minus strand of JBBQTU010000261.1, from coordinate 1,273 downwards.
AGGAAGTGCGCAAGGATGTCATGGAGGCGATGATCAAGCCGGAGGTTGAGAAGCTCCAGGGCGAGGTCTATCGCTATGTCAGCGGCGTGCTTTCGGCCGACTGGGCGACATTCCAGGCGCCCACCGGCACGACCCAGCCCAGTTCAATGGGCGTGGCGTATCAGAGTTACGACTATCTGCAGAAGCTGGCGAAGGACGTGCAGACGCGGTTCCACGTGTCGCTGACGATCGAGCAGTGGAGCGACTATCTCTCGCAGCGCGACCTCTTGACCAAGGGCGGGATCGGGATGTCGCGGACGATCGCCCAGATCCCCATGCCGCGGTATGCGATGCTCGATCCCAAGGCCGACAAGGCTGTGGTGGAGCGTGAGCAGCGGCGGACGCCGGGCCTGCCCAAGGCGCTGGAATCCTGGCAGCCGTCGCAGATGCTGAGGGATGAGGCGAATAATGTCTATGTGTTCCGTCTAACGGCGTCGGACAACGCACGTAAGCCATCAGGGCTGGATGAGGTGAAGGAGCAGGTGGAGAAGGACTGGCGGCTGGCGCAGTCGATGAAGCTGGCGCGCGAGGCGGCCGATGCGTTCATGGCGGCCGCGAAGGAGAAGGGGTTTGCCACGACGACCCAGGCGTCCAAGAAGCCGCTGCTGACCAGCGACTATTTCAGTCGCAGGTCACAGGTCATCCTGGGGCTGCACCTGGTGGACGACGCCGCAGTTGGGCGGTTTGTGTCCGAGGTGGCCACCCTGCTGGCGATGAAGACCAAGGACGATCCCAAGCCGGTTGCGGTGCTGCCGCTGCCTCGCGACGCGCGGGTGTTTGTGACGCAACTGGACGATGTGCGTTCGCGGCTCACCAGCGACGTTGTGCAGATGGCTTCGCAGGCGATGGGAGAGCAATTAGTGCGGGAACTGCAGAACCTGTTCAGCACGCAGTGGTATGATTACCAGAACGTGGTGAAGCGGGTGAAATACATCCCCGCCAAGAGCGAGGGCGAGGCGTTGCCGCCGGTGGACGATAATTCGCCGGCCAACTGGCCGTCGCTCTGATTCGGTGGCGATACAGCAATTGCGCAAGGCCACCCTGTGGAACGGGTGGCCTTGTCATTGCTAGAGTTATGAAGCAGATATATCGACACGCACGGTACAGATATTCCCGCTGGAACTATGAAGAAGGTCGCTGGATTTCTTCGGTCGCCCAAGTGGTCGCGTCAGGAGCGATGGCGGGGGGCGGTCTGGCGCGCGATGGGGCGCACGGGACTGACCGGCCTGCACTT
>JBBQTU010000260.1:0-5108 GCA_038213005.1 Tepidisphaerales bacterium | reverse complement strand
CCTTTGCGCCAGCAGATGAGCGCCTGGCCGAAGCCCAGGGCGAACTGCTCGACCTTGATGCCGACGGCCTTGGCGGCGAGAAAGTGCCCCAGTTCGTGAACGAAGATCACGAACCCAAATCCAACAATCAGCAGGATAACTCCGGTCACAGGCACTCCCATTCAGTTGGCGGGGGCGAGCTTCTTCGCACCGACCATGGATTCAAAGGTATTTCAGACGCGAACCAGCGTCCTATCGGTCATACACGACTCGGCCATCGCTCTAGCCCAACGGTCTGCTTCGATCAGATATTCCAGTGTCGGGCTCTGCCGGACCTGGTGTGCTGCAATTGTATCGCAAACGACCCGGGCAATCTGCCCGAAGCGAATGCGCCCCTTCATAAAGGCTGAGACGGCCGCCTCGTTGGCGCCGTTGAGGACGGCACCGGCGGTTCCGCCTTTGCGGGCGACTTCGTACGCGACGCCGATGGCGGGGAACCGCTGGATATCCGGCGGCTGGAAAGTCATCGAGAAGGCCTTGTGCAGGTCGAGCTTGCGGGCGCAGCCGTCGGCGCGGTCCGGATAGGTCAGGGCATACTGGATGGGCGTTCGCATGTCCGGGGGCGAAAGCTGGGCGATCACCGAGCCGTCGATGAACTCCACCATCGAATGGATCAGGGACTCGGGATGAATGACGATCTCGATCTTCTCTGGTGGAATGTCAAAGAGCCAGCAGGCCTCGATCAGCTCGAGGGCTTTGTTGAACAAGGTGGCCGAGTCGATGCTGATCTTGCTCCCCATTCGCCAGGTTGGGTGGTTCAGGGCATCGGCGAGGGTGGCGTTTTCGATCTGGTCTCGCGTGGCGTTGCGGAACGGGCCGCCGCTGGCGGTGAGGATGACGCGGCGGATCTGGGATGCCTTGCCGGCCTGCATGGCCTGAAAGACGGCCGAGTGCTCGGAGTCTACGGGCAGGATCGGCACGCCGAGCTTGCGGGCAAGCGGGATCACCAGGCTGCCGGCGACGACGAGGGCTTCCTTGTTGGCCAGGGCCAACTTCTTCCTGGCTTCGATGGCGGCGATGACAGCGGGCAGGCCGGCCGAGCCGACGATGGCGGCCAGAACGACATCGACATCGTCCCGCTGGACCATGTCGATGAGGCCCTGCTGGCCGGCGTAGACGGTGATGGGCTTGCCGGAGAGTTGGGTGCAGACGGCGGTATAGGCAGCAGGGTCGGTGACGGCGACGGCGGAGGGCTTGAATCGCTCAACCTGTTCCAGGAGGAGTTTGGTCTGGCGGTGCCCGGAGAGCGCCGCGGCGCGCCAAGGTGGCCCCAGATGCTCAATGACGCTGAGCGTGCTGGTGCCGATGGAGCCGGTTGAACCTAGTACAGCAACAGAAGTTTCCAAAGCGCTCGCCACTATACCGAGGAGTCTGTCCAAGTCATAGCGGGGTGGCGGGGAAGGTTCGCTTGGGCGTGCCCGTTTTTTCGGGCACGCGTTTTCTTCTTAGCCCCAACGGGGCGGCATTCTTAAGGCCAGGGTAAGCGTACTCGCGCAGCCCTGGGTAAGAACCATTCACCCTGAATGAGCCCTGACAGGGCGACACACTTTCAGCACCATATTCGCTCCAACCATCCGCTCACGCGCAACTTGCATCTGCCCGAAAGAACGGGCACGCGCAATGAAAATGAAAGTGCTCCGGTGCTCACTGCTTGCCCTATTTAGAGCCGAGGCTATAGAATCACATTGATGTGGAACGTGCTGGTCACGAGCGAGTTTGAGAGATGGCTGGACCAGCAGAGCCAGGACTGCCGCCGCGAGATTCTGCGGTTGGTAGATTTGCTGAAGATCGCGGGGCCGACTTTGAGCCGCCCTTATGCAGACACTCTGAAGGGTTCGCGCTATGCCAACATGAAGGAACTTCGGATCAACGCCAAACGTCTGGCGGTGCGGGTGGCCTTCATTTTTGATCCGGAACGAAATGCCATCCTGCTGGTGGCCGGCGACAAGCGGGGCGTCAGCGAATCACGGTTTTATCGCCAACTGATCGCCCGCGCTGACAGCCTGTACGGTGACTATTTGCGAGGTGGAGCATGAAGACCAAGCCGGTTGACGATGTGTTCAAGAAGCACCTTAGTGAGAAGGAAATGGCCGCCGCCATGGCCTGGGCGGAGAAGGAGGCCCGTCGGCTGGCGCTGCGCGATTTGCGCAAGAGCCTGGGGATCACGCAAAAGCAGTTGGCCGAGTCGCTGAAGATCAGCCAGCCGGTGATCAACGCCATGGAGAGCCGGGAGGATTTCCAGTTAAAGACCCTGCGCCGCGTCATCCAGGCCATGGGTGGGAAACTCGACGTCATTGCCCGTTTCCATGATCGCATTGTGGCCCTGAACGTGGCGTGATACAAGCTTCGTCCTCGCCAGCGGCGTTAATGGGAAACGGCGTTGCTTGGGGTAACGGCCGGCAGAGGAAAAGAGGAACACCCCACCTTCCCAAAGTCCGCAACCATAAGGTGGGATGTTCCCCTTATCCGTTCCAAATGGAACCGCGTCCTCTTTTTCTTTCCTGGGCACGCCGGGACGGGCGTCCGCCGGAAAAACGGCACATGCCTCAGATTGGACTTGACCCGTCCAGCTTCCTATCTTATACTTACAACTATTAGCCGCGGTGGACGGTGTGCGCGCCGACCTTGGTGCTCTGAAAAGTGAATATTCGGACATTATCCGCCGATAATCGCACTGGCGAGGTCCGGTATCCGATGTCAGATATCATACCTAACAGGTGCGATTATAATCTCAATCAACAATCAACAGTTTCTGTTCTTGCCTAATGACTTATGACTGGTGACGAATGATGAAGGAAACTTGATCATCTGCCCCCATGAATCGCGCGTAAGTCTTTATCAGCACTGCTCTCCCGACCCCCTCCCCTCACCCCTGAAAAACGTGCGCATCTTGTCCATCCGATCGCACTTAAGTCTACCAAAGATCGGAGCGGGGAAAGGGCTGGTGGATCGAGAGTTGGGGGGGGTACTCCTCGCGGCGGGGTGTGCGGGGAACGGTTATGATGGGGGAGTGGCTGTCACCCATACACACGCGAAGGAGCCGTTCATGCTGGAAACGGCCGTGGTTGGTCAGTCGTTGGGCGGTCAGGGCAGGGCGATCGGGTTTGTTGTTCGCGACACGCCGCCTCTTGCATGAAAGCTGCGAATCGTTTTAACTACTGCTGTAATGAAGGTTTCGATTCGCCCGGCAAGAGTGAATGCTCATGCGTGGCGTCAAATCGGGACAGAACACTTAGGAGATCTCACATGAAGTCTCGCGGAATGCTTGTTGCGGCGCTGATGCTGGGTGTGGTGGTGGGTTGCCATCAGAAGAAGCAGACTGCTTCGTCCGCGTCGTCTGAGGTGCTTCAGGAAGTCCGCCAGAGCTATGTGGCGATCGATCCCGATGCGCGCGTGGGCGTGGTAATCGCGGCCCTGCCTGGCAAGGGGCTGGTGGCGGTGGGCGATGTTGTTGTTGCAGACTTCAAGGAAGGCGATGTCGTGGTGCTGATGGACAGTCAACGGCACATCATCGCGGCGGGCAAAGTGGTCGCCAAGACGGCCGACGCTGTGCATGTGAGCTATGATATTGCCGGTGCTGATGAGCGTGAGCCGCAGGTGGGCGACCTGGCTGTGAAGTCGTCGCACTAGTGGTATTGAGCCTGGCCACATCGCGCGAGAGCGAGCGTCTGGAACCCCCGCCCAGCCTCCCCCAAGGGGGAGGAGAGGGAGGCGGAAGTCGCAAATACTATGTTGGCGTTACCGCCACACTACGCGGGTGTCCGCTATGCAGTTGATTCTGGCCAGTGCTTCACCCCGTCGCCGCCAGTTGCTTGAGGAGGCGGGGTACGAGTTCGTCGTAAAGCCGGCCGAACTAGACGAGACGGTGCCGGCGGGCGTCTATCCGCCGGAGTTTGCACAGAAGCTTGCGTGCGCGAAGGCCGAGGCGGTTGCCGAGCAGTTTCCCGAGGACGTGATCCTGGCGGCCGACACGATCGTCACGTTTGGGGATCAGATCCTGGGCAAGCCGGCGAATGCGGACGAGGCCCGGCGGATGCTGGCGTTTCTGTCGCGGACGACGCACATCGTGATCACCGGCGTCTGCGTGATCCGCAAAGGCGGGGACATGGTGCAGGCGACGCGGGTGATGTCCGGCGTGCGTATGGCGGCGCTCACGAATGAACAGATCGAAGCGTACGTGGCGTCGGGCGACTGGCAGGGCAAGGCGGGGGGGTACGGCATCCAGGACGATGACCCGTTCGTGACGCGCGTCTCGGGCTCGCACACCAATATCGTCGGGCTGCCGATGGAGGTCGTCCGCCGGTTGCTGGGGGCGGCCGGCATTTATGCGGTGAAAAAATGACCAGTCGGATCGTCCTGGTGCTGCTGGTAATGATGCTGGCGGGTTGTTCAACCGAGCCGGCGGCGGAGCCCCTTCGCACGGTTTCGATGAAGATCGGCCAGGAGACGTTTGTCCTGGAAGTGGCCGACACGCCGAAGCTGCGCGAGACCGGTCTGATGCACCGGAAGTCGATGGCGGCGGACCATGGCATGCTGTTCGTGTTTGAGCATCGGCAGTTTCTGCGATTCTGGATGCGCAGCACGCTGATCCCTTTGGACATTCTATATGTGGACGCTTCGGGGCGCGTGGCGACGATTCGGCAGATGAAACCGCTGGACGAGACGGGCGTGGAGTCAACCGAGGCGGTGCTGTACGCCATCGAACTGAACGAGGGCGCTGCGGCACGCGCGGGTGTGAAGGAAGGCGACGTGCTGCAACTGCCGGCAGAGTATGCTCAGAAGAAGCGAGACTGAGGGGGCGTGGGGGCGGTCGGGTGGGGGCGTCTGACACATTAGCGAGGATGGGCGGTGTCGCCCCCAGGGCGGAATCACATGCTGTCGGATATTTGCCAGAACTTGCGCTTTTGCGCAAAGCTGCTAAGCTGCCGCCAGCGTTAGCCGAGATCTCGCGCAGGTAACAGTTGGTTCAATCAAACACAAAAGGAGCTTGTGCATGGAAGCCCAAGCAATCGCTCTGGTTCTGCGCATGTTTCGGGAAGTAATAGACCCCCGCCAGGCCAACGCCCGGC
>JBBQTU010000259.1:0-5117 GCA_038213005.1 Tepidisphaerales bacterium | reverse complement strand
GCGCACCAGCCCGGCAACCGCCAAGCACAAGGCGCGGTTCATCCTCGCCACCGACGGCCAGACCCTCCAGGCCGAGCGCTTCGATGACGGCGAGCCTCTCGCCTGCGATTTCGTCGATCTGCCCAACCGCTTCGCCTACTTCCTCTCGCTGGCCGGCATCTCCACCGTCAAGCGGATCGACGAAAACGCCTTCGACATCCGCGCCACCGGCCGGTTGAACAAGCTCTATGTCGAACTGCTCAAGGAAAATCCCGACTGGGACACCGCCGCCCGGCGGCAGGATTTGAACCACTTCTTTGCCCGGCTGATCTTCTGCTTCTTTGCCGAAGACACCAACATCTTCGTCGACAGTCGCCTTTTCACCGACACTGTCGAGAAAATGACCGAGCGCAACGGCTCGAACGTCCACGAAGTGCTCTCTGAGCTCTTCCGCGCTATGGACATGCGGCGGGAAGACCGCGCCACCAGCAACCTCCGCCCCTACGCGATGAAGTTCCCCTACGTCAACGGCAAACTCTTCGCCGGGAACGCCTCCGGGAACGCCGACGTCCCCGTCGGCTCTTTACGAAATGCCGACGAGGACGTCGGCGTTCCCAAGGGTGTTTCCAGGGGGATGCCTGCCGACCTGCGGGCGGCCCACGAACGCAACGACGAGACGCTGGAGCGCATCTACATCGGCCGCCACTTCCGCAACGACACCGAGCGGCTGGAGAAGCTGTTCGAGTTGTACACGCAAATGACGGAAAAACAGGGCTCCTGCACGGCGCCGGTGAAGCGAACGAAGAAAGGAGCGTAATGGATGAGCGATCTGATCCTGTATACCTCCGACGACGGGCAGACCCGCATGAATCTGCGGGTGGACGGGCAGACGATCTGGCTGACACAGGCGGAGATCGCCGAATTGTTCCAGACGACCAAGCAGAACGTCTCCCTGCATGCACAGAACATCTTTGAAGAGCAGGAGTTACAGCCGGAGGCAACTGTCAAGGAATCCTTGACAGTTCAATCCGAAGGGCTTCGCGAGGTGCAGCGTGTCCTCACTTACTACAACCTCGGCTTGATCCTTGCCATCGGCTACCGTATCCGCTCGCCCCGAGGCACGCAATTTCGGCAATGGGCGACGACCAACCTGCGGGAATACCTGATCAAAGGCTTCATTCTCAACGACGAGAAGCTGAAGAATGCCGGGCGGTGGGACTACTTTGACGAGCTTCTGGCGCGGATCCGCGATATTCGGGCGTCGGAAAAGCGATTTTACCAGAAGGTGCGGGATCTGTTTTCGCTAAGTTCTGACTACAAGGTGCTGGAGCGGGACACCAACCAATTCTTCGCCGAAGTGCAAAACAAGCTGTTGTTCGCAACCACGAGACACACTGCGGCGGAAATCGTGGTGAAGCGTGCCAACCCGTCGAAGCCGAACATGAATTTGACCGCTTGGGACGGCCAGCGCGTCCGCAAGCAAGACGTGATCGTGGCGAAGAACTACCTGAGCGCCGACGAGGTTGATACGCTGAACCGGCTGGTGGTGATCTTCCTGGAGCAGGCGGAGCTGCGCGTGAAGGAGCGTAAAGACCTGACGCTCGACTTCTGGCGCCAAAACGTGGACAAGATGCTGGCGTTCAACGATCGGCCGGTACTCAAAGGGCCGGGTAAGCTCAGCCACGACGAGATGAAGGCGATCGCACAGGAGCGGTACGAGGCGTTCGACGCAAATCGCCGTGCGGCAGAGGCGATTGATGCGGACGCGGAGGATCTGCGACAGATCGAAGACCTCGATCAGAAACTGAAACGAAACAAGAAGAAGCCAGATTCCGGGGAGAAGTAAATGAGCGAGAACCGACCGATGATCCCATCCGTGTCCGTGAAGTACGCCCACGACGGCCATTCGGCGGCGGCGGACGCGCTGGGCATGCGGCCGATGCAGGCGAGAGTGTGCCGGCTGCGTGTGACGCGACCCATTTGGGACAGTGGCCGGCGTGTGGTAGCATCCGCGGCAGATGCATAGACCCGTATCGAGATCGCGCAAGCTGGTTGCCCCGGCCGTTCCGCTGACGTACCGGGCGGTGGAGTTCTTCGCTGGCATTGGCCTGGTCCGGCTGGCTTTGGAGCGGCAGCGCTGGCGGGTGATCTTCGCCAACGACATTGAGCCCCAGAAGCTAAGGATGTACGAGGCGAACTTCGGCAGAGACGACTTCAACCTTGGCGACATCCACAATCTGCCTGCGGCCGACATTCCCGAGGCGGAGTTGTTCACAGCATCATTCCCGTGCAATGATCTTTCGATTGCCGGCTCGATGGATGGCTTGGATGGTAAGGAGTCGAGCGCCTTCTGGGGGCTGATCCGCATTCTCACCGAGATGGGAGACCGTCGGCCGCCACTTGTCCTTCTGGAGAATGTGGTCGGCTTCCTGATGTCAGATGACGGCAAGGACTTCGAGAAGGCGCTTGTGGCCCTCAACGCCCTGGGCTATGCCGTGGACGCCATCACGATCAACGCATCCCATTGGGTGCCGCAGAGCAGGCCGCGGCTCTTCGTGGTCGCCAAACATGAGCGTCTGAGCGGCGGTCACGGAGGGGGATGGCAGCCCGGGCCGCGGTCTAACGCTCTGACAGCTTTCATAACCACCCATCCGCATATCCGCTGGGATCTGCGTCCCCTGCCTTCGTTGCCGGAGCGACAGATATCCCTGGAGAAGGTGATTGAGGACTTGCCGGACGATGCTGAGGAGTGGTGGAACCGCGAACGGGCGAAGTACTTCATGGACCAGTTGAGCGAGCGGCACCTTGTAGACGCCAAGGCCATGATCGCGGCGAAACAGGTGTCATACGCGACGGCCTTCCGGAGGGTCCGCAACGGCCGCTCGATGGCTGAACTCCGGACCGATGGAATCGCCGGGTGCCTGCGAACGCCACGCGGTGGAAGTGGGCGGCAGATTCTCTTCAAGGCAGGCATGGGCCGCTCTCAGGTGCGACTGTTCACAGGCCGGGAGTGTGCCAGGCTTCAGGGCGTCCCCGACTCCTATGCCATTGATGTGCCGCTCAATCAGGCGCTCTTTGGGTTTGGCGATGCAGTGTGCGTGCCGGCAATCGAGTGGATTTCGGAGCACTACCTGAGGCCGGAGATCACTGCGATGATCGGCATGGCCACGACCAAGCGGAAGGGACGGAAGCGATGAGTCGGACGAATCCAGTGTTGGCTCCTCTGAGGACGTGGCTGGCAGCGTGCTCGGGTGCAAAGGCTGCATCGCGCAACACGGTTTGTGTCGGTATCGTTGTGCTTGACCACCTGCGGACGCAATGCCCGGTGGAACGGGTGGACGTGCTTTCTGCGCGCGGAGAGATCAAGCACGCTCGCTCAGGATTGGGAGCTGTTCTGGATCGCTACGGCTTGCCGAAGCGGTATCTCAAGGAAGTCACAACACGTGCTGGGCATCAGGATGGCCAACGTCTTTTTGAGGCGTTGCAGTGGGGGGCGGCACTCGCTGTGATGGAGACGGCGAAGCGAGACGAGTGCCTGCTGCAAGCCATTGAACTGCTTGCCGATCAGGCAAGGCAATGGCTGAACCGCCAACACCTCCGAATCAACTGCGACCAACAACTCTCTCCTGATGCATGGATCGGCGCGATTCTGGCCGTTGCAAAGGACCGATCGGGCGGGAAGGTTGAACAGCACCTTGTCGGGGCGAAACTTCAGACGCGGCACCCTGAGGCGGACGTTCCAAACCATGCCGGCCACGCAGGGGATGCTCAGACAGGGCGGGCGGGCGATTTCATACTTGGGTCAACCGTGTACCACGTCACCGCAAGCCCTAGCAGCGACGTCCTTCGGAAGTGCGGCCAGAATCTACAGTCAAACCTACGCCCATTTCTGCTGGTTCCGCGTGAGCAGGCAGAGAAGGCCCGGCATCTCGCAGAGGATCAGGGTATCGACAAGCGCGTGATGATACAGGCGATCGAGGACTTCATCGGCGGCAACATTGTCGAGATGTCGACAGGGGACCAACAGCGGTTCCTTGGTACGCTCAAGCGGATCGTCAAGGAGTACAACCGTCGCCTCGAAAGCGTTGAGAGCGACATGTTGCTCAAGATCGAGGTCGAGTAGGGCGGGCACTATGCTTTCGCGGAGCGGGGAGGGACCATTGCTTCCTGATCCATCCAACCAATCAGGCTCTGACGGGCCTCATCGGGGTTGGTTCCGACTGGAAGCGTATAGTCAATGTAGACAGTGATCTGTTCCAGCGAATCTGGTGGAAAGCCGCCAGACCATTCAGCGAAATCCTTCTTCAGTGCTGTCAGAGCTACAGTGTCCATGGGTAGGCTCCCTAAGGTTGCGATAAAGTATAGGGCAGGCAGGCCGGTGGTCCCAAAATCGGTACAGCATGGCCGACACGGTAAGCAAGCTTGAGCGATCCCGAATCATGGCGCTGGTGAAGTCCACGGACACGAGGCCAGAGGTAATCGTGCGCCGTCTGGTCCACGCCATGGGCGGGCGCTACCGGCTTCACTACCGTTCGCTTCCGGGTTCACCGGACCTGGTGTTTGCCGCGCGGCTCGACCTGCAATTGAAGGACCGCTTCGGCTGGCAGGTCGAGCCACGCGAATGGTTTCTCGTTCCGCTGTCGGCAATCGACGAAGCGATCGAGAGGATCAAGGATGGGTCTATTGCTCGTTTCCGGTATGACCCCATTTCCGTGGGCTTCATCGCAGACTGAACTTCTCTGCGCCGACCTCAAGCCGTAAGCCCCCGTTGTGCCGAAGCCGCTCTCGCCACGCTCTCCGCCATCACGCCTCACCTATCACCCACGATACCGCTCGTCTTTCATCATTCATCATTCATCATTCATCATTCCTGTCGTCAAGAAGTAGAAATGTCATGCTTTAAGCCGAAGTAGAAATGTCATGCTGCCTTAGGTATTTCCGCGTGTAAACCTTGCGTAGGCGCAGCCGGAGCAAGGTTTACACGCGGAGCAAGCCGGACACCCGACCCGCTCCATGGATGCTTCGCCGACGGCTTCCACATCCGGTTGTTCACCACGGTCCGCCTTGGTTTCTTCAATTGCGGCCGGCTGCTCAACAACTCGTAACTCAGCCGTTGACCCTGGCACTCCAGCACCAGT
>JBBQTU010000258.1:0-5132 GCA_038213005.1 Tepidisphaerales bacterium | reverse complement strand
GCGGCCCCCTCCCCCCTTGCGCCGCGGGGGGGGGGGGGGCGCCGCGCGGGGCCTTGTGGGATCAGGAGTTACGTGCGGATGAGGGGGTAAGGTGATCAAGTTTCACTCTGCCGATTGCTCATTAGTCATTAGTCATTAGTCGCTAGTCATCAGTGATAAAGCGTAGAGCGTAGAGCGTGGAACGTAACGGCCGCCTGTTGATTGGTGATTGTTGATTGACCATCCAAGAGCGGCTTGAGGCCGAACCACATACGTGGTGGAGCGGGCTATTCTGATGTCAAAGAGCAACTGGGCAGGCCTAACACCTGACCAAGAGGCGGTGGTCGGGGGCGCACTGTCTCCTGGAGGATTATACGCTTGAGGCGGGTGGTTGTTCAAAAGAAATCTTTCCGGGTTTCGTAATTTGATAGGGTGGTGCGGTGATAGCGCAGAGCGGATATCGGATTGCGGATTATAGGACGCGGTCCCCGGCGTCAGGGGATGGGGGTGATGGCTTGGGACTTCATGGCGATGAGGCGACCAGTCGTGCAGCAGGGACTTCTGCGACTTGAGCATCCGCATCCGCCGGGCCGAACGGTTGACCACGTGGTAGATCCATCCGCCCGGCGTTACTCGTGCTTCTCTTGCTATGATCAGCAACTACACGGCTTGACACCACTAGCGGCGTCCCACACGGAGTCCGCACTTATGGACGCACTCAAGAGCAACACGGCAACCAGCCGACCCGTCAGTCGTGATGGCGTGGCGGATGATAGCATACAGATGAGGTATCGACAGGTGTCGTCTCAAGGGTCGGGCAGTTGATCGCCGAAGTACTGGTGGTGTCGCTGCTCGACGACCCTCATGAGATCGGGGCGGCATGGGACTTTCCAGCGATCATTCACACAGTAGGATACCCACAGATGGGGGATGTACCATCGCCAGGGCGTTACCCTGATTAGAACAACGTCCCGGTTGCCGTTCTTCACGTAGCGATCGAAATTCTGGCGCACGGCACCGATGTCACGGCCTTTCAGCGGAATCTCCACGTCGACGAAACGCTCATCCGAACTGACGTAATAGTACGTCGGTTCAAGCGTGAACCTCGAAACGACGATCAGAAGTAGCACAGCTATGGTGAGCAACAGAGGGAGAAACAGATACCTGCGTGTTTTTATTGCAGTTGGCTGACCACGACTCATCGGCCACCGGCTCTTCTTGACAGCACCCGCCCGCAGACTACTTGCTCCCGGCAGGAGAAGAACACGGGCCTGGATTCGTACTCCCAGCTATTGTCGTTTGGAGACTGATTTGGCATCTCTCTCTTGCTTTCGAGGCTCATTACCCAGTCCATACCTTCCCCTGTCAACGCTTGGGAAACGGCCTTACGGCCGAATCTCCATGACTCGGGGCCAATGTGGCTCGCTATGCCTTCATTGTGTGACTCTTTCATTCACTACACCTCGCCGGCTTTGGCCGGCGCCGAGGTATTTGTATGGCGAAAACTTAGCGGGGCGGTTTGCTCGCTGCAAGAGGGACGACAACGTGAATGCGGACCGGTACGCACGGGTGCAATGGAAGGTGCCGGCAGTTTGGATCGTCAAGCGATCCCCCTCCTCTTTGATTTTCCTCTTCTTTGATTTTCCCAGGTCGTCAAAGAACTGATGGAGAAGACCCAGACCAGCACCGGGTTGAAGGTGACGGTGGACATCCTCGACAAGGTGTACGAGATTGGGCGCACGTGCGCGAAGGGATTCAAGCAAAACATGAAAATCATATTCGACGACTTGCTGCCCAAATGGAACTACCAGGTCATCCCCGCCGCCGCTTAAATCGGGAAGTTATTTCGGCCCCGTTCCGTAGTGGGCCTATCGCCCGGAGTCATGTTGACACGCTCTGTGCGTAAGGGTATTTATCTCAAATCCTAAACAATTCGAGGAGTTGCATGGACAAGGTTCGCGTGGGCATCATCGGCGTTGGTGGCATGGGCAGTCATCACTGCAGCTATATGAACTCGGTCGATGGCGCCGTCCTCGCGGCCATCTGCGATATCGACCCCGCCAAGGCCGAGCGCCTCGGCAAGCAGCACGATGTCCCCTTTTTCACCAACTACAAGGATCTGCTGGGCAGCGGCAAGGTCGACATGGTGCTCATCGCCACCCCGCACTATTTCCACATGCCCATCACCCGCGACGCGTTTGGCGCCGGCCTGCATGTGCTGAGCGAAAAGCCCATCTCTGTCGACGTCAAGGAGGCTCGCCTCACCAACGAACTCTACGAAGCGAAGTACGCCACGACCTTGAAATTCGGCTGCATGTTCCAGATGCGGACCAACTCCCTCATGCGCAAGGTGCGTGAGATGCTCGCGTCGGGCGAACTCGGTGAGCTCACCCGCATGACCTGGCTCTGCACCGACTGGTTCCGCACCTGGACCTACTACGCCTCGGGCGGCTGGCGAGCCACATGGAAGGGCGAAGGCGGCGGCGTCCTGCTCAACCAGTGCCCCCACAATCTCGATCAGATCCAGTGGCTCCTTGGCGGCAAGCTCCCCTCTCGCGTCACCGCCGTCGCAACCGTCGGCAAACGCCATCCCATCGAAGTCGAGGATGAGGTCACTGCGATTCTGGAGTATCCCGATGGCATGATCGGCCATTTCATCACCACCACCGGCGAGGCCCCCGGCACCAACCGTCTCGAATTTGCCGGCGACCGCGGCCGCCTGGTCGTCGAGCGTGGAAAGATCCGCTTCTTCCGCACCCGCGAGAGCGTCAAGAAGGTTCTGGAGACCAGCCCCGAATCATTCGCCTCCATGGAAACATGGGAGTGCGAAATCCCCTCGCCTGCCCCGAACGAATCTCATAAGGTCATCACCCAGAACTTCGTCAACGCCATCCTCAAGAACGAGCCCCTGATTGCTCCGGGCATTGAAGGCGTCAAGGGTCTGGAACTGGGCAACGCCATGATGATGGCCGGCCTCACTCGCAAGGCGGTGGATCTTCCGGTTGACGGCGACGCCTACCAGGCGTTCCTCAAGGACATGGACGCCAAGTGCGGCGGCAAGAAGACCCTGAGCGCCCGCGAGGCTGTGGTGAACATGGGCGCCAGCTTTAAGTAGCGTGCAGCCAGGCGAAGCACGGCACCCTGCGGCAACCGGCTAATGCGGCCGGCCGCTCGGCTCTGCCCTTGCACTGGACGGTTATGAAATTCGGACGCATCAAGCGGCAGCACGGTCGGGTGGGCGGCTTGGATTCTCTCCTGGACCGCATCGTTCGCAACTGTCCGCACGTCTCGCGCATCGTGCCGGGACGAATCAAAGTGCGCCGAGGGAAGACCCCGCCCAGTTTCAAAGTCCAATACCCGACCCCGGCCGGCCTGAAATGCCAGTTCAATGGCACCGGCACTGTGCAGGAGGTCTTCATCATCTGCATCGACGCCGTCAAAACCCAGCAGTGGCTGATCGATCAAGGCATCGCCGAAACCGACGACTGACCGGACGCGGCGGAGGCAGGGCGGGAGGAGGGGCGGGAGGAGAATCGGCCGTCGGTGACCACGCCGCCCGGGCGACTGAGCCTTCTATCGTGCATGCACTTCCGCATCAGGTATCAGCGCAACCGCGTGCTCTCCCTTGATTCTCAGCGATCGCAGCAGCCGCCGCCGTACCAGTTCCAGATGCCGTCGGATCTCTTCGTCATTGCCGGTTACCAGGCGGATGGATCCGCCCGCCTTCGTCGGATGCCCGCCGCCTTCGCCCAGTCGGCGCACCAGGCGCGTCATGACCTTACCCGCCGGCCGCTCCGGCTTGAACGTCCGCAGCGACAGCAGCAGCGAGCCCTCATGAACCCCCGCCACCAAGGCCCAGTCGACGTTCTCCGATCGAAGCAGCATGTCCGCCATCACGGCGGGCTGCTCCGGCGAATCCACCTCGCCCAGGAACGACGTCAGGGCTCTGCCGTACAAGACCGCGCTCTGTAGCGCACGGTAAAAAGAGATGTAGTAACTGCGAGGCAGATCAACATAACGGATCGCATGGTAGGCCCGGGCGTCCGCCGAGAGGAACAGGTTCGAGATCGCCAGGTTGTCCAGCTTCCCCGGCGCCCCGGCCACGCCTGCCAGGTCCGATTCGATGCCATACAGCATCAGGGCCGACACGTCCTTCGCGACTGTCATGCCCATCTCATGAAAATATCCGTAGACCATCGAGCAACTTGCCCCCACGTTGCGACGGACATCGATGAACGTCGCGGTGTAGGTCTTGCCGCGGGCGGTGGGGTGATGATCGATCACCGCCGTGGCGTTGATCCCCACCGGCAGCGGCGAATGCGAGAACGTGGGTTGGCAGTCCACCAGCACGATCGCATCATGGCCGGGCAGGGCCGACGCGTCCCATGCCTCTGCATGGTGCCCGCTGTACTGCGCGAAAATCGAGTTCAAGCCGCCGCCAATTCGGCCTTTGAACGAAATCGTCACCTCGGCCTGCGGGAGCAACTGGGAGAGGAACTCCCGCATCCCGATGCACGCCGCCAGGGCGTCGGGGTCCGGGTGTTCGTGGGTCGTCACAAGGATATTCTGTCGCCCTGCCAGGAGCCGGACGAGCCGGTGAGCTCGACGCGGGAATCGGAATACCCGGCTCTCTGGTGAGCTGCTCTGGGCCGGTGCCGGCGGATTGGGCGAAGCGAGCTTGGCCATGTGTGTCCGACGATTATACACATTCGCCGGCGCCTGAGCGCGGCGGAGGGACTCGCCGGAGCGGCTTTGTCTTTTGGCGCGCGGCCCCGAACCGTGTGGCGCTAGAGCAGAAGGCGCCACCAGCCCGCGGCACTTTCCACCCCGTGACCTGGCAATCTGTGAGCCGGGGCGTGCCCGTTTTTCCGGGCGGCCTGGCGATGTGGAGATCGGCCACCCCATTGAGCAGCAGCGGAGTAAGGACTCGCTGCGGCGAGGCGGCAATTGCTACAAGCGAGGGCGCATGTGCCACGGGTGCGTTGCTGCTCAATAGGGCTGGATTCCTGGGTTGCCCGGAAAAACGGGCATTGCGTCAAGATAAGCTCGCGAAAGGAGAATGTTATGTGAACTGAACATGTAGCTGAAACCTTTTATAGCAGACCCTGTGGGCTTCAAAGTCCACCCGGCAGAGCGTAGCGGCGCAGCCGGAA
>JBBQTU010000257.1:0-5174 GCA_038213005.1 Tepidisphaerales bacterium | reverse complement strand
GGAGCGTGCCGATTCTGTTGACGATGGAGCCTTGGATGCACAAGGTCCGCCTGCAGGTATTGCCAAAGAACCCGGCATATGAGGCCCTTGGCTACCTGAGCAATCAATGGGAAGCCCTCAAGCGGTACACCAGCCAGGGATTCCTGAACATCGACAACAACCCCGCGGAGCGGGCCTTGCGCCGGGTGGCCATCGGAAGAAAGAACTGGATGTTCGCCGGCAGCGACGCCGGAGGTACAACCGCGGCCGTGCTCTATAGCCTGATCGCCTCTGCCCAACGACATGAACTGAACGTGGAAGCGTACCTGCGGGGAGTCTTTGCCCAACTGCCCGGAGCCAGGATGAGCGAGCTTCCTCGGTTCCTGCCGGATGTGTGGAAAGCCGAACTGGCCAAATAGGCAGCCCGGACGCCACGCAATGCGCCGCCCAGGCTCACGCCCCCGCCGGGCTCTCACAAGGTCTTGGTTCATCCCCCCATCATCCCACACCGCAATGGTTGCCTACCAGATGGGGTTGGCCGGACGGTTACCCTTCTGAAAACCAGAGACAACGGCCGAGTTGGGTGGGAATCGTAACCCGTTGCGGGTACTGGCGTAGAAAACGAAGAAGCCGCCAAGGTCTCTTGGCGGCTTCTTCTCAAAACCGTGGGGCCGGTCACTTTTGCAACCGGCCCAAAAGTAGCGGGGGCAGGATTCGAACCTGCGACCTCCGGGTTATGAGCCCGACGAGCTACCAGGCTGCTCTACCCCGCGATCAATGTCCAGTCATCTTAGTCGCCCCAGCGATCCTGTCAACCGCAGCCGGCCCAAACGCGCGATTTACCCAGAAATCGCGCAAAATCACCGCGTCATAATAGGATGATGCTGCGATAGTTCGGTTCAGACTGCTCAAACTCGGGATTTCGGGCTTCTGACACTGCTGGGATTTCCGGTTTCGGGCTCCTCCACTCGCCCCGCGAGCCTCACTCTTCCACGATCCGGACGTCGGCCCAGTATGCCTCGCAATGCGCAGAACCGCCTTGCCGATTCTGCAACTCCAGATGCACCTGCTGCCCGGCAAAGCCGGCTAGGTCAACGCTGACGTCCACCCAGGGGGGCGCAGGAGGGCTCCCCGCCGCTGCGGTGACTCCGCCGATGGTTCGCTTCAGCAGTTCCCTGCTCTCGGCCAGCACCAGCAGTTCCCACTGGCCTTCGGGGGCCGCCCCGACCGTCAGTCTCAACGTTGTCTTCTTCTGCTTCGCAACTGCCACCGTGTACATCAGCCTGCACGGAACATCGCGGGCGAGCGGCGTGGTCACGAAGACATTCTTCCGCCCCAGCATCTGCTCCTTCAGTCCCGGTGAGTTGTCGCGCCCGCAGTTGCTCAGGAACCACCACGGCAGAAACTTCTGCAGCGGCTTGGCCAGATCGGCATCGGCCGAGTTGGGCGGCGTGTAGCTGATCGCCACCAACTGCTCCGTTGTCGGCCGATGCAGGGGCGGCTTCTGCCCGCGGCGGTGCATCAGCAGAAACTCATAGAACTGTCGGCTCGCATAGAACGCCGGCCACACCCCGTGCCCCTGACCCGGGACCTCCACATACAGCACATCCACCCCGGCGTCCCGGAGCACGCCGTACATCTTTCGCGAACCGGCGGTGTACTGGTTATCCGCCCCGCCGCAGATGATGCAGACCGTCTCGCCCTTCACCGCGGCCGCCATGCGATCCGGTTCCACCCCGGGGGCACAGAAAGGCGCAACGACCGCGAATGTCCCTCCCATTCCCAGCGCCACGCGCCAGGTTGCGGCACCGCCCATGCTCAGCCCCGTCAGGTAGACACGATCCGGATCGGTCGGCAAGGACCTGGTCGCCCAGCGAATCATCTCGACCAGATACTCCGTCATCCCCGGCGAATCCCACCGCAGATCGGCCGGGCACTGCGGCGTGAAGACGATAAACGGCACCCAGTCGCGCAAGAGCTTGTCCGCCTTCAGATACGGCGGAGGGCCGTTGTTGTAAAGCCCGGCGTGATTGTCGCCGCGGTCTCCCACGCCGATCAGATAGACCAGCATCGGCCATTTCCCCTTCGTGTCATAACCCGCAGGCAGGAAAAGGCTGTAGGCCATCCGCCGCGGCTCCCCGGCGAGTTGCCCGGTGTAATAGAGATTGTGAAAACCGGCCATGCGCGGCATCACCGCATCGCCGGGCGGCGGCGTTGTGGAACTCACCACCAGCGGAGGATCGGCCGCCAGGCTCGCGGCGCCAGCCGCCCCAACCAGCAACGCCAGCCAACCGCAACTGCGCCACATGGTGACCATTGCGGCATCTTCCTCCAATCCCCGGCTTGACACAATCTGACATCAAGTCCGCCAACGCCCCTTGCTTTTCTGGTTCGGCGCGTCAAACTATTATACATCACCTCCCTCAGGGGAGGCGGTGCAGTTTGCACCGGCCGCACAGTGCGGCGCGTGGTTGAAATGTGTAGTTGGATTTAGGCAAGGAGGCATACCAATGTCCCGGATGCGTTCTTTCGTGTCGTTCGCCTTTGCAGCCATGCTGCTGGGCGGCTGCGTCTCTCTCGATAAATACAACGCTCTCAAAATGGAGCGTGACCAGTACCAGGAACGCCTGAGCCAGGCGGAGAAGGAAGCCAAGTCCGAACGTGACCAGGCCAACGTGCTGAGAGCACAGATCAAAGCCATGCTCGAGGCCGGCGGCGAGAACCAGAGCCTCGCGCAGACGCTGACCCGCCAGAATGCGGATCTGATGTCCCAGCTTGAGGCCATGAACAAGAAATATCTTGAGGCCCTGGGCAGGAACCCCCTGTCTGCGGAAGTGTCCAACGCACTTGCAGACCTGGCTGCCCAATACCCCGATGTCTTGGAATTCGATGCCACACGCGGCGTCCTGCGATTCAAGAGCGACGTGACGTTCGCCTCTGGGTCGGCCGAGGTGACCCCTCGCGCCAAGGAAGTGCTGGCCAAGGTCGCCACGATCCTGAACTCCGCCTCGGTCGCTCAGTATGACCTGCTGGTCGCCGGGCACACCGACAGCGTCGTTGTGAGCAACCCCGCGACGATTCGCGCTGGGCATAAGGACAACTGGTATCTCTCCGCTCACCGCGCCATCACGGTAGGCGAACAGCTCCGCAGCAGCGGCACCGCCGCCAGCCGCATGGGCGTGGTCGGCTTTGCCGATCAGCACCCGGTTGCATCCAACGCCAGCGCCGCCGGCAAGGCACAGAACCGCCGCGTGGAGATCCTGGTACTGCCCACCCAGGCAGGTGCCCCAGTTTCGGCCGCCAAGGCTTCTCCCGCGATCATCAAGGATCAGGCGGCGACCCCCGAGGTTGCCGCGCCCGCCGACAAGTAACGCTTCGAGCGAACTGTTGAAACAAGCGAGCCGGCGGCCGAGACAATCCTCGGCCGCCGACTTGCGTTTCTACGAGGTTGACACCCTCGCCGCCCGGTCTGATACTTGCGCCGACTTCTTTCGGCTCAACTGGAGAATCGAATTTGAACCGCCTCGGACCCGCTATCTTCGCCGTGACGATCGCACTGGCTGGCTGCACTGATCATCCCGCTGGGGCGAAGATCAAGCCGGTAGAGCCTCCTGCCACGCGTCCGCAGACCACCCAACCCGCGCCCGGGACCACTCAGCCCGCCCCGCTGCCGGTCAAGCCCGTGCCGCCGGTTGAGCCGGTGAAGGTTGTGCCGCCGCCGCCGCCCGCCGTCGCTGCATTTATCGCCAGCGTCAACGGCGTCTCGATCTCTCGCGAGCAGGTGATCACGCCTCTGCTGGACGCACGCGGGCTGGACATGCTGCTCAAGGTCGTGCAGATGGAACTGGCAAAGAACGAGGCCGCAAAACTCAACGTCGTCGCGACCCCGCAAGACGTTCTGGTCGAGCGCAGTCGCACGCTGGAGCAGCTCTTCAAAGACCAAAACCCCAAGCTCATCGAGCAGATCAAGGACGCCCAGATCGCCCACCGCGATGAGGAAGCCGGCCGCCTCAAGGACCAGCTCGACAAGGACAACCTGGTGCTGCTTGAGAAACTTCTGCAGGAACAGAAGGCCTCGCAGGCCGAGTTCATGATGGCGATGGAGACCAACGCGAATCTGCGCAAGGTGGTCGACAAGCAGATCCAGGGGAAGCTGACCGAGGAGAATCTGCACCAGGCTTTCAACGCCCTGTACGGCGAGAAGATTCGCGTCCGCCACATCCAGTGCACCAATCTCCAGGAGATTGCCGAGGCCCAGCGCCGGCTGGAGGCCGGGCAGACCTTTGAGAAGGTCGCCGAGGACCTCAGCCGCAACGCCCGCACCCGCGCCATGGGCGGAGAACTGCCCTCGTTCACGCGCGAAACCACCGGCGTATCCGACGCGTTCAAGCAGGTGGCCTTCTCACTCAAGGAGCCCGGCGAAGTATCCGAACCTGTCTCGGCCGACGGTGCCTATCACCTGATCAAGTTGATCGAAAAGATCCCGCCTAAGGCCGTCAAATATGAGGACGTGAAGGACTCGGTCGCCAAATACCTCATGGAGCGATGGCTCGACGAAGGCGTCATCCAGACGCGCGCCAATCTCGCCCAGCTCGCGCTGCAGACCCTGCAGGTCAACGATCCGATCCTCGCCAAACAGTTCAAGGACCGCCTGCTCAAGCGTGACGCGGAGATGCGCGACCGCGATCAGATCAACCGCCAACTCGAGCGTGAGCGTGAAGCGACAACCCAGATGATGCCCACGACAGCGCCCAGCAATGCGATGCCCCCGGAGACGCCCCGGCCGCCGGCGACAGGGTCCGGCTCTGATACGCCGGACCTGAGCACGCAGTTGTCCCAGCCGACCACGCAGCCCAAATAGTGGCTCCACCTGTCGGAAGGTGAGAAAGCAAAGTGATGGCCGGGAGGGGATGACAGGCCCTGTCGCCCACGACGATCCCGGACCAATGTTACGCATGACCTGCCGCCGGCTTCGGCCATCGCGGCAAGAAAATAAGAGCATTCACATGGATCAACAGCCCTTCAAGATCGAAACCTCGTCCCGCATTCAACGTCTGCCCCCGTACCTGTTCGCCCGCATCAACAAGATGAAGTACGACAAGCGGGTGCAGGGCGTGGACATCATCGACCTGGGCATGGGAAACCCCACCGACCCCACGCCCGAGATCGTCGTCAAGAAGCTCGCCGAGGCGGCC
>JBBQTU010000256.1:0-5180 GCA_038213005.1 Tepidisphaerales bacterium | reverse complement strand
CGGTTTCCAGTTACGCGACACGGGGACACGCGACACGGGGACACGCGACACGGGGACACGGGGACACGGGGACACGGGGATGCGGGGATGCGGGGATGCGGGGACACGGGGATGCGGGGACACGGGGACACGGGGATGCGCGCACGGCGACAAGCTGTTGTGCTTGTGCCTGGGCAGGGTGAAGTCGGGTGCATCCGGTATTCGGCGGCAGGCGAGCCAGCTTCTGTTGGTGCATGGGCGTCAGGCCAGACGACGGCAGCGTCAATACAAGACACTCCTAACACTCAGCGCCACTTCATAGCGATGCGATGAAGTGGGGCCGGCCGCCTGCCCAGCATCTCGCCGTGGCGGATCGGCCGCCCATTTCGTGCCCTTGCCGCGACACTCGGCACTTCGGGTAACCCAGGTTCACGCCACAGCGCTTCCTTGTTCCGCCGGCATCCTCAAGCGTGATCCGTCGGCAACCCAATGGGCGGCCGAGGCGGCCTGCCCCACTTTGAGGATGCGCCGTGGACTTGCGTTGTAGTGCTAAGAAGGGCGTGGCCGGTTTTCTGGGTAGATGCAAGTTGCGCGTCAGCGAGTGGTTGGAGCGAATACGGTGCTGAAAGAGGTGTCGCCCATTCAGGGCTCATTCGGGGTGAGTGGTTCTTACCCAGGGCTGCGCGAGTACGCTTACCCTGGGCTTAAGAATGTCGCCCCGTTGGGGCTAAGGACCGGTGTCCTAAGAAATCGCGTGCCCGGAAAAATGGGCTCGCCCGAGATCCTGAGTGAACGGCTGAGCCTGCAACAGTCCGCTGCGTACGCTATGATCCAGCCCCTGTGACAGCGCAGCGCTTCGACATCATCATCATTGGCGGCGGCCACGCCGGCGCTGAAGCCGCGTGGGCTGCCTCGCGTCTGGGCCTGTCGGCGGCACTGGTCACGCTCGACCCCGGCCGCATTGCCGCGATGTCCTGCAACCCCGCGATCGGCGGCCTGGCCAAGGGGCAGATGGTCCGCGAGATCGATGCACTCGGCGGGTTGATGGGCATCGCCACTGACAACACCGGCATCCAGTTCCGCATGCTCAACCTCTCCAAAGGCCCGGCCGTCTGGGGCCCGCGGGCCCAGGCCGATAAGTACCGCTACGCGGCCGAGGTGCAGCGACTGCTGGGCACGTGCGCGGGCCTCACCATCCTGGCCGGCGAAGTGGCGGCGATCCGTGTGGACAAGGAGCCACCGCAACCCGAGGGCGCGGAGATCGGCCAAGTCCTCCCATCTCCCGGTCCCCGTGTCCCCGCGTCATCCTCTCGCGTTACCGGCGTCACGCTGGCCGACGGCACCGAGATCCGCTGCCGCGCCGTCATCGTGACCACCGGCACGTTCCTCCGGGGCCTGATGCATACCGGAGCCGATCAACGGCCCGGCGGCCGGTTCGGCGAGCCCCCGGCCAATTTTCTCTCGGCCTCGCTCGCATCACTGGGCCTGGAGATCGGCCGGCTCAAGACCGGCACGCCGCCTCGCCTGCACCGCGACAGCATCGACTTCGCCCGCCTGCAGGTGCAGCCTGGCGATGTCGTCCCTCATCCGTTCTCGCACCTCAACGAATACTCCGGCACATGGAAGCCGCCCGCGATGCAGGTGCCGTGCCACCTGACCGCGACCAACGAAGAGATCCACCAGATCATCCGGGCCAATCTCGACCGCGCTCCGATGTACACTGGCCAGATCAAGTCGGTCGGCCCGCGATATTGCCCCAGCATCGAAGACAAGGTTGTGCGCTTCGCCGACAAGCACGAGCATCACGTGTTCCTCGAACCCGAAGGGCTGGACACGCCCGAGGTGTATTGCAACGGCATCAGCACCTCGCTCCCGGCCGACGTACAGGATGAGGTGGTGAAGCGAATCCCCGGCCTGGAGCACGCCAGGTTCATCCGCTATGGGTACGCCATTGAGTACGACATGGTCTGGCCCAGCCAGATCCGCGCGACCCTGGAGACCAAGGCCGTCCGCGGGCTCTTCCTCGCGGGCCAGATCAACGGCACCAGCGGCTACGAAGAGGCGGGGGCCCAGGGACTCATGGCGGCGATCAACGCTGCCCAGTTCGTGCGCGACGGCGACTGCGGCTTTGTTCTTCGCCGCGACCAGGCGTACATCGGCGTCATGATCGACGATCTGATCACCAAGCCGCCGGTTGAGCCGTATCGCATGTTCACCAGCCGCGCTGAGCATCGTCTGCACCTGCGCAACGACAACGCCGACCAGCGTCTGACCGCCCTGGGCCGGTCGGTAGGTCTCGTGGGTGATGCCCAGTGGAATGCCTTCTCGGCCAAGCTGGACCTGATGGGCAGCGCCATGGCGCTGCTGCGCGGGGCCCGCATCGGCGAAATCTCCGCCGCGGAGTACCTGCGCCGGCCGGAGGTCTTGTGGGACAGCGTGATCGACCTTGTCCCGTCGGCGGCGAGCGTCCGCACGGACGTCGGCCGCGAGGTGGCCATTCAGATCAAATACGAAGGCTACATCGGCCGCCAGCAGCGTCTGATCGACCGCTTCTGCGAACTGGAAAGCAAGGTGATCCCGCTGGAAACTGACTACGCAACGGTCACCGGCCTGCGCGCTGAAGCCCGGCAGAAGTTTCTGAAGTTCACCCCGCGCTCACTCGGCCAGGCCTTGCGCATCAGCGGGATCACCCCAGCGGACGTCACGGTCCTGGCGATCCACCTGGACCGGCGGAAGTAGCTATCGCCCGGCCATCAGCACCGCCAGCAGACCCTTCTGGAAATGCAGGCGGTTCTCCGCCTGCGGGAAGACTTTCGACTGCGGGCCTTCGAACACCGCCTCGCTGATCTCCAGCCCGCGGTAGGCCGGGAGGCAATGCAGGACGATGGCGTGCCTGGGGGCGGCCGCCAACAGCTTCTCGTCAATGCTGTACCCGGCGAAGTCCTTGAGCCGCCGGGCCTTCTCCTCTTCCTGGCCCATGGAGACCCAGGTGTCGGTGTAGAGCACATCGGCCTCGCGGACGGCCTCGAACGGATCTTGCGTGATGACAAAATCCATGTCGGGCACGACCGACATGATGTGGTCCACATCCGATGACGGCAGTTCATAGCTGCGCGGGCACGCCAGGATGAATCGCATGCCGAACTTGCCGCACGCCACCGAGAGCGAGCGGGCGACGTTGTTCCCGTCGCCGATGAATGCCATCGTCTTGCCGGCCAGCGAGGCGAAATGCTCCTCGACCGTCATGATGTCGGTCATCGCCTGGCAGGGGTGGCTGTAGTCGGTCAGCCCGTTGATCACCGGGACGCTGGACCACTTCGCCAGGTCCTGCACCTTGTTGTGCTCAAACGTGCGGGCCATGATCCCGTCGCACATGCTGGCCAGCACCCGGGCGACATCCTTCACCGGCTCGCGCGTCTCCAGGCCTACTTCCTCCTGCCGCAGCAGCAGGGCGTGGCCGCCGAGCTGCGCCATCGCGGTTGCGAAGCTCACTCGCGTCCGCAGGCTGGGCTTCTCGAAGATCATCGCCAGGGTCTTGCCGGCCATGAGCGTGTCGTTCTTGCCGATGTCGTTGAGCTGGCGTTTGAGCTTGTGTGCCACATCAAGCAGGTGGCGAAGCTCAGTCGGGGACCAGTCGGACAGCGTGACAAAATGCTTCATGGCAGCCTCGAATCTTTTACTTGAGCACGATCTCCGTGCCGATGCCTGCTTCGGTGTAGATCTCCAGGAGCAGTGAGTGGGGGATATGCCCGTCGACGATGTGCGTCTTCTGCACTCCGCCCTTCAGGGCGCCGATGCACGCCTCGACCTTGGGCAGCATACCCGCCGAGATGACTCCGGATTTCACCAGGTCATCAATCTGCGCCACCGTCAGGTGCGGGATCATCGTCGCAGGGTCCTTGGGATTGGAGCGGATGCCATGGGTGTCCGAAACCACGATCAGCTTCTCAGCCTTCATGGCGGCCGCGACGGCGCCGGCCGCTGTATCAGCGTTGACGTTGAGTTTTCCACCGGCCTGGTCGCGGGCGATCGTCGCGATCACCGGGATCGCGTCGGCCGCCACCATCAGGTCCAGCAGACGGGCGTTGACATCCCTGACCTCGCCGACCAGTCCCAGGTCGATCTTCCGGCCGTCCTCGCCCTGCAGAAACGTCTTTTCCGCGAACAGCACGGTGCTGGACAGCGAATGCAGCCCCATCGCCTCGCAGCCCTGGGCGTTGATGAAGTTCACGATGAACTTGTTGATCTGGTTGCACAGCACGTGCTCGGCGATGGCGATGGTCCGCTCATCGGTATAGCGGCGGCCCTGCACCCACTGCGGCTGAAGTCCAGCTTGTTCCATCGCATGGTTGATGGCTTTGCCGCCGCCATGCACCAGCACCGGCCGCATGCCGACGTAGTCCATGAAGACGATGTCCGTGAGGATGTTAGCCAGCGCGGTCTCATCGTCCATGATCGACCCGCCGACCTTGACGACGATCACCTTCTTATAGAAGCGCTGGATATAGGACAGCGCCTCAACCAATGCAGTGGCCTTGGAAATAGCTTCTTCCATGACAGTTCACCTTAAGGAAAAATGCGAAAACGGAAAGTGTAGGGCTCTCGGCGCAGGCTGTCAAAATGAGGCAGCGCCCGGAAGCGGCGGGGCGGCCGCGGGCGACACAGAAAGCCAGACAATAAGCTGGCGGACGTTGGTCTCGATCTGGGCCAGCGCCTCTTGTGGCGTAGCGGCGTCCAGGTCGTGAACATGCCAGTATTGCACCCGCTGGGCGTGCGCCGCAAACCGCAGCGCCATCAGTGGCCGATGCTCCGCCTCCTTTAGCGCGATGATCAGGTCGAAGGCGAGAAAATCAGCTTCGCAAGCCTGCCGGGGCGGGCGATGCCGGGCAGGCATCGTCACGCCCCTGGCGGCCAGCGCCTCGGCCGTGTTCACCGAGATCGGACCGACATTGCAGCCGCCTCGCTCCAGTGCCAGTGCCCGCGAGTCCGCGTGGTGGGGCAGGCCGGCTTCGCTCACCAGGTGATTGAACAGCATCTCCGCGAATCGGCTGCGGTAGTAGTTTCCGGTACAGAGAAACAGGACTTTCATAGGTGGCTCTCAGTATAGCCGTCCGGCGAGAGGCTGCCATGCTCGGCGACTCGTCGGGGCGAAAGGGGGCACCCTCTGCCCTTCGCCTCGTCTTCGATGACTTACGTGCGAT
>JBBQTU010000255.1:0-5235 GCA_038213005.1 Tepidisphaerales bacterium | reverse complement strand
TGTCCGCCGCTGGCGGATGCACCGTCACAGCAACGGCGAGGGGCACCTCTACCAGGGCCGTTTCAAGAGCTTTCCCATCCAGCGGGACGAGCATCTGCTCCGAGTAATGCGCTATGTCGAGGCCAATCCGGTGCGGGCGGGACTGACGCCGCACGCCGAGGACTGGCCCTTCAGCAGCCTGTGGACGGGCGAGCGTCCGGCCGACAGCCGCGTAGAACTTGATCACCGCCTGGTGGTCCGTCCGCCCGACTGGACCAGCAGCGTCCAGCAATCGATCTCCCCGGTCGAGCTAGAGCGGCTGCGCACCAGCGTGAACCGAGGCCGGCCGTACGGGAGCGGCCGCTGGACGCAGGCGTCGGCGGCAAAGTTGGGCCTGCAATCCAGCTTGCGGAATCCCGGCCGGCCGCGGAAGATACCACTTGGAGACACAGAATGAGTCGCAAATGTCAGGTGTCCCCTTTTATGGTCCTTTTCTGGTTTGAAGGGAAAGGTATGGCTATGGGTTCTACTCTCGCATCTCTGGCGCGGTTGGGCGGCACTACTTTGGCGATAGCCCTGGTGCTGGGCGGGTGCCAGGCGAAGAAGCCTGCGACCCCAGCGACAACGGCATCGCAGCAGACCGAGGCGGCCGAGCCCATTCGCCTCGCCAATGAGACGGTAGAACTGGTGATCGACCCGGCCAAAGGCCGCATCATGCACTACGGCTTCGTGGGCGGGCCCAACGTGCTGTGGACCAACGACAAAGCGGTGGAACTGGCACCGAAGAACGGCGGCTGGGAGAACTGGGGCGGCGACAAGACCTGGCCGTGGCCTCAGACGTGGGGCTGGCCTCCACCGGCGCAGCGCGCGGCGTGGACCTGCATGAAGAACAAGGACGGCAGTGTTGGGATGGCCTCGCCTCTGCTGCCCGCCTACGGCTTGCAGATGGTTCGGCGGGTTGAATTGGCAAAGAAGGGAACAGCGGTCACGATCACAAGCTGGTTTGAGGGTGAAGAAGGCGTATCGGGTGCGCCGGTGGCGATGTGGGCGATCACGCAGGTTCCGGCCACGGACCTGGTGCTGATGCGCAGCGCGCCGGGAGCGGGAGGGCTGCACTTTGACAAGAGCAGCTCCAACGCCAAGGGGATACAGACACCGCAACTGACTCCGCGCGTGACGTGGCTGCAGCGCGATCCGGATCGTTATGGCAAGGTCAGCGCGGACGCCGACGCGATCCTCTGTGTTTACGGCGACACCGCAATGCTGCAGCGCGACCTGACCGAACCCGTCGCGATGGCAACGTATGACCGGCTTGCCCGCGGGCAGCTCTACTCGCAGCCCGACTGGGCCGACAGTCTCCCTCGTGGCGGCAAGAGCTACCTCGAGGTGGAGTTCATCAGCCCCACGGCGCCGCTCTCGGCCAGGAGCCCTGCCCAGCTCAAAATCCGATGGTCGCTGCTGAAGCTCGACGCCAGGACCCGCACGCCCCAGGCGCTAGCTGAGATGCTGGAACAAATGGACTAGCCGCTGGCGGCGTGCCCGTTTTTCCGGGCACGCGATTTCTTAGCCCCAACGGGGCGGCATTCTTGAGCCCAGCGTAAGCGTACTCGCGCAGCCCTGGGTAAGAACCATTCACCCTGAATGAGCCCTGAAAGGGCGACACTGAATGAGCCCTGAAAGGGCGAAACCTCTTTCAGCACCGTATTCGCACCAACCACCCGCTGACGCGCGACTTGCATCTGCCCGAAAAAACGGGCACGCCCGGCATCTGCGGGCGTGCCCATTTTGCCGGGCACGCGATTTCTTAGCCCCAACGGGGCGGCATTCTTGAGCCCAGGGTAAGCGTACTCGCGCAGCCCTGGGTAAGAACCATTCACCCTGAATGAGCCCTGAAAGGGCGACACCTCTTTCAGCACCGTATTCGCTCCAACCACTCGCTGACGCGCAACTTGCATCTGCCCCAACAAACGGGCACGCCCGCCGCTGGGCGTTGACTGGAATCCCTTTTTTGACGAAGCTTTCAGGCTCACATAAAGGACATACACTAATGACTCATCGCCAGCGCTTTATCGCCGCCCTCGAAGGCCGGCAGGTTCCCGGCCGCGTCCCGCACTTTGAGCTGGTCTTCTACCTGACGATGGAAGCCTTCGGGCGGGTGCATCCCAGCCAGCGCAATTATGGTCAGTGGCAGCAGATGTCCGAGACCGAACGTCAGCTCCACCGCCGCGATATCGCCGATCTTTACGTCCAGACGGCGCGGAAGTACGAGCATTCGGCCATCTTCTTCCACGCGCCCGGCGGCTGGGGCGATCAGCACGACGATGAGTCGATGCGATGCTTCGATCTGATCCGTGAGATGTCCGGCGATGAGTACTTCCTCGTGATGCACGGCGACAGCACCATGGGCCTGCCGGATGGCAACCAGATGGAGGACCTGTGCATCCGCCTGGCCGAAGAGCCCCAGAACGTGAAGGACGAGCAGGCCCGCGCCGTTGATGCGGCGCTGGAGCGTGGCCGGCGATTCCGCAAGCATGGGGCACTGGACGGCTTCGCTTTGTGCTCGGACTACTGCTTCAACGTCAATCCGTTCCTGTCCCCGCCGCAGTTTGACGAGTTTGTGACGCCCTACCTGGCCCGGCTTACCCAGGGCTACCGCGAGATGGGCCTGTTCGTCATTAAGCACACCGACGGCAACATCATGCCGATCCTGGACTCGCTCGCCTCAACCCACCCCCACGCCCTGCACAGCCTCGACCCGCAGGGCGGTGTGGACATCGCCGAGATCAAGAAGCGGGTCGGTAAGCAGCTCTGCCTGATCGGCAACGTGAGCTGCTCCCTGATGGATACCGGCACCGACGAGCAGGTGATCGAGTCGACCCGCTACGCCCTGAAGCATGGCATGCCCTGCGGCGGCTACATCTTCTCCACCAGCAACTGCATCTACACGGGCATGACGCTGGCGCGCTACGAACTGATGCTCGACGTCTGGCGCAAAGAGGGCAACTATCCCGGGTAGACACCGGCTGCCGATCAGGCCAGGCGGCTCAACGCTACCTCGCCACGCCGATGGTGATCAGGAGGTTGGCGAATACCTTCTCTTCTGCCATGAGCTGTTCCCTGGTTATCAGACAACGATCCTGTCGGGATCGACGAAACGGCCACGCCGATCCTTCAGAATCCGCGCAAGGCGGTGCTTGAACGGCGCGTCAGGCCTTCTTTAGGCAGACGCTTAAGCACCAGATACTCCATCGCGTGGCTGGCGCAGAACTCCCGCTTTTCGGGCTTGTCGCCATCTTCGTTGACGACGTAGATGTCGGGCCTGATCTTGCTGATCTCGGGCTCGGAATCCATCCATCCCATGCCCGAGGAGATCATCGCCTGGTGCACGAATCGGACCGCGCCGACGACGTACCGGCGCTCTTCCTGGCGAAAGTGCGGATGCCCCTTGCCCTTGAGCAGTTCAAGATTGGCATCGTTACCCACGCCAACATAGAGGTCTCCGTAGTCACTGACCTCTTCAAAGAATCGCACGTGTCCGCTGTGGAACCAGTCATAGCAACCGGTGACGATGACCTTCTTCCTCCCCGAGGTGGGCGCGGGCGCAGGCGCGGGCGTGATCTCATTGGGCAGCGCGGGAAACCCGGTAAGCTCCAAGTCGGTGATGACACGATACTCGGTGCCGCGGGCCGTGCAGAACCGCTCCTTGGCGGCGCTGTGGTCGGCCTGCCGCACGGCCCACACCTGGGGCGCGCTCCCATCGGCCCGTGGCAGTTCATCGCGATGGCCGAGTTGCTGCACCACGCTGATCTGACGGACGAAGCGCATGGCGTCGACGAAATACTGACGCTCGGCCAGCGGGAACTTCGGCGCCGAGCCGCTGATTGCCTGCGCCACCTCGTCCGACCAGAGCAGCACATGCAGCGCCCCCAGTCGGGACGCTTCGTGCAGGAAGCGGATGTCGGGTGTTCGCAGGTCGTCGAAGCTGGCGGAGATACAAACGGTTTTCATGGGCAGCTCCCACTCTTGTCGGCCATTGTGCGAATCTGGACGTCAAACGAGCCGGGCACCGGCTCATCGCTGACAACGTAAAGGTAGCCGCCGCCGCAGCCGGAGTACATCGCGCCGGCGTAGTGCTTCTGGTAATAGCCCAGTATCCCCAGCAGATCCGTCGTGAGGGTCGGATGCCGCACGGTACAGGGAAGTATCTTCTCCCAGCAGGTCATGCACTGATTCATCGACCCGGCCAGCCCCTTGATATCCCTGCGGATGATCGCGGCAAAACAGTCCTTACCGGTCTGGCCCAGTCGGCCGACCCATTGCGGATCGAGCTGTTTCACATCCAGCGGGTTGTATCCCTCCGGCCGCGGCGCCACCGGCACCATGTGGATCACCTGCTCCAGCCAGCGTGCCACCGCAGGATCATTGTTTGATTCGATATGCACAGGGAAGTAGCCGCCCTCATGATTCGCGTCATAGTCGATGCGGCTGACGCGAGGCAAGACGCCCTGTATCGCCTGCTACGATAGAAGAGCCGGAGTTCTTTTCCGCCAAGATTTCCTCGGCTCAGCGGTTCTTTCTTGACCTCACCCCAAAGCCATCGCGAGACCTGGTTGTCGTCTGCGGCGGCCGCGAGCACTGCGAGGCGGACTACCATGTCCACCGCGCAGATTTTGCCCACTATTCGATCGAGTTTGTCACCCGCGGCGAAGGCACGCTTCAGTTGCACGGCAGGGAGCACGCGCTGGTCCCGGGGGTAATCTTCGCCTGTGGCCCCGGCATCTCGATTTGCTCGGCAGGATTCGGCTGACTGTTGAACTGCGTCGCGTTCTGGACTGCTGCGCTTGAAGATGCAGCACGCCGCCCAGCGGCTGCAGTCGCCCGGAATCCTTGCCAAGCAGGTGGCGATGGAACTGGGCTTCAGCGACCCCTTTCAGTTTTCGCGAACCTTCCGCCGTATCATCGGCGTCTCGCCCCGCCAGTTCATGCAACTGCAGCGCCCGATCCCCGCCGCAGGACGCCAGGCGACCGACCGGTGAAGCGCTTGTAGACGGTCGCAAAGTACTGGCTGGAGCTGAACCCCATGGCGATGGCAACGTCTGTGACGCGGGACCCCGCGAGCAGCAACTCGCGGGCTCGCTCGATCCGCGCCCGCTGCACATACTCCCCGGGGGGCATCCCCATTTGCCGCCGGAAGCGGGCCTTGAACCACGACGCGGACACTCCCAGGACCCCTGCCAGTTCAGTAGCGTCCGGGGC
>JBBQTU010000254.1:0-5256 GCA_038213005.1 Tepidisphaerales bacterium | reverse complement strand
TCAATCTCCGAGGCGTTCGTGATCTGCATGCCCGTTACCAGTCTCTATGCGGGAACGGTGCCGTATTGCGACCCCGCCATCGCGTATTGCAGGGGCAGTTGCTGCTGTTGCGAGGCCAAGGCCAGATCCCTCGCCCGGAAGATGAGGCCCGCGAGCAGTCCAAGCGTGATTGCCTGACGGGGGGAGTTCCAGGACAAGGTCATGAACCCCACAAGGATGCAAAACACGCCCCAAGAGGCTCCGAAAGCGCCAAGGAGGCTATACCATCGATCGAGATTGTCGCGTGCCATTCGAGTGCCGACCACGGCCAGGCCCACAATAACGAACAGGAAGCCGGCAAAGCCGAGGAGCCCGGTTTCGCACAATGTGCTAATCCAAGGCGTGTGCCGGAAACTCGCGCCCTGGCCAACCTCGATGGCATTCCACTCCTGCGCGGCGAACCCCCGGCCCAAAACGGGGTCTCCCGCAAATAGTTCGAGTTCCATGAGCATGGCCGGCATGCGGGTATCCCAAGCCTTGGAGCTATGGGCGCTGTCTCCTTCACCTGGCAGGAGGGAGGCCAGGCGATCGCCGGTCCATTTCATAAAGTCGCGGTCGGTCTGGGACTGGGCGACGATCAGCAGCGCCACCCCGACAACCACCAGCAGGATGAAGGAGGTGGTCGTGGTGAACAGCTTGCGGGCGAGATCTCGAGGCCACATGATGAACCCGGCGTAGGCGCAGACCAGAACGCATAGAAGCCATGAACTGCGATGCGGAATAAGAAACATGCCCGCCGCGCATACGGTCATCAGGCCGTACCGGAAGACAGGGCGGAACAATTGCAGATGCGCAGCCATGGCGAAGAGTATGACACACATTGCCAGCAGGCCTGCATCGCCGGACACATCCAGTGCGGTTTGCCGCAGGACATCAATGCGGCTGTCTGCACGACTGGCTGTCGCAAGAGCGGAAGTTGCGATGCCTTGCGTCAAAATGGAAGCCACAGCGCTACCCACGCTGGAGACGAAGACGATAAGAAATGCAGTCTTGAACTGCCGCGGGCTGCTGAGGCATCGGTATCCAATGAACAGGCAGGCGGGAACCAAGATGAAATTGCGGATGGGGGGAAGCAAAAAGCGGGGCGGGAGATCTGGAAAGACAATCATGCTCTGAACCACACCGACCAGGCCCGCAATCACAAGAAAGATCATGCCCCGCGACCATGCAATGTGCTTGCGTGGGATGGGAAACGGTTCCCTGGTGGGAAAGAGCGAGGCGAGGCCGCACAACAGCAGCAGGCCGTCCAGGATGTTCAGCGGCATTCCGCCGATGACGATTCGGAAATTGTCATTGTAGATAACGGAGTTGTGCGGCGCGACCGCGTTGACGAAGTAGAATAACGCAAACCAGAACATGCTCGTCGCCCCTTATCAGGTCAGGGTGTATCCCTCGTGCGGACGCCCAGCCAATACGCCATGGTCAATGGATTCGCGAGAATCCTCAATCTACGCTGAATAGTCAAGCCAACTCGTTCCCGGGCGGAGATTTCTCGCTTCCGGTATCGCTGAGCCAAGACCCCGTCCTCCTGACGGAACTGATCGACAAGCCGACTCGACTTTGTCTGCGCATACATGCGCAGGTTGCCGAGATGCTTGGGCACAAACTTCAATACGCCGGCCGACGCGACCCGGATCCAAAAATCACAATCGAGCCGACAGTGTAGCGACTCATCAATATAACCGAGGCGGTCATGGAGGTCACGTCGCCATGTGGTGCCGGGCTGGGAGAAGATGTTGGAATTGAAGTAGGCGAGTTCGTAAGCATTGGTTTGGACAGCACATAGACGCCGAAGGACGCGGTCGTTCTCGTCGATCAGGCAGGTGTGTCCATAGATGAGGTCGGCGTTAGGGTAGGTTTCGTAGGCGTGGGCAATGGTGTGGAGGGAGTGGGGGGCCAAGGTGTCGTCACTGTTCAGCCATCCGACGATCTGGCCGGTGGCGCGGCGAAGGCCCTTGTTGATGGCGGCGGCCTGGCCGTGATCTTTCTCACTGACCCACCAGGCGAGGCGGTCGGCATATCGCTTAATGATCTCGATGGAGCCATCGGTTGAGCCGCCGTCGACGATGACGTATTCGAGGTTGGGGTAGCCTTGGTCCAGAACGCTGCGGATGGTCCGCTCAAGAAAGCGGGCCTGGCCAAACGAAGGTGTGACCAGCGTCAGCTTGATCATTGGGAGGCGCCTCGGGCCGAGGCCGGCAACAACGCGGCGGGACTGAAGATGTTGGGGAAGGCATCGGCGATGGGGTGCCCCCGCCATTTGCGGGTGTCCAGGTAACCCCGGAGCCGCCGGCCGGCAACGATCTCTGCCAGGCGGCAGTAGTTGACCGCAAGAGCGCTTCGCAGGCCAGGACGGTGCAACTCGGGAAACTCCCTGGCAACCGACTCATGCTCGGCGATCCATTTTGCGGTGTAGGCAGGACTGCTGGTCTTGGCCTCATCGTACCAGCGAAACGCGCCGAGATATTCCGGGAGGTGCCCCCAGGTGGCCCCATCTCGCACCATCTTGCACCAGAGTTCGAAATCCAGCACACAGTGATAGGCGGGATTCATCCCGCCGACCCGCTGGTAAAGCTCTCGCTTGAAAAAGCAGGTTTGCTGGCACACACGGCGAAAGCCGTTGCGAAATCGCCAAGGCGACTCAGGCGGGCTCTGATAGTAAAAAGTGATGCGGCTGTCGCTGTCGATCCGCAGGTGATATCCGGTCAAGACATCCCAGTCGGGGTGGTGTGCAAAGGCTTCTCTAGCCCGGGCGATGGCACCGGGAAGCAGCAGATCATCCGAATTGAGCCAATAGAGCACGTCTCCGGTTGCGCGAGCGAAGCCCTTGCACAGGGCGTCTGATTGACCTTTGTCTTTTTCTGACACCCACCAGTCGATCTTATCTGCATATTTGCGGACGATGTCGGCCGAGCCGTCGGTCGATCCGCCGTCGAGCACGAAATATTCATGAATCTGATCACGCTGGCTGAGTACAGATCGTAGCGTCTCGTCGAGATACTTGGCCTGGTTATAACTGGGCGTCACCACCGTTATTTTGGGAAGCATGTCAGCAGTCCTCATACTTGGGTCAGGGCAAGGTAGTGCTCATAACATTGCTGCAGGCGGCGGCGTCTGGCTGTCCGCAGAGACTTCTGTACTTTGGTTCCCATTCGGCGGCGATCCTGCGCCAGTCGTAGTTCTCCTTGGCGAATGCAGTCGCCAGTTCGCGCGCCTTGGTCCGGTGATCGGTATTACAGGTCCATGTAACAATGGCATGAGCAAAGGCTTCGGCAGTAACAGGATGTGCGGTTCCGACGCCAGTGGCCTCGATTTCGCGGTAAATGTTGACCTGGTCGCTGATGGCGACTGGGCAACCGGCCGCGAGGGCTTCGATGACAACATTGCCGAAGTTCTCCTGATAGCTGGGAAGAACAAAAAGGTCGGCATCGACATAGGCGGCGATCTTGTCCCGGCCGAACAGTGGACCGGCAAACACCACACGGGGGCTAAGCCCCAAGTCGTCGGCCAGCCGCACCATCTGCGGCTCGTAGTCTCCGGAATCGGGCCCGGCGATGACCAGAAAGGGCAGCGGCTGGGTAGGCGATTGGGCGGCGAGTTGCTGGTGCGCGGATTTCAGGGCGTTGAGAAGGATGTCGATACCTTTTTTCGGGTGGATGCGGGAAAGGAATAGGAGCATCGGCCGCCCGACAAACTGAGGGTATCGGCCGCGAAAGGTGCCGACAGGCGGGAGCTCGCGAAAGTCGTCAAGATCGATGCCGTTGGGGACAACGACCGCCGGCGCACGCAGGTTGAGTGGTGCGGCCAGGTCACGCTCGAGGTCGGCGGTATAGTGAACGGCTGCAGCCGAAGCAATTTGCCTGCGGAGGGAGACGTTCAGGTTGAGCCTCTTGCGAAGATGGTGCTGCGCGAGGCTCCACGGGTCGAGCATGCCGCAGGGACGGATGATATAGGGTTTGCCCAGTTGCCCGGCAATGTGCGCGGCCGCGTGCTGGATGTTTTCCCACAGTGCGTGAATGTGGACGATATCCGCCTCAAGGATAAGACGTTTGAGGACATGCGACGTGCGGGGATGCCACTGATATCTGCTGATTGCGGGACCAACCATGGTGACGGCAGCTCCCGAGTTAGCGAGATCGGGGCCGATGGTGACCGTGGCGCAGTTTGACCAGGTGGATACGACGGAAACACGCATTCCTTGCTTGCATTGGGCTCGTACCAAGCCTTCCAAGGCGGTAACCGGGCCACCCGATTTGCGGTCGAGGCTGGAGATTACGTGGAGCACATGGAGGGGCCTGCCGGCAAGGGGTTGGGGTTGTGAACGATTTGCGATGGACGACTGGGATAGCCTGGAATAATGGCCGATCCATTTCCGCGCAATGGCTTCCCAGTTGCAGGTGGCAAGTGCCCAGTCGCGGGCCTTGGCGCTTGCCGCCAGCCGTGTCTCCGGCGAGGTCATCCATCGCTGAAGTTCGCGGGCAATGGTCGGTATATCGAGAGTCGCAACCCCACCCACACCGGCCGCCACGATCTCGCGATAGATATTGACCTTGTCGGAGACCAGTACGGGCGTGCCGGCGGCGAGCGCCTCGGCCACGGCGATGCCGAAATTCTCCTGGTGGCTCGTGAGTGCAAACAGGTCCGCGTCCACCATCGCGGCAATACGGTCGCGCCCGCGAAGCATCCCGGTAAATAGCACGCGATCAACGATATTCAGGCTGCGGGCGAGATGCTCAAGCGATGCTCGTGTTCCTTCCGAGTCCGGGCCGGCGATAACCAGCACTGGGCTGTCCTTGGCGTCGGGAAACGCGTTGGCAAATCCCTTCATAAGCAGGTCTGCGCCCTTTTTGGGATGCAACCGCGCGAGAAATAGAATGATGGGCCGGTCGCCAACCTGCGGATGTGCCGCGCGAAACGTATTGCGGGAAGGGAGTTGCCGAAACTCGGAAAGATCCAGTCCCAGGGACTCTACGATGGCCGGTGCAGGTATTCCCAGTGGACATGCCAGATCACGCTCCTCTTGGCAGGTGTAGGCAATGGCGGCGGCACGGTCCAGACATTTTCGCAGGCGAAGGAGGAAATATGCCTGTTTTTTTATTCGGCTTTGAGACAGGCTCCAGGGGTCCAGCATGCCGTGGGGGCTGATGATATACGGCTTGCCGGCGACATCGCAAAGGCGGGCGGCACGATACTGAATCTCTTCCCACAGCGCATGAA
>JBBQTU010000253.1:0-5273 GCA_038213005.1 Tepidisphaerales bacterium | reverse complement strand
TGGACAGGCCCGTGATGGCCCAGCCTCACCTCACGGCGGTCCTCCTGCTCGTGCTGCACATTGTGCAAATGTGCCAGCAACCCAGTGCCCAGAGCGCACCAGGTTAACAGCAGGAAAGTAGACCAGAATCGACGCAACATGGCCTCTTATTGTATACGGATTCCACCGCTGTCAAGCGACAACGATTCAGTGACTCAACAAACCCCATGGCCTGGTTATTCCCGTGGTCTG
Source organism: Tepidisphaerales bacterium (assembly GCA_038213005.1). Classification (GTDB taxonomy): domain Bacteria; phylum Planctomycetota; class Phycisphaerae; order Tepidisphaerales; family Tepidisphaeraceae; genus JBBQTU01. Next base: position 5,042 of record JBBQTU010000253.1, on the reverse strand, counting down.
GGTTTATGCCGTTCACGGACGCCGCGCGCGCCCAGGCTGATGGCCATGGTTCCGCCGATGAGCAGCAGCGCGTACTGCCACACGGGGGTGCCCGGCTTCGCGGAAAGTTCATACACCTGGTAGAACAGCAGTCCGCCGATGATCAGGAACGTAAACGAGAATCTGGCAACCCACTTCATCATCGCCCTATTGTACGTTAAGGTTGAAAACACTGCTTACAAGTCAATACTGTCTGCTGAGAATGTATCTCAACCGGAAAGAGTGACCATGCATGCATCCCGCTCAGACATCAAGCGTTACCGCGACAACTTCCAGGGCGAGGTCGATGCCGCATCGACCTACCGGGCCCTTGCCAGCCTGGAACAGCAGCCGCCGCTGAAGGAGGTCTATAACCGCCTGGCGGGCATCGAAGAACAGCACGTCGGCTTCTGGGAACAGAAGCTACAGGAGGCGGGGATCAAGGTTTCGCGTCGGCCATCGCTTCGCGCCCGCATGATGATTTTCCTGGCCCGCAAACTCGGGATCGGGTTCATCCTGCCCACGCTGGTCAGCGGCGAGCAGATTGCCGGGCACACCTATGACGGGCAACCGGAGGTGCAGGATGGGGCCATGCCCGGCGAGGAGCAGTCGCACGCACGCGTCCTCAAGGCGATCGGCCAGGCCACGCGCAGCACCGGCATGGAAGGCGGGGCGCTGGCTCGGTTTGAGGGGCGGCACCGCGCCGTCGGCGGCAATGCCCTGCGGGCCGCCGTGCTGGGAGCCAACGACGGGCTGGTTTCCACGCTGTCACTGGTCATGGGCGTGGCCGGCGGCGTGTCGGCAACGCAAGCCGGCACCCAGACGGTGGCACTGGCGGGTGTGGCGGGGACACTGGCCGGTGCGTGTGCGATGGCGATGGGCGAATGGCTCAGCGTGCAGTCGGCGCGAGAACTGGCCGAGCGGCAGATCGCGATCGAGGCATCGGAACTGGCCGAGTCGCCCCGCGAGGAGATGGAGGAACTAGCGCTGATCTACCAGGCCAAGGGCTTGCCCAAAGAAGAGGCGCACTCACTGGCGGAAAAACTGATCTCGGACCAGGCCACCGCACTGGACACGCTGACGCGGGAAGAACTGGGCCTGGACCCTGCCGAACTCGGTGGCTCGGCATGGGAGGCGGCCATCGCGAGTTTCTGTCTGTTCCTCGTGGGCGCTCTGGCCCCGGTGTTGCCGTTCCTGTTCATCCACGACATCCACCACGCGGTCTTCGCCACGGTCGGATGCAGCGCGGTGGCCCTGGTGCTGCTGGGATTCATGACCCATGTCATGACCGGCCGCGGACTGTGGTTCTCAGGTCTGCGCCAACTGCTGATCGGCCTGGCAGCGGCCGGCATCACCTATGGCATGGGAATGCTGATCGGCCGGCTCTTCGGCATCACGGTGGCGGGGTAGGATCAGACGCGGGCGAACAACATGTTCCGCATGTCATCGCTGATCCATCCGCCCCAAACGTGATAGCAGTCAGTGAACATTCCCGGATCCCGCGCTCTCGCTGGCGGCTGCTTCTGATTCAGACCGGTCAACATCCCGCGGCGGCAGGCCGTGGCCTGGTTTGTTGTGGTACATCAGCCAGTAGCACACCGGGATGACGAACAAGGTGAACAGTGTTGACGCGAACAGTCCGAAGATCAGCGCCCACGCCAGGCCGGAGAAGATCGGGTCCAAGGTGATCGGCCAGGCGCCGAGCATGGCCGCCCCGGCCGTGAGCAGGATGGGGCGCAGTCGCACCACGCGGCTTTCCATGATCGCATCAAAGAGGGTTCGACCCTTGGCCAGCGAGTGATGGATGAAGTCCACCAGGATGATGGCATCGCGCGTCACAATACCCGCCAATGCGATCATGCCGATCATCGCCGTTGCGGTGAAGAATACCGGATCGGCATAGCCACCGGCCGAGCGCAGGCCAATCTGATTCAGGAGCCAGAACCCCGGCATGATGCCGATGATCGTCAGCGGAATCGCCAGCATGATGATCAGCGGCAGGCCGAACGACCCGGTTTCGTGTACCAGCAGGATATAGATAGCGATCATGGCCGCGGCAAACGCCAGGCCCAGGTCGCGGAACACATCTAGCGTGATCTGCCATTCGCCCTCGCCGGCAAAGACAACGTCGATCCCGTCGGCGACGCTCCACGCCTTGCCGCCGCCGTTGTTCAGGAACGTGCGCTGTGCCGTCGGCAGTGCAGCGGGGACCTGCATCCCGCTCTTTGGCGAGCGATCCGCCTGGATATCCAGGACGGCCTCGGCCGGGGTGCGTCCCGCCACTTCGGCAAAGACGTATTGCACGGGCCGGAGGTTCTTGTGATAGATCGTCTGATCGTTCTCCTGCTCGACCCATTTCCCCAGTTCGGCCAGCGGGACAACCGCCCCGCCGCTGCCGCGGACATACAACCGCTCCAGGTCGCGCGCCGAGGAGCGATCAGACTCGGGCAGACGCACCACCACCGATAGCGGATTCCGCTCGCGTGGCGCCTCGGCATCCACGACCGCCTTGCCGCCCAGCGCCGCCGATAGCGTGCCCGCCAGTTCGCTGACCGATACGCCGTTGAGCGCCGCCTTCTCCTGGTCGGCCGCGAATCGCAAGACCTTTTGCGGCGCCTCCAGGGTTGTGTCGACGTCCACCACCCCCGGCTCCCCGCGCAGGCGATCGGCCACCCTCGCCGCCGCCGTGCGCAGATCGTCGCTGGTCTGGTCGGGCCGGCCGAATACTTCGGCCACCATGGTCGACAACACCGGCGGCCCCGGAGGGCTTTCCACCAGTTTCACTCTCGCGTCCAGCGACGACGCCAGCGCCGTCAGGTCGTCCCGGATGCGCAGCGCCAGTGCGTGGCTCTGCTGTCCGCGGATCGACTTGTCGGCCAGTATGATGCGCAGTTCCGCCTGATGCGGGTCCCGGCGCAGATAGTAGTGCCTGACCAGCCCGTTGAAGTCCATCGGCGACGGCACGCCCACATAGCTCTCAAACGCCACCACCTCGGGCACCGTCCGCAGGTAACGCTCAAACTCGGCAACCGCGGCGTCTGTGCGCTCCAGCGTCGCGCCGCGAGGCAGATCCAGCACGATCTGCAGTTCGTTCTTGTTGTCAAACGGCAGCATTTTCAACGGCACCAGCCGAAACGCCGGCATGGCGGCCGCCCCCAGCATTAGCAGTCCCACCACCCCCAGGAAGCCCCAGGCCACCCAGCGGCGATTGAGCATCGGGGCCATGAGCGGACGGAAGATGCGATAGATCAGAGTCTGGCGAATGTCCTCTTCGCCCACGTCAGCGTGCTGCTGGCTATTCGCCTTGGCCTTCACGCCCTTCTTCAGCAGGTGGAACGTCAGCCAGGGGGTGATCGTGAAACTCACGAGCATGCTCATCAGCATCGTGACCGGCACGTTCAGGGCCATCGGGCGCATGTAGGGACCCATCATGCCCGTGATGAAGAACATCGGCAGAAACGACAGGATGACGGCAATGGTGGCCGCGATCAGCGGCGGGCGCACCTCATTCACCGCCTCCAGCACAATCCCACGTGTAGCCTTCTTGCGATCATGGAAGTGGCGGTGGATATTCTCCACGTCGACGATCGGGTCATCCACCAGCAGGCCCAGCGCCAGGATCAGGGCGAACAGCGTCACGCGGTTGATCGTGTAGCCAAACAGCAGATTCACCACGAGTGTGAGGGCAAAGACGATCGGAATCGCCACTGCGACGATGAGCGCCTCGCGCCAGCCCAGCGCAATGGTGAGCAGCGCCACCACGATCAGGATCGCCACCCACAGGGCCTCAAGCAGTTCGTTTACCTTGTGGTTGGCCGTCACGCCCATGTTACGCGTGACGCTGAACTGCATGTCCGATGGGATGACCGACCGCTGCAGTTCCCGGGCCTTGGCCACCACGTCTCGGGCCACCCACACGGCATTGGCCCCCTTCTTCTTGGCGATCGCGATGGTCACCGACGGCTGCGAACCCGGGTTGACCGGAGCGGCGCCAATCAAGGCGTCATCGGCCAGCATGAGCAGTGTCCCGGCCGCCAGATCGTCGCCTTCGGCGTGCGTCCGGCCCCACGCCGGCCCCTGACCAAACCGCACGTAACTGCCGGCCTCGGCCGGCCCGTCGGAAACGCTCGCCACATCGCGCAGATAGACCGGCCGTGCCCCGCTGACGGCGATGACGATCGATGCCAGTTGCCGCGCATCCTTGAAAAGCGACCCCGCATCCACCACCACACGCTGATCGCCCCGCGAGAAATCGCCCGAGCGAACGGCGGTTCCGGAGGCCCGAATCGCCTCGGTCACCTGCGGGATCGACAGGGAATACGCCGCCAGTGCCTCGGGTTTGAGGTCCACGCGCATCTCGCGAGGCAGCCCGCCGACGATGCTGGTGATGCCGGTATTGGGCACGCCCTGCAGCCGATCTATCACCTCTTCAGCCACGCGTCGAAGCGCTGCGGCATCGGAACTGGCGCTACTGAGCGACAATGTCACCACCGGCACATCGTCGATCTCCACCGGCTTGATCACCCAGCCCGATACGCCCGGCGGCACGATGTCCACATTGCTCTGGATCTTGTTGTACAGCTTGATCAGGCTCTTCTCGCGATCCTCGCCGACGTAGTAGCGCACCGTCACCACCGACTGCCCGGGACGCGACATCGAATAGACATATTCCACGCCGTCGATCTGGTACAGCAGCTTTTCCAGCCGCGTGGAGACGTGCTGCTCGACCTCGACCGCCGACCGGCCGGGATAGTTGACGATCACATCGGCAAGGGGGACGACAATCTGCGGTTCCTCCTCGCGCGGAGTGAGCGTCAGTGCGGCCGCGCCCAGCACGACCGACAGCAGAATGAGCAGGATCGAGAGGTTGGAATAGAGAAACTTGCTGACGATGCGGATCGGGAGTGATTGATCGTGTGCGCCCATTGATGCCTCATCCTCTGGAATCAGTCGATACGAAAGGTCAGTCCTCGGCGATGACTTCGCCCGCTCGCAGCCCCGCCAGGACTTCAACGCGGTCGCCA
>JBBQTU010000252.1:0-5336 GCA_038213005.1 Tepidisphaerales bacterium | reverse complement strand
GCTCGGCCGGCTGGCCGCCATTTCCCAATACCGGCTGATCATCGATCAGGTCTCGCTGGAGGTGAAGATCGCCTATCGCAACGTCCAGACGACCTGGGATGAGATGATCAGCAACCGCCAGGCACGCCTCGCCGCCCGCGACACCCTCGAGGCCCTGATCCTTCGCGAAAAGCAGAGCGAACCGCTCACCCCCACCTTCGTGCAGCTCAAGCTCGACACCCAGTCGCGCCTCGCCGACGCCGCTCGACTGGAGTACGAGGCGACCAGTAACTACAATCTTGCCGTCGCCCAGCTCGAGCGGGCCAAGGGAACCCTGCTTGTCTATGACAACGTCATCATGGAAGAGGACCAGGCCGCCCTTCGCGCCCGATATCGCGCTGAAGTGAAAGGCAACATGCGGGACGCAAAGGGCAACGTCGTCCAGCCCCCCGACATGCGTTGAGCTGGCAGCGCGTGGATTCGCGGGCTTGCCAGAGGAACACAGCCGCAGATCGTGGTAGACTCCCTGCCCGAACATGAACAGCGAAATCCGCCTGGCGGCCGACATTCTTGAGCGAGGCGGGCTCGTGGCATTCCCCACCGAGACCGTCTATGGCCTCGGTGCCGATGCGCGATCGGCCAAGGCGGTCCTTGGCATCTTCTCGGCCAAAGGTCGCCCCGCCACCAATCCCCTGATCGTCCATGTCACCGGCGCCGCCATGGCCGGCCGCTACGCCGCACACTGGCCACCACTGGCCGAGCAGCTCGCCAGCCTCTTCTGGCCCGGCCCGCTCACCCTGGTCGTGAAGAAACGCTCAGAGATCGTCGACCAGGCCACCGCCGGCCGGGACACGGTTGCCCTCCGCTCGCCGGATCACCCCCTGGCACAGGCGCTGATCGCCGCCTTTGACGGCCCCATCGCCGCCCCCAGTGCCAACCGGTCCACCCGCGTCAGCCCCACCACCGCCGATCACGTCCGCCAGCAACTCGGCCACCGCGTGCAGATGATCCTCGATGGTGGCCCCTGCCGCGTGGGCATCGAATCCACCGTGCTGGATCTCACCACCCCCACCCCCCGACTCCTCCGCCCTGGCGGCATCACCCTGTCGCAACTCCGCGAAGCGATCGGCGACGTGGACTACACGCCCCAGATCACCAGCCAGCATGTCGCCGCCACCTCCCCCGGCCAGCATGCCATCCACTACTCGCCCGTAGCGCCCGCCTATCGTTTCGATCCCTCAAGCCGCCCCGCTCTGGCCACATGGTGCCGCACACACCCAGGCGAGGCCGCCGTCCTTCTGATGGTTGGCCCCCTGCCCGCTGATGATCCGCTCCGCGCTGCCCTGTCCCCAAGCCACCGCGTGGTTGAGATGCCCACCGACCCCGACAACTACGCCAGGCGCCTCTACCACGCCCTCCACGCCGCCGACGCGGTTCGCCCAGCGGCGATCTGGGTCCAATGGCCCCCCGACACCCCCGACTGGCTGGCCATCCACGACCGACTCCGCCGGGCTACCCAGCCGACATCGTCCGAGCCCGACTCAGGCGCAAACATCGGCTGACCCGAACCAGCCGCACCAGCCGCCCCGCATCCCGTATATCACCAGGTATACTAGTGTCAGGCCCAGTCCGGTGCGATTCGCCGAGGTCCGAAAACTCTGAATCCAGGGGATACCGGCTGGCGCTCCGGGTCGCACCATATACCGAGACGGGATGTTTGCCAGTTGTCATTCCCGTGCACCATAACGAGGTCAAGCATGTCTACTACAAACTCGCCGCCAAAGCGCCGTAAGCCCGCGGTCGACATCCACAAGCCCCTCGATCCAAAACATCTGGAGCATGGGCGTGCCTTGGCCCAGCGGTATCAGTCCGTGATCTAGTTTGAGGATGGCGAATACTATGGCCGCGGCCGTGAGTGCGAGTCCGTGGCTCGGCCGCCTCGGCCGAAGCCTTCCACACCACCGCCACAAGACGCCGATTCCCGCCGATCCGGTAAGGAAGCCGATCGCATGAAGCGTCCCATCTTCGCCCTCCTGTCGGTCGTGTCTCTGGTTCGCTGCATCGCCACCATCCTGATCTGCACCCGGAACTACTGGGTCTACGATGTCATTCCGCGCAGAATCCTGTCCTCAATCGGCCTCGCCGGACAGAATAGGGTGAGATGACACAGACGCTGACCGATTCACAGTTGCTCAAGGCCTATCTGGACGGCGATCGCGCGGCCTTCACGCGCCTTCGTGAATGTCACATCACGATGGTCTATGCCACCGCCGCCCGGCTGGCGCCCGCCCAGGCCGAGGACGTGACCCAGGCGGTCTTCCTCCTCCTGGCACAGAAAGCCGTGAGTTTGCAGAGCCGCGGGAGTCTGGGCGGATGGCTCTACAAGTCCACCTGCCTCTGCGCCAAGGCCGCACGTCGTCTCGAAGCCCGTCGACAGAAGCACGAAAGGGAGGCTGCCAACATGCGCCCGCAAACCTGTTCACCTGCGTCTGCCTCCGCGGCCGATCTTCTGCCCCTGCTCGACCCCGCACTGGCGACACTGAATAAGACCGATCGCGATGTGGTTGTCCTGCGCTACCTGCAGAATCAGTCGCTCGACCAGGTAGCCGCCGCACTCGGCCTGTCCGTCGCCGCCGCGACCAAACGCGGTCAGCGCGCCGTCGAAAGACTCCGCGACTGGTTCATCCGCCATGGGCATGACGTCTCGGGCTCAGCACTCAGCAGTACTCTGGCCATAGAAGCCGCGCGGCAGGCACCTTTGGGGCTTCTTGGCGCACCGGCTTCCCCCTGCGCCAGCGCTTTGGCGTCCGCCGTGCGCAAGACCATGGCGCACACAGTCTGGACGGTGGCCGCGAGCGTGGCCGCCGTTCTGACAATCATCGCCGGCGCCACCCTGCCATCGCTGCGATCAGACCACGCACCTAATCGCCCCAGGCCCGTCGCCGCCACCCTCCCCGCGGCCGATCCCACCTCGGCCCCCACGACAATGATGGCCAACCCGCTTCTGCCCGACACTGCCATCATCACGCTACGCGGCGAGAGCAAGGACCGGCCGCCCATGTATGCCCGTCTCTATTTTCAGAATCCCGATAGCGCGCGGATTGAGTATCTGCAGGCGGATGGCACGGTCGACGCGGGCAAACCGCCCGATGTGATCAGCGACGGCTTCAGACTAAACTCCGACACTCGCTCCAAGCTCTTCCTGATCGAACCCACCACGCGCCAGGATCCGATGACTGCCACCATTCTGATGCTCGCCGCCCTGCGCCCGCCGGCTCCGGGCACACTGCCGCCGCCGGTCACCATCGAACTCACCGGTGCGCCGAAGACCACGATCGTCCTGGAAGCAAGGGACGCGAATCCCCGGCCGGCCACGGCGCCGACTACCGCTCCCGCTCTTCGCCGCTTCGAAGCCTGTCGCGCCGGTGAGCCCACGCCGGCCGGCACAGGTGCTTCCCTGCCTCTATTCGGACAGGCTCGCGTCTTCCTCTCCTACGACCCCACCGGCGCATGCCGCCGGGTGGAGATGGTAGAACCACAGAGCCTCACCGACTGCGATGTTGTCCTCAATCCCAAGTTGCCGCCGGGACTCTTTGAACTCAAGGGGCCGCCAGGCTACACCGACGTCCGTGAAGGCATCTTCCCGCGCCTGGATCCCGAATTGCGCAAGATCGCGGAGCGATACTGCCAGGCCCGTGAAGCTCTTCAGCACTACCGCATGGCCGTCTTTCCGGAAGGTGATCGGTTTCCTCGCTACCGCAATATCCGCGACGGCGACCGCTGGCGGCTGGACGAGATGGATCTGGGCGGCATGCTGCGAGAACGCGACCTCTTCGAGGTCAAAGACCCATCCTCGCTGACACCTCTCTCCGCGCCCTACTGCCTTGAATCCCTCGACGCGCCGGTATCGCACGTCGTGATGACCTATCACGACCAGCTCGCCCAGGTGGGCTTCAACTACAGCACCACCGACGGCGGTTCGCGAATCCGCGCCGGCTGGCTCACTCCGCCGATGCTTTCCATGATGACCACGCCCGCCGAAGATGCCGCCCGCCTCGCCGAGCGCCAGAAGCAGCGATGGTACAACCAGGCGCCCCGGGACATGGTTGGCAATCCTACCGAATACTACGCTCGCCCGCAGCCCGTCAAGCCTGGACCCGAGCCCAGAATCACCGCCGACCGATCCATCACCGCCTTCGCCCGCACCGCCGACGGCCACTGGTATCCCAAGACCCTTGGCAAAACCCATATCTACCTCGACGCCGAGGGCGAGATATCTCCTTCCTTCTTCGACTGGCCAGCCGGCGCTCCCCTGCCCGGCGACGGCACCTCTGTAAAAATCGTCAGCTTCCTTGAAGGCACTCCCGAAGCGAAGGAACATCAGGCCCGCAACGCCTCTCAGCGGCATCTGTACAGCATCGTCCAGGGATGCCTCCGCTACGCCAAGCGTCACAACGGCCAGTGGCCGGCGAGCCTGCAAACACTCGTCGATGAGAACTACATCAAGTCCGAAGACCTGCAGAACCCCAGGCAACTGGCGGCCAAACCCGGCTACACCTATCGTCGCCCGCAACAAGGCAAGATCCGTTCGCCATGTGTGAGCGTCAAATGACTGCCGCCGGCGGCATTCTTGCCCAGGGAAGCGGCCAGGGGCGGGCAATTGGGGGTCTTTGTATTCGACCGGCACGCCATCGGTCAGCAGGCCGGCAACTCCTCCAGAAGGGCATCGTCCTGGCCAAGGAGAAGGACCTGCAACTGGCTGGTGCCTTCGTAGATCGTGGTGATGCGGGCGTCGCGGAGGTAACGCTTGGGACAACTGGCCAACCACCAGCCTCGGTCCTAATCTCCCGGCCGGCATCTCCGTAGGCGTCGCCGACGGCGACACTCGCTTTGTGCCAGGCAAGGAGGAGTTCGACAAACTCCTACGCTGACTGCAATTTGACCCGTGCGCACTCGGCATAATCCTGCTCAGAAATTCCGCACAGAATTATTCAGCGTTCCCGCCGAACCTTCTAACTCCCTTCCAGTCCGCCACTTCCAGCCATCCCGTTCGCGCCCGTGTTGCGTTTTCAACGCGGGAAAAACGCAACAAACCCCTGAATGGTAGAGGGATGTGTTTCTGAATTTAGCATTCAGCATTCAGCATTCAGCATTTCCCCATCCCCTCTCTGGCCACGGCGATGAGGCCCCAGCCAGGCACTACCCCCGTAGTGTATTGCTCTTTGAAATCCGAATACCGCTCAAGTGCCGCCAGTGCCCTCACTGGCGGATTCCCCGCACGCCGCCAAGCCAGCGGCCGTGAGACACTTTGAGACACTATGAGACACTCGGCGCCCTCACTTGGCTCCGCGTTTCGG
>JBBQTU010000251.1:0-5475 GCA_038213005.1 Tepidisphaerales bacterium | reverse complement strand
GCCGAAGTTTGCTCGATGCGATGCCGGTGTGCTGCCTGGAACACTGGGTAGGATGGGTAGTGGTATGCCGTGGTGAGCTCAGGCCGGGTCTGACGATCGTAGACCGCCATCTGGCGGCCGAGTTTCCAGGCCTCTTGGAGGTGCAAGGTGACATCCCACATTGTTTCACGATCCCAATATCTCAATCAATGTGGGATGTCACCTTTTAACTTTTCCCAATATCTCAATCAATGTGGGATGTCACCTTTTCTTTCCCTCAATCAATGTGGGATGTCACCTTTTCTTTCCATCTTTCCTGGGATGTCACCTTTTCTTTCCACCTTTTCTTTCTTCCTGTCACCTTTTAACTTTCCCGATGCGAAGGCAAGGGCTGGCGATTTCGAAGTTGGCAACGCAGTAATTGAGATTGCGTTGGGCCTGCCGGATGAAAAACATCTCTCTCAAATAGCCGAGGCTCTACAGGAACAACGACACGGAAGTGTGGCTGCTCACGCGAGCCGATCGCGCCCAGACATGGAGGACTGAACTGGAAAAACTGGAAGACGTGGATAGTCGGCGGGTCATCGTGCATTCGGTCGAGGCCTTCGTAGGGCAAAACGTGACCGAACTGGGTGCCTTCTCGGCCAAGGGCAAGGCCTTGCAACTTGAGATGCTGTTCAAGCTTTACAATGAGCGATGGGTGGCCAAGGTCGGGACGCCCGGCATAAAGATCGTCGTGAAATGAGTGGCTGAGTCATCGCCGGCGCATCGCCTTTCGGCCTGGGCTGCCCGGCGCATGAGACGCAAGAGAACCGCACAGGCCGCGCCTTTGTCGTAGTCGAAGGGCATGGACGTCTTAAGATAGACGTCGATCTCGGCCGTGGTTTCCGGGGAGCATCCGCCCGTCCATTCGAGGAAGTCTGCGGTAAGATCGAGGCGCTGGATATATGTCATGGGGCGCATTGTCGCAGCCGGATGGAATGGACCCAAATTCGGTACAGCAATGGCCGACACTTTCAGCAAGCTCGAGCGATCAAGAGTCATGGCGGCAGTGAGAAGCGTGGACACGCGGCCGGAGATGATTGTCCGGAAACTGGTCTATTCGCTCGGGTATCGCTACCGGCTTCACGTGCGATCTCTGCCCGGTTTCCCGGATATCGTCTTGGCGGCACGGCGGAAGATCATCAAAGTCCACGGTTGCTTCTGGCACCGGCATCACTGCAAGGCCGGGCGATCCACTCCGGCGTCGCGCCGGGCGTATTGGGCGGCGGAGTTCGAACGGAACCAGCGTCGCGACGAGTTTGTCGCTGTACAACTTGTGAAGCATGATCTCCCGACCCCCTCCCCCACCCTTAAAGATCATGCGCATCTTGCCCCTTCCATCGCACGTAAGTCATCGAAGACAGGAGGGCAAAAAACGGACGGCGGCGGGCGAGTGACCAAGCTGGCCCACCGAAGTCGGCCCCGCTCTTCCACTGGCGCAATTCCTCGTCCTTATGCCACAGACGACAATCTGCCGCCCCTGGCCGGGTCTGCAAAACGACAAGACCCGGAAAGACGGGCAGTCTACGCCCGATCGAGCCATGGGTTGGCCAGCGGCCGCTCGCAACGCTATAACTGACGGCCGGAGAATGCACTATGGCACAAGACTCATCATTTGATATCAGTTCGGAGATCGACCTGCAGGAACTGGACAATGCCGTGAACCAGGCGGTAAAGGAGATCGCCACGCGATACGACTTCAAAGGGTCGGCCGCCTCCCTGGAGTTTGATCGCAAGGCCAAGGAACTGAAATTCACCGCCGACGCCGAGCCGCAACTGGAAGCCGTCCGCAGCGTGCTGGTTGCCAGAATGATCAAGCGTGGCGTGGACTCCCGCGTCCTGGACCCCCAGAAGGTTGAACAGGCCACCCACAAGACCGTACGCCAGGTCTATAAGCTCAAGAGCGGAATCGACAAGGAGACGGCCAAGTCGATTCAGAAAGCCATTAAGGACCTGAAGTTAAAGGTCAACGCCTCCATCCAGGGCGAATCGCTTCGCGTCAGCGGGAGCAAGAAGGACGACCTTCAGGCGGTGATGCAGTATCTCCGCACCAATCCCCCCGCCATCCCGCTGCAGTTCACCAATTTCCGGTGATGCGAGAGAAAAATCACTGCTTTGGGGAATAACCCGGTGAGTTGTGGCAACCGTACCTGCAACCACCTCCGCGCGGTGTCGCGCTGAGGGATCGTTCATTCAGATCAGACGCGCAGGCCACCACTCGCCGTCGTCGAATTCTTGACCGTGCCAAGCCACGCGGTACATTGTCTCGGTAAAGCGCGACGTCACCCCCTATTTCGGAACTGAAGCATGAACGTAAATACGATCCTCAACGAATCTCTCGTCCCCTCCCGGCTCAAATCCCTCTGGGCAGACGCTGAAGGTGGACGCCTGACGAAAGATCAGGCCTACCAGCGCCAGCAGGAATGGATCGGCGCTTACGCCGCGGTCTGGGCCGATGCCCTGCTTCTACCCGGCGAGACGGATTTGAAACACAGTCTCTGCCGCGAACTCGGTCGCCTCGAAGGCAACGAGGACCTCGCCGTCATTGAGCAGCGATGCCGCAACGCCGTGGTCCAGATGAAAGAGGACTGGGAGGCCTGCTTCGAGGAGGACAACCCGCAGTCGGTCGTCAAGTACTACGACCAGAGCGCCCACTACATCTATGAACTCATGTGGTGGCACACCCTGGCGGAAGACCAATCGCCGCTGGCCTATGTCACCGCGCTGCACCTTGCCCTGCAGCACGGCTGCAAGGCCTCGCTGGATTTCGGCGCCGGCGTCGGAGCGGGAGCCGTCCTCTTCGCGCGCCATGGCCTGAGCATCGCCCTGGCCGACATCAGCTCGACGCTGCTTAATTTTTCCAAGCGCCGCCTCGAGGCGCGCGGCCTGTCCGCCACCTACCTCGACCTCAAAACCACCTCCATCCCCCGCGAATCCTGTGATTTCATCACGGCGATGGATGTTTTCGAGCATATCGCCCAACCCGAAGAGCACATCGACCCGCTCGCGTTTGCCCTGCGGCCGGGCGGAATTCTCTTCGGACGATTCAGCGCCGAGCCCAGCGACGACCGCCCCTCGCACATCGCCCGGGATTTCGCTCCGATGTTCGCCCGACTCGAACAACTCGGCTTCAAAGAATGCTGGAAAGACGACTGGCTCTGGGGCCATCAGGCCTTCAGAAAACCCAAGGCGTGATCAGGCATCCTCCACACCCGCTGGCAAACCCGCACCGCCCGCACGGGATTCCTGTCCTCGCCGAGCAGCAGGCCAACAAGATTTTGACCGCGGATGGCGCAGATGAACGCGGATAAATGCGTTTCCTATCCGCGTGAATCCGCGTCATCCGCGGTTAGATTCTTTCCCGAGTGGTCTGCCCACGCTGCGAACACTCCAGGACGTTATAGGGCGCACCGGTGCGGTTGGTGATCAGGCGGCTACTGAAGTGAACGAAATACCGTTCCCGCCAACCCGGCAAGAGCGGTAGGCTATCCATGAGAGTCCCCACCCCCTCCCATGAAAACCTGCACATCTGCCCTCGGACCGCCGCCGAACCCTTGCCCCTTGGCCCCCTTCCGGCTACAGGTTTACACCGTGAGCATTCCAGAACTCATCCGATTCTGCCCGCGCTGTGGCCAAGCCGGCGTCACCGTCCTGGACGCCAAGGCCATCCGCTGCCACGCCTGCGACTTCGTCCTGTTCTTCAACGTCGCCGCCGCCGCCGGCGCCATCATCGCCGACCCGCAAGGCCGCATCCTCCTGCTCCGCCGCGATCGCGACCCGGCCAAGGGCAAGCTCGCCCTGCCCGGCGGATTCATCGACGCCGGCGAGTCGGCCGAGCATGCCGTCGCCCGCGAAGTCCGCGAAGAGGTCAACCTCGAAGTCGCCTCCCTGCGCTACCTCTGCTCGTTCCCCAATCGCTACGAATACAAAGGCGTCACCTACCCCACCGAAGACCTCTATTTCGTCTGCACCGTCCAGTCCCTCGCGCCGCTGGCCGCCCAGGATGAGGTCCAAAGCCTCTGCTTCCTCGCCCCGAGCGAGATCGACATGAACGAAATCGCGTTTCCCACAACCCGCCAGACCCTGCAACTCTATTTCCGTGAAGGAGACCCCCGCAATGCGTGAACTGTTCCTCTCCCCCGATGGCAATGACTCCTGGTCCGGCACGCTCCCGGCCCCAAGCAAGGACCGCACCGATGGCCCCCTCGCCAGCCTCACCGCCGCGCGCGATCGCATCCGCCAACTCAAAACCACCGCGCAATTGGAGTCGCCATTCACCGTCCACATTCGCGGCGGCCGCTACCCGGTCACCAGTTCCGCAATCTTCACCCCCGAGGATTCCGGCCCCATCACCTACGCCGCCTATCGCAACGAGAAGCCGGTGTTCGATGGTTCGCAGCCCATCATCAACTGGCGCACCGAGGTTCTCGCCAGCGGCATGACCGCCTGGGTCGCCGACCTGCCCGACGTCCTGGCCGGGCGATGGTACTTCCGCTCCCTCTTTGTCGATGGTCATCGCCGTCCGCGCACCACCTACCCCAAGACCGGCAACCTGGAGATTGTCGACGTTCCCGACATCACCCGCCAGGCCGCCCTGTTTGAAGGCACCACCAACTTCGTCACCCGCACTCAGGATATGAAGCCATTCACCAACCTGCAGGACATCGACGCCCTGGTCCCCCATTTCTGGATCGAAGAACGCATGCCCCTGCAATCGTGGGACAGCGCCACCGGCCGGCTCACCTCCACCCACCGCTCCATGTTCTGCCTGAAGTTTGGCCACGGTGACCAGTGGGCCAGATACCGCCTCGAAAACGTCTTTGAAGCCCTCGATACGCCCGGCCAATGGTATCTCGACCGCGCCGCCGGCAAGGTCTACTACCTGCCGCTCCCCGGCGAGAAACTTAACAAGACCCCCATCGCCGCCCCCCGACTCCGGCAGTTTCTGATCCTCAAAGGCGACCCCGACGCGCAGCGGCATGTCGAGTACCTCACCTTCCGGGGCCTCTGCTTTGAAAATGCCGACTGGCAGCAGAGCCGCGGCGTGGTACCCGACCACGATGTGCTCCCCAGCGGTATCCTGATGGGTTCCGACGCTCAGGCCGCCGTCGGCGTCGAGGGAACGATCGAGTGCGACGCCGTGCGTCACTGCACGTTTGAAAACCTCACCATCCGCGCGATCGGCCAATACGCCATCAACATGCAGCGGGCCTGCATGTCCAATCGCATTGTCGCCAACCACTTCTACGACCTCGGCGCCGGCGGCGTCAAGATCTACGGCGCCAATGCCGCCGCGCCGCGACACCACCGCTCCGGCAACAACCGTATCACCGACAACGACATCCACGACATCGGCGAAATCTTCAAACCCGCCATCGGCGTGATCGTCTGCCACTCCTTCGGCAACGTGATCTCGCACAACCACATCCACCACACCCACTACTCAGGCATTTC
>JBBQTU010000250.1:0-5522 GCA_038213005.1 Tepidisphaerales bacterium | reverse complement strand
CGACGGGCCGAACCGGCCGGCGCTAGAGCGGCGGATTGTCCAGTCGGGCCTGCACGACTGCGTCCGTCTGCTGGGCGAATGCGACCCGCTGCCTGTCTACCAGGCGGCCGATCTTCTTGTGCTTCCATCGGCACGTGAGGGTTTCTCATATGTCTGTGCAGAGGCGATGAGCTGCGGCGCTGCGGTGCTTCGAACCCGAACGGCCGGGACAGAGGAGATGATCATCGAGGATGTGACCGGCCGCTCGTGCGCGATCGACCATGATGCCTTCATCGCGGCCGCCATGGAGATGCTGAGCCTTCCGCGGGAGCGACTGCGGGAGATGGGTCAGGCGGCTGCGCAGCATGTTCGCCAGCACCTAACCTTCGAGCGACAGGTGGAGCAGACGATTGACCTATACCGGCGGCTGGTCGTGCCTCGGACGTGAGAATGAATCGAAGATTGGCTCTCGCAGAACAGAGGCTTTGCCTTGTCCGCGGCGCAACAATTGCAATGGATGTGGGATTTTAATCGCGTATAATAGGAAGCTATGCTGGACTTACACGAGCAGTCGCTGGTCAATCGGTTTCGCGACCTGCTGCAGACGCGGTACAGTCCATGCGAACTGGTGGTGTTTGGATCGCGAGCCCGTCGTACGCATCAGGAAGGATCCGACCTGGATGTCCTGGTGCTGCTTGACCGACCGCTAGAGCCGGGTATCGAGTCGTCGGTGTCGGAGTTGGCGTGGGAGGCCAGTTTCGGCAGCGGGATCGTCCTAAGTCCCTTGGTAGAGAACACCGAGAATTGGCGGCATGGCGCCGCGGGTTCTTCCCTCCTGGCCAAGGCGATTCGGCGCGAGGGCGTGACAGTATGAGGTCGTCCGACCAAGACGTTCTGATGCAGGAGCTTCATCCCGTGTCGACAGAAGATGCTTCCAGGTTGCTCTTGGAGGCAGAGCATTTCGTCGAGGCTCTGGTGTTGTTCCTGAAGGGGGGCAGCCCCCAGTGAATCCACCGGTGACCGTTTCGCATCTTGGGCTCTTGCCGTTATCGCTCTATTCGTACGTCGCTCCGACCGAGCGAGGCGGCTATCGGCTGGTCTGTGCCGCGAGGCGATTGGTCCCTCGCGCCGACTGGCAAGGGTCCTTTGCCGTTCCTGGCGGGATTGCCCTGAATCTGGACCTGGCCACCTATCCCGACTGCTGCATGGCGGTGGGGCTCTATGAACTCGACACGTGTCGAACCTTACGCCAACTGCTGCCTGCGGGCACGGCGCTACTCGATGTCGGGGCCAATCTGGGCTATTTCTCGCTCCTGGCTGCACGCTGGGTGGGGCCCGGCGGTCGGGTTGACTCGGTCGAGCCGGATCCTCTGAATCGCCAGCGTCTTCAAGCGAATCTGGTCGCCAATGGTTTTGACGGCAAGGTGAAGGTCCATCCCGTCGCAGCGTCGGATCATTCGGGCGAGCTGCGTTTATGGCATCCCGATGGGGCTGGTGCCAACCATGGGATGGCGAGCACTGTGGTCGTCCCGCAAGGCGCGGCTCGCGAGTTCACGGTGCGCTGCCAGCGCCTGGCGGACGTGGTCGCCGAATGCCCTGACGTGGTGAAAATGGATGTCGAAGGTGCCGAGTTGTCGGCGCTGAAGGGCATGGAGCCGTGGTTCAGGCGCCAGCAGCCTCCAAAGCTGGTCATTGAGCATAATCAGGTGACCGCGGCGGCCGGTGCAGGTTACCGCTGTGGCGACCTTCTGCGGTATCTCCAGTCACTGCGCCCGGACTACCGAGCCTGGTGGATCGGTTGGCGACACCAGGAACTCACCGGGGCGGACCAGATCGACGGCATCGCCCGTCAGGGGAACATTCTTTACGCGACTGGAAGCTGACAGGCATAACGGCGCGCCGGGCGGGAGCGGCGGGTCGGCCGGCTCCTCAGGCCGCGAAGTTTTCCTCGAACCACTGGATCGTCTGTCGCAGGCCTTCCTCAAAAGGCGTTTTGGCGACAAAGCCAATCGCCTCTTTGGCGCGTGAGACGTCCAGGCAGCGGCGCGGCTGGCCGTCGGGCTTGGAGGGGTCCCAGCGGATCTCGCCTGAAAAACCCGTGAGGTAGGCGATCAGGGTGGTGAGGTTGCGAATGGAGATTTCGCGCCCAGAGCCGAGGTTCATCGGCTCGGATGAGTCGTATTTCTCCAGTGCCAGAACGAGTCCCTCGGCCGCATCCTGGGCATAGAGAAATTCGCGGCTGGCCGACCCGGTGCCCCATGCTTCGATGAAGGGGGCGCTCCGGTGGCGGGCCTCAACGCACTTGCGGACCAGGGCGGGAATCACGTGGCTGGTGCTCGGGTTGAAGTTATCGCGCGGGCCGTAGAGGTTGACCGGGAGCAGGTAGATGGCGTTGAGACCATATTGCTGCCGGTAAGCCTGGCACATCACCAGCAAGGCCTTCTTGGCGATGCCGTAGGGGGCGTTGGTCTCTTCGGGATAGCCGTTCCACAGGTCAGCTTCCTTGAAGGGGACGGGAGTGAACTTGGGGTAGGCGCAGATGGTGCCGACCTGCACGAACTTCTTGAGGTTGTTGCGGCGAGCGTGCTCGATCAGGTGCAGACCCATAGCCATGTTGGAGTAGAAGAATCGGCCGGGGTTGTCGCGATTGGCGCCGATGCCGCCAACCTCGGCGGCCAGGTGGATGACCGCGGCCGGGGTCGTTTGGGCGTAGAGACGCTCGACGTCGGCTTCTTTGGTGAGGTCGAAGTCCTCGAACTTCGGAACGAAGAGGTTGGTGTAGCCTTGTGACTTGAGCCGGGCAAGCAGAAACGAGCCGAGAAAGCCGGCCCCGCCGGTGACGACGATGCGATCTGTGTGTGCGATTTGCATGACTGATTCTCCGTGTCGGTTCAGTGCGTTACAAGTTGGTCCGTGGGGCTCTAGCCCCCTCCCAACCTCCCCCAAGGGGGAGGGGAAAAACCTTTGGGCCTCCCTGGAGGGGAGAGAGAGAGGCGCATTCAGCCGAGTTTGCCTTCCTGTTCCTTCACCAGCCGCTCACGACGGGCAAATCGCCAGTCGGAATCGGTCATCATCTGGGCCAGTTGTTTGAAACTCACCTTGGGCGTCCATTTGAGTTCACGCGCGGCTTTGGCCGGGCTGCCCAGGAGCAGGTCCACTTCGGTGGGGCGGAAGTAGCGCGGGTCCACCTCCACGTGCTTGTGCCAGTCCAGGCCGAGGTGGCCAAAGACTTCGTCAAGGAATTCGCGAACACTGTGTGTTTCGCCGGTGGCGACGACATAGTCATCGCACTTGTCCTGCTGGAGCATCAGCCACATGGCCTGGACGTAGTCGCCGGCAAAGCCCCAGTCGCGCTTGGCGTCGAGGTTACCGAGGTAAAGCTTGTCCTGCAGGCCTTCTTTGATACGCCCGGCCGCGCGGGTGATTTTGCGGGTGACAAACGTCTCGCCACGCCTTGGGCTCTCGTGGTTAAAGAGGATGCCGTTGCAGCAGAACATGCCGTAGGCTTCGCGATAGTTGAGGGTCTGCCAGAAACTGTAGACCTTGGCGCACGCGTAGGGGCTGCGGGGGTAGAACGGCGTCGATTCGGTCTGCGGCGTCTCGACCACCTTGCCGTACATCTCGCTGCTGGACGCCTGATAGAAGCGGATGGGTCGGCCGGTGTCGCGAATGGCCTCGAGCAGGTTGATGGTGCCCAGGGCGTCGGTCTGCACGGTGTAGATAGGCTGGTCAAAGCTCACGCGCACGTGGGACTGGGCGGCGAGGTTGTAGACCTCATCCGGCTGAACGCGGGTGAGCACTTCGCGCATGCCCATGCCATCGGTCAGATCGCCAAAGTGCAGGAAGAGCCGAGCCTGGGCCTCGTGCGGGTCGCTGTAGAGATGCTCGATGCGGTCGGTGTTAAACGAACTGCTGCGGCGGATCATGCCGTGGACTTCATAGCCTTTTTCCAGCAGCAGTTCGCTGAGATACGAGCCATCCTGCCCGGTGATTCCGGTGATCAACGCCTTCTTGCGATTCGATGTCTCCATGCACGCTCCTGCAAAGGTTCAGTGGTCGTTGCCGTGGGGCGGATGATAGCGGTCTGGCGGTCAAAATCCATAGACCAAGCGGCGCATCTACTTGCCATTCTGGCCGCGGCTTTGGCAATCACGGCCCAAAGGACTTGAGCCGGAGGCCGGAACTGCGGAAGATAGGGACCGTGCAACGCCTTTCAAACTGGCGTTGAGCCCGCAGAGCACACTTAGAGGCTATCGATGACATTGAGCTTATTGGCGCAGAACGCGGCGTTTGCGATGGGCGACGTTCTGGCGCCGTACATCTACGTCTTCTATGCCGCGTTCCTGGTTTCCTTCGCCTTTACCCCAACGATGCGAATGGTGGCGATCTATTACGGGATCATCGACCAGCCGGACGGCATCCGTAAAATGCACAAGACGCCGGTGGCGTACCTGGGCGGGATTGCGGTTTTCCTTGGGTGGATGTCGGGACTGGCGATCAGCCAGTTTCTCCCGCTGCATCGGCAGGAGGTTGGCTGGCCGGGGCATGTCATGATCGGATTCGGCATCGTGGCCGGGGCCTGTGTCATCGTGCTGCTGGGCCTGTGGGATGACGTGCTGGGCATGCGCCCGCGAGTGAAGATCGTCGGGCAGGTCTTCGGTGCGGTGTGTCTGCTGGCCAGCGGCATCGGCACCCGCTGTGCCGTGTCTTTCCTGGAACCGGTGGGCCAGCGAATGGCCTCGGCGCTGTTCAGGCCCAGTGCTGAGCCGGTGCTGCACGTGGTGCAGTGGCTCTTTGGCGGATGGCCGATGCAAGGAACACCGACCTTTTTCCCCGAGTGGGTTCTCCAGATCAGCAGTTGCCTGCTGGTGGTGCTGGTGGTGGTGGGGTGCTGCAATGCGGCCAATCTGATGGACGGGCTCGACGGGCTGTGCGGCGGTGTCACGGCGATTATCGCAGGCGGCTTCCTCTTTCTGGCGGTTCATCTGGCGGCGACCGATAACGTCCAGAACACCAACTGGGACGCCATTCGGGTCGTTCTTGCCTTGGCTCTGCTGGGCTCGGTCCTGGGCTTCATCCCGTACAACTTCAATCCAGCTTCGATTTTCATGGGCGACACCGGGAGCATGTTTTTGGGCTTCGCCTGCGCCACCCTGATGATTCTGATGGGCGAGGGACAGCCATCCAAGTGGTTCCTGGCGGTCATGGTGATTTTCGCGCTGCCGGTGATGGATACAGCCCTGGCGTTTGTCAGGCGTTGGGTCAACGGCCGGCCGTTCTACAGCGCCGACCGGCAGCATATTCATCACCAACTGGTGGCGCGTGGCTTCAGTGTCAAACAAACGGTGCTGATCAGCTACGGTCTGGCACTGCTGTTCTGCCTGCTGGGCATCGCCATCGTCTACATCCGCACGCGGTTTGCCGGCGCGATCTACCTGGTGGTGTTCGGCTCGATCATCGTGGCCGCCTACAAAATGGGGATGGTCCAGGAGAGGCCGAGCGTGGTGGCACCTGGTGGACTGGACGGTACTGAAGAGGGGCCG
>JBBQTU010000249.1:0-5525 GCA_038213005.1 Tepidisphaerales bacterium | reverse complement strand
GTTCGGCTCATTACGGCCCGTAGAGGACTTGCACCTCCTAAACACATGACATGCCTGGCGCACAAAGAACGACGCCGCGTCCACAAATGGCCGCGGCGTCGATCATGTTTCATCTGTTCAGCCCGCTTACTTCGCCATCTCCGCCGCCTTCGCGCGGACCTCGTCCAGGCCGCCCACGTACAGGAACGCCTGCTCGGGCAGGTCGTCGGCCTTGCCTTCGCAGATCTCGTCGAAGCTGCGGAGCATGTCGGGCACCTTGGTGTAGTTGCCCTTGCGGCCGGTGTTCTGCTCGGCGACGAAGAACGGCTGACTGAAGAATCGCTCGATCTTGCGGGCGCGGCCGACGATGAGCTTGTCCTCCTCGGCGAGTTCGTCGATGCCCAGGATGGCGATGATGTCCTGCAGGTCGCGGTAGCGCTGCAGCATGCCCTGCACCTTGCGGGCGATGCGGTAGTGTTCTTCGCCGACGATCTGGGGATCCAGTGCGCGGCTGGCCGAGGCCAGCGGATCGACGGCGGGATAAATGCCTTTGGATGCGATCGAGCGTTCCAGGTAGATGAAGGCGTCCAAGTGCTGGAATGCATTGGCCGGGGCGGGGTCGGTGGGATCGTCGGCCGGGACGTACACCGCCTGCACGGAGGTGATGGCGCCGGCTTTGGTGGAGGTAATGCGTTCCTGAAGCTGGCCCATCTCGGTGGCGAGCGTGGGCTGATAACCGACGGCCGACGGCATGCGACCCAGCAGTGCGGAGACCTCAGAACCCGCCTGCGTGAATCGGAAGATGTTGTCGATGAACAGGAGCGTATCGGCGCCGGTTTCGTCGCGGAAATACTCGGCCATCGTCAGGGCCGAGAGGGCGACGCGGAGACGCGAGCCGGGAGGCTCGTTCATCTGGCCGAAGACCATGACGGTCTGGTCGAGGACGCTCTTGCCGGTGTTGCCGATCTTGGCGTGCTGCATTTCCAGCCAGAGGTCGTTGCCTTCGCGGGTGCGTTCACCGACGCCGGCGAAGACCGAATAGCCGCCGTGCTGCTGGGCGATTCGGGCGATGAGTTCCTGGATGACGACGGTCTTGCCCAGGCCGGCACCGCCGAACAGGCCGGCCTTGCCACCGCGGACAAAGGGGGTGAGCAGGTCAATGACCTTGATGCCGGTTTCGAAGATTTCGGTCTTGGGGGTCAGGTCGGCGAATGCGGGCGGCTCTCGGTGGATGGGGCGCCAGTCGGTGGCGTTCACCGGGCCGCGGCCATCGACCGGATCTCCCAGAAGGTTGAAGACGCGGCCGAGGGTTTCCTTGCCGACGGGCACCTTGACGGCGCTGCCGGTATCGAGGACCTCCATGCCGCGGGACAGGCCGTCGGTGGTGCCAAGTGCCACGGCGCGCACCTTGCCGCCGCCAAGATGCTGCTGCACCTCGCCGGTCAGCTTCATCATCACGCCGTCAACCTCTCTCTGGACGGTGATGGCGTTGTAGATGTCCGGGAGATGGTCTTCCGGAAACTCGGCGTCGAACGTGGAACCAATGACCTGTGTAATTCTTCCCGCTGCCGGCATGCAATAGTCCTCTCTGATTATGAGAGCGAGATTCTAGCAGGCCCGTGCCGTCGGACAAGTGCATCATCGCGAGAGTTTCGCGCGGGATCTGCCATCGACGCACAAGCGTCTCGAACGCTGCGCTATCGCCGTGCTGCGCCAGCGCCGCGAGTTGCCCGTCATCCTGTGGCATCTGCGTCACAGGACACGGCGGCGAGATCATGATGACGGGGCAACTGGCCAAGAGACATCCTATCGTGCGGCGGCGGGCTCGGGCGCGGCCTTGTGCTGTCCCAGCGTGTCGACCAGGCGTTTGACGTCCGCGATCGACATCGGCCATTCCAGTTGCGCCGCGGAGCCTGCGGCGGTCACTTTCAGGGCCGGCAGTAATCCCATGACAATCTGAGCGCGGGCATCCTGCCTGTTGCCGCCGATCATGAGCTGCGCCAGGTTCTTAAAGCCTTCCAAGGCTCCACGCATCTGCTCGGCCTTCTGCGCGTCCAGCGTCGAGACATTGGCCTTGAGAAGGACATTCTGCTGATCAGCGCCCGCGGTGATCCACGCCCCCTCGATCAGATTAATGATGGGCGACTGGGCCTTGTGTTTCCTGGCCAGCTCGGCCACGCCGTGGCCGGCGACGCCGACCATCACGCCGGGGTCGCCCAGATGGGCAATCGCTGAGTCGGCGGCGAGGGCCGGGGCCTTACCATCCTTTACGCTCAGGGCATTCTGCACATTCTGCTTCGACTGAGAGATGATCGCGCTGTCGGCGTCGGCGAAGACGCCATACATGACCTTGCCCTTGTCTTCCCAGCTCAGGACATCATGCGTGCCGAATGCCTCGGCGGCATAGCTCGGGTTTAGCTGCAAGAGGCTGAGCAGTTGCTGCTGGTCGGCGCGGCCACGCACCATTACCACGCTCTCCTTTTCATCGAAGCTGGTTCCGTACATCGTGAGCGAGAAGAAGTCCTGGGGGAAATTCATCCGGGTGATCGCCCGGAACTCCTTGATCTTCTGGACGACGTTGGGATCGCCGTCCAGGCGCTGCTGGATCATGGGCCAGATCGCGCTCTTCTGGAGCGTCTGGCCATCCACGTGCAGGACCCACTTGGCATCGGCGGGCACGGTCTTGGCGTCAAACGGGTCGGCCATGGCGATCCCACTGGCGATCAGGCATGTCGCGGCCAAGGTCAAGGACATCATCTTGTTACGCATCGCTGTCTCCGGTGAAAGTGTTGTTCGTCCGTATAGTAATACCCGATGGCGGCCGGGAACGTTACATGGCCGGCCCGCTCTGCGGGAAAACGTGAGGGCGAGAGGGCGAGAACAGAAGATATCGGAGGAGGCGGAGGAGTTGACCGCGGATGGCGCGAATTAGCGCGGATCAGACGAGGAATTCATCCGCGGTTAACAGTATTGGCAATGGATGCAATGGACTCCGGCGGGACGGGGAGGATGTCGCACGTCGGGAGACGTGCACCACGGCGGCGGCCTCTGTGGGTCGGGCGCTGGGCAATCGACGCTTGGGTATTCCTCCCGGCGGCGTGCCGCCTTGTCAAAGCGGTGGCATGCCACTTCCTGTGCAGGCGACGACGCCACGCACTACTTGGGCGGCAGGTGACGAATGGTAGTGCGCGGCGTCCTCGCCCGCACAGGAATTACAGGCACATCAACTCGCAGGGAACCCAACCCGACCAAGCGCCCGGCCTCCAAATTAGCGGCAGACGCGCGGGGATATGGAACAGGGGCTGGGTGATTGGCTGCGTTGTGGGGCCCTTCAGAACGCCGGGACCGTGACGATCTTCCCGTAGGCGGCGAAGGGATTGGGGATGGCGACCCGGCCGACTTCGGTGTCGCCGATGCCGCTGTAGAGATCAACCAAGCCATCCGGGCGGAGTGCGATGCCGCTGGAGAAGGCGCAGTCGGTGAGGTTGGGGCGCTTGGCCGGGCCGTCGGGGTAACTTTTTCGGGTGGCGACGATGGCTTCGTGGATGAAGCGAAACTGCTTGGGGTCAAAGACCAGGGCGATGTTGAAGTAGACCTGAAGCTCAACGCCGGTGGCGGATGTTTCCTTGTAGCACTTGTGGCCTATCAGCCCGATCAGGCCACTATCCAGAAGGTAGGCCTGATTGCAGCCGCCCCATTCGCCATTGTCGAACAATCCAGGCACGTAGGGAGCCGCGGCGATGGTCTTGGCGTTGAGCTGGTCGAGGCTGTCGATGGTGCAGAACCCGACCATGGACTCGCTGCCATATTTCTTCATGATCTCCTCGTTGCGCGGGCGGGAGAAGACGCCGATCTTCCCGTTGGCAAGCTCCACAAGGCGGATGTCCTTCATATAGTCCGGGCCAGTGGTGAAGTACTTCAGATCATGCAAGTCGGTGCCGCGATAGAAATAGCCGTAGTAGGTTTCGAGTTGCCCGCCCTGGAAACGGACGTGGGTGCCGCCGAGGATCAACTCGCCAGCGATCGTGGCGACGTAGGGATCTTCCAGTTGATAGATCATGGAGTTGGGAACCAGGGTCCACCGGTCGGGTGCGGTTTCGCTAAACAGACGCACCCAGGAACGGGCCCATTCGCCGCGGCGTTCAACCCGGCCGAAGATGTAGCGCTGACCTTTCCATGAGAACGGTATGGACGGGTTGTAGACGTCAAATCCCGGCACGCCGTGGAAGACGGGCTTGGCCCGTTCTTTGGGGAGGGGCAAAAGGTCAAAGGTCTGGCGTTTCTGTATCAAGGTCATGTGTTGCTTCCCTTCCAAACGTTCGTGACGGTCAAAGCTGAAACCCGGAGACCCCGCGATGCGGTCGGCGGCCGCCTCTGGACAATGGCGAGATACTATCGGGTTGGCGTGATCAAGGCCAGACAAACGAGGGGACGCGAGGATCGAGGTATACCCAACCCGGCCGGCACTGGACAGTTCGCGGAATGCGACGGCTTGCCCGAAAATCCTGGTGACGTGCACCATGCCGGCCGGTCCGCGTTTGCTGTTTCGAGTTTCCTCACTTTCCGCGTTGCTTCGTATTTCGTGCTTCGTATTTCGTGCTTCCCCGGATTGTCGGGCTAGCCCGAATGCCACGGGGCCGCTTGCGCCATTGGACGGATGTGGACGCTGGTCTATCATGTACGCGTGATCACGTTCTTGTGTCATCTTTGCAGGACGCGGCTGTCGGTTGGCGATGAGCTGGCCGGGCAGTATGTCCGGTGCCCATCGTGCCGGACGGCGACGCCTGCGCCCCAGCCCACGGTGGGGCCTGCGATGCCGTCGTCATCGCAGTTCATCGGCGGCGGAGGGCCGGGGCGACGTTTTGGGTTTCCGTGTCCTTATTGTTCAAGCCGGCTGGAGGCGACCACGGCGACCAGCGGGCAGGATGGGGCGTGCCCCACATGCGGCAGCACAATCACGATTCCACTGATGGATCGCAGCGGGCGCCTGCTGGACCCCAAGACGCGGCAAATTCTCAAGCCCGATCCGCATCCCGTGCATGCGTATGCGGCCGCAGGCGACCGGGCGCCGGCGATTGTGCGGGACGAAAGCGGCGGTCAGCACATCGTGTGTCCTCGGTGCCGTGTGCAGAACCCGGTGGCGGCCAACACGTGCCGATCGTGCGGGGTGCCGTTCACGATGGAAGGCGCGCAGGGAGCCGCAACGGCCGGGACGGCCCGCAGCAACATGGCGGTGGCGTCGTTGGTGCTGGGGATTATCAGCATCCCGGCGTTCTTCTTCGTGATCCCGGCAATGCTGGCGATTATCTTCGGAGTCGTTGCGGTGCTGCAGGCCAAGCGGGCGGAGGGATCGGGCGGAATGGGGCTGGCGATATCGGGGATCGTGTGCGGGTCTGTGGGGCTGCTGTGCGGGGTCCTGATGTTTCTGTCGTGACAGAAGCGTGGACACGGCGAGCCAATGGTGTCTACACAACTCGACCACGCGGCATTGAGTAGTGGGGGGGGGGGGGGCCCCGCCCCCCCCCCCCCCCCCCCCCCCCCCCGGA
>JBBQTU010000248.1:0-5531 GCA_038213005.1 Tepidisphaerales bacterium | reverse complement strand
TCTCGCATATTCGGATACCGTCGATGCTATTCAGGCGCAATTAAGCAAGGGACGCACACAGAGAAAGGTTTAAAGGTGACGTCCCAAAACAAGGTTTAAAGATAAGAAAGATAAGAAAGGTGACATCCCACAATATTCAAGATAAGAAAGGTGACAAAGATAAGAAAGGTGACATCCCACAATATTCAAGGTTTAAAGGAAGGGATAAAGGAAGGGATAAAGGTAAAGGTGACATCCCACAATATGTATTAGCCGGCAGGCGACAGGGCATGTAGGAGAGCTCGGCTATTGGCATCTGTGGCGAAATCAGTCACGAGACCCGCCAACCCGGGGCCGTAGTCTTCGGTACACAGCGTAGGCCGACAGTGCCAGCAGCCCATACGAGACGCCGAGCGTCAAGCAAGCGGCGGTGCACGCCGCAATCCCGTTCGACAGAAACAACTCGCCAACGACGAAGCCGGGGGCAAGCGAGGATTATCCCCCAGCCCGGCGCTGAGAGCTCGCTGTATTGCCATAGAGCAGCAAGCATCCAGATCACCCCCACGGTAAAGCCGACCAGAAAGACGACAACCCATGTCGGGATGCGCCTGCAGTCTTTCGTAACCGGCTGATAGTCGAGGATCGGTGGTCTGGATTCGGAATCATTCGGCATTGCGTCCTACGCCTTCTCTGGAACTTTGTGGAAAACGCTTCAGCGGCAGGCTTGCCATCACGCAACCGCCGCAGTCTCCGGTACACCGCGTAGAGCAGCAGCGCCAACAGCCCGTATGAGACGCCGATAGTGACAACAGGGAGCAATGCCGCAGGCTTCTGCCAAAAGACCTCATGGCGAATTAGATCACCAATGATTCGGCCGGGGTAGACGGTGATGACCACCCATTGGGGTAAAGGGTTCTGGACCACCAGTACGATGGCAAGCGTCCATACCAGTCCCGCAGCCACGCCCATCAGAAAGACGGTCAGCCCTTTCGGAATGTGCATGCGGTCGTTGGTGACCGGGCGATAGTCGAGAATCGGAGGGCGGGATTCGGTATCGTTCGGCATTGTGGTTACGCTTTGTCTTCGGGTCTTGTCGGAAAACGATTCCGAGAGGGACGCATCTAGTGCTTTTTTTACGTTACGGCCACTTTCTCATATTGGTTACACTCCGTCGCCGCGCACCGCGTGCTCCGGGCCGCAACGCCTTGACCGTTCGCGCCGTCCATCCATCATCGCTCAGCAGCCGGCCGGGGGAAAGGCTCACGTCGCAGGGCGTGACAGTACTTTCGGGCACGGCCTCAGTTAAGCGTTTGAGCTCGATACTCCAGAGCTTGCCCCACAGGCGGCTTTGATGCATCGCCTCCGCACGTTCTCCCCAAGATGATAGAAGTCCAGCCCCACCGCCGTCATCGGCAGGCAGCAAGCCTTGATCTGGCCGATGATCCATCGTCTGGTCATAGAACATCACTGCCTTGAACTCCTTGTGCCGCTGGTCAGTCCCTGCCTGCTTCCCATGATAGTGACGCCGGCTCAGGGGAGGTTCCGTTGATGTTCACGCAGGTCATCCCAGAGCTTCCTTTGTCCCGCAACGGCTTTCCCGTCGCCTTGTCCACCAGAGAAAAATCGGCTTCCGCCGCGTTGATCCGCATCTGCAAGGCCTGTTGAAACGCCTTGGCCCGAAACGCCGTCAGAACACTCCGAACCTTCTTCTCCGAGGCGTTGATCAAATGCCCCTCGGCCACGCCGTTGACCGCCCCCGCCACGCTCCGCATGGTCTTCTCAAAATCCGCCTGTTATCCTATTGGCATGATCTCGGCCCTCACTGGTGAACTGCGTCGCGTTCTGGACCGCCTCGTGCTCGTGCAGGTGGGGCCCATTCAGTATGAGTTACTCGTCCCGGCCGCTGACCAGACAGAGTTGCAGACGCAGATTGGCCAGGAGGTCACGTTCCACACAATCTTCTACTTTGAAGGCGATGCTGGGCGCGGCGGGTTGGAACCGCGGCTGATCGGGTTTCTCCGGCCGACGGACAAACAGTTCTTCCAGAAGTTCACGACCGTGAAGGGGATCGGCCCCAAGACGGCGCTGCGCGCCCTGAGCGTCCCGGTGGGGCAGATTGCCGGGGCCATCGAGTCCAAGAACGCCCGGTTTCTTACGGGGCTGCCTGGCATCGGCAAGCGGACGGCCGAACTGATCATCGCCGAACTGTCGGGCAAGATGAGCTCGTTCGCACTGGAAAGCCACGTTGCAGGCCAGCCTTCGGCGGCGGCGCCACGGGGGGCGTTCTCCAGCGACGAAGAGGATGCGGTCGAGGCGATGGTGCAACTGGGCGAGCGGCGGGCGGATGCCGAGCGTCTGCTGGATCGCGCCAGGCAAGTGAGCCCCGCAGGCGAGGCCGGGACGGCCCAGAGCCTGCTGCAGGAGATGTTGCGTCTGCGCACGGTTCGCGGGTGAGGCCCGGGGCACAAGATCAGGTTTCAGCGAGGGGGAAGGCGGGGGGAACCTGATCTTTTACCCTACGGACGAGCGCCCGCGAAGTTCCGCCTCACGTTGTTGCCCCATAGCGACAGGCGTCGCCCCGTGGACGACACGTTCGGCCGCGGCATATAGAATCCGCCTGATATCGTGGGAATCAGGCCGGTGGCAACCGAGTTGGCCGATGAGTCTGTCGGTCTGGCGTTTGCGCCTGCGTGTCGGGGAGCGAACTTGCCACCCTGCAACGCTCCGCCATCGCCGGCAACTCCCGTAAGGATAAAGCCTGCCTCATTGATCCGAGTAACCTGGGAGCCGGCACCGGCTGGCGCAACCTGAGGACGGCTCACGCGGCTCGGTGCGGGGCGTGGCGCAGCCGCCTTTGGCCTCGCGACGGTCGGAGCGGCCGCGGCAAGCGGCAACTCGACGGAGCGTGGGGCGGCCGAGGCACCGGTGATATTGCCAGCGGCGACGGCATCCTGGCCGGCCGAGGCACTGGGGCCATCTGCCGGAACTGAGGGCGGCTGCACCGTCGCTACTGCTGCGGGTGAGTTCGCGGGCGAGGGTGCGGATTCGGCGGCAAGAGGCCGAGTCGCGGCCGAGGCGTCTCCGGCCAGAGCCATCACGGTTTGCCATTGGCCGGCCAGTATCGTCAGGTCGGTCAGGTCCACCGTGCCATCACCGTTGAAATCGCCGTCGGCAAACGTCTTGCCGGTGCCTTGCCAGTTGGTGGACAGGATCGTCAGATCGGTCAGGTCGACCAGGCCGTCCAGATTCGCATCGCCCAGACGCAGCACGCTCTGTACGGCGGTGGCGAACGGGCTGTTGCCGGCCGTCCCTAGCGAGGCAATGCGGAAGTAATAAGTGGTGCTGAAACTCAATCCGGTGGCGGCGTAACTGGTGGAATTGGCCGGGACGGTGACGCTGACTAGATTCTGGGTAAAGCCGGCATCGGTAGCACGGTCTATCTGGAAGCCGGTCTCGCTACTGCTGTTATCCATCCACGCCAGGTTGATCTGGCTGGAAGAGGCGGCAGTCGCCGACAGACCGCTTGGTGCTGACGGAGCAAGACTCACATCGTTGAGTACGCCGATGAGCTCGATCTCCGCTAGCTGGACCGAGTTGGCCGTCGCCGGGTTGGCCACCGCCGTGATCTCCAGACGATACCGGGTATATGCACCCGGCGTCCCCGCCGTATAGGTGTTCTTCTGGAACCGGGCGGCGAAGTTCTGGCCCGAACGGGCATCGACCGTCGTCCAGGTGGTTCCACCGTCGTTGGAGCCCTTCAGGTTCCAGCTTGCGGGGTCACGTTCGGGCGCATCGTCGGCGCTGGTGATTGTGTAACTGCTTACGTACCCTTGCTTACCCGTTGCGTAGGCATATTGAATCCAGCTTCCTGTCGGCGCGAAGTCCAGCCACTTGGTGCCGGTGAGGTTGTCGAACGCCTTGGCAGCACCTTCGGCAGCCCCGTTCCCACCACGAGCACTGATCGTCCCGGCAAGGTCATCGGTGGTATCGCCTCCGGTGACACCTGCCTGCGTCGTCGCCGTGGCCCCGTTGCTATATGCGGAATTACCAGTGCCGTTCACGGCCCGCAGGCGGTAATAATACACCGTCCCCCCCAACAGGCCCGTGGCACTATAGCTCGTCTGGTTGGCCGCCAGATTGGACGTTGTCAGATTCTGAGTGAAAAGCGGGTCCGTGGCCTGTTCCAGGGCGAATCCCGTCTCGTTGCTGGCGTTGTCCGCCCAGGTGAGATTGATCTGCGTTGTCGAAACCGGCGAAGCCGACAGCCCAGTCGGGGCTACCGGTACGGACGCCGGGGTGGCAGGCAGTGTAACACTGGCGACATCGGAGTGGGCTGAACGGGCGGAACTGCCGATGGCCTTGATACGGTAGTAGTAGGTCTGCCCGGACGTCAGGCCCGTATCTGTGTAACTGGTCTTGTTCGCCCAGACCGGTGTCGTCGTCAGATTCTGTGTGAAGCCCGCATCGGAGGCACGCTCGATCGAGAAGGATGTTTCATTGCTGGCATCCAACCATGTCAGCGTCGCCGAAGTCGCGGAGGCCGCTGAAGCGACCAGCCCTGCTGGCGGAGCGATTCCCGCCGTTTCCACGATCGCAAAGTTGTCAACGCCCAAGTACATGCCCACCGAGAAGAACCCGATTGCCATCGAGGTCACGTGCGAGCCGGTCGTAAACATCAGTGTCTGCTGGCCGTCCGCAACGTACAGGGCCGACTTCAACTTGTTACCGCTGCCGTCGAAGTTCGTGACATAGAGGTATGCCCCCTTGCCCGAAACGCCCCAAGCTAGTGCGCTGAGCTCGTATGTTGTGTTCGGCCTGACGTTGATCGTCTGTTCGGCCCAGCAATTGCCGTTGTTGAACCAAACGGAGTGATTCGCCGCATCGCCAACCACACTGCCGCTCTGGAATCGCCAGGCACTGTTGTCGCCCTCAAAGCCGGGGCTGAGAATCAGGCTCGGTGAGAT
Organism: Tepidisphaerales bacterium; assembly: GCA_038213005.1. GTDB lineage: Bacteria > Planctomycetota > Phycisphaerae > Tepidisphaerales > Tepidisphaeraceae > JBBQTU01. The sequence goes on along the minus strand of JBBQTU010000248.1, from coordinate 588 downwards.
CGTGTAGACTCCCGTGGCGAGGTCGCTATTACCCAAACCGTTCACAAACGCCCTGGCCTTGAGGGTCGTCGTGGCATTGATGTTCAGCGGAGTGTTGTACAGCGACGAACTGGCGGTCGGATCGCTGCCGTTGGTCGTGTAGCGAATCGTGGCGTTGGGAGTGCTGCAGGTCAGGGCAACGCTCTGGGCCGACGTGTAGGTCGAGGGCAGCAGGCTAAACTGGGGAGTACTTGCTTTCAGGGAGTACGTCCCGGAGATCACAGGACTGTCCGCCAGTCCGCTCTTGAACGCGATCGCCTTCAGGGTCGTGCTCGACGCCAGCGCCAGTGGCCCGGTGTACAGCGGTGAACTGCTCGTCGGTTGCGATCCGTCGGTCGTGTAGCGGATCGTCGCCCCGCTGGTGGTCGTGGAGATCGACACGCCTAGCGGCGAGCTGTCATACGCGCCGGGCATCACGCTGAACGTCGGCGCCGACGCGGTCGCCGCTGTCGGGTTCCAGAGATACATCAGGTTCTTATTCCGGCCATCATCCTCCTGGATAATCACGTACTGGCCGCTGCTCTGCTGGAATACGCTGATACTCTCGGC
>JBBQTU010000247.1:0-5670 GCA_038213005.1 Tepidisphaerales bacterium | reverse complement strand
CAGTCGATGCAAGCCTCGGCATCCTTGAGGGTGAAGTAGATATGGCCGGATGCGCCGTAGTGTTTGAGGTTGCTGACCTCGCCGCGAACCAGCACGTGCCCGGGCACGCCGGACTTGATCGCCTGCTCAATGCGGGCCGTGAGCTGCGCGACCGTGAGGGCGTCGGGAGCATCTCCTGCCGGCGAAGGCGTTACAACTTCGACGGGGCGCGCGGCACGCTTTTTCCGAGTCCTGGCGAGATCATCCTGAAAATCAAAGAAGTTGCCGACCATTGGCGTGAAGTATACCGATTCCCTTCCACATGATGCACCTGGCATCAATGTTGGGCGAAGATGCAGCAGCCCTTCTGGGTTGGCCGCTGGCGATCATTCATTGGCCTCGACAATGCCCGATTCGGCGCGGTCGATCATCTCCTCCAGTTTCTCGCACGTGGCGAGGCCCACAACGCCGTCGACGATCTTGCCGTCCTGGATCAGATAGAGCGACGGAATGCTCGAGACGCCATACGCGGCGGCCAGCGTGGGGTCGGTGTCTGTGTCGACCTTGACGATCTTGGCGCGGTCGCCCACATCCGCAGCCACCTTGTCCAGGATGGGCATCATCAGGTGGCAGGGTGGGCACCAGTCCGCAGAGAAATCCACCAGCACGGGCACACCACTGTGCAGCACCTCGCGGTCGAAGGTCTCGGAGTTGACGGTTTGTATCTGGACCATGACAGGCTCCTTTCACTCAGCATAATCATAGGGCCATCGCGCCGGTGCGGCGGCAGAAACGCAGCCCAGGTCTCTCACGACGCTCGTGGCTGAAGCTGCCAACCCTGTCGCGGGCCAACCGTTCCCATGTGGGTGGTTCGCCATCTACCGCGGCTCTTCTAGTCGGCTCTGTCTCATGGTAGAACTCGTCCACGATGAACCTGTTCTATCGCTCTGGCCGCCTGCTGTGCAGGATTATCACGCTGCAAACTCTCCGCGTTTACTCGCCGGGGAGGCGATCCATTGATCGCGAGGGCGGTTTTGTCCTCGCGGTGACGCATCTGAGTCACATTGAGCCGGCGCTCGTGAGCGTCCTGAATCACCGCGAGATCGACTGGGTGGCACGCAAAGAGTTCTACTGCAATCGTTTCACCACATGGTTGCTGGGAGGACTCGGCTGTCTTTCTGTAGATCGGCAGGGCTTCGCGATATCGACGATTCGCACGGGAATCAGCCTTCTTCGCGCGGGACGGGTGGTTGGGATTTTCCCCGAGGGCGGCCTTGTCACCCGAACTCAGGCGGTGATCCGCGGCGGACCGATCAAGCGGGGGTTCTGTTCCCTGGCGATCCACGCGGGTGTGCCGATCATCCCCTGTGTGGTTCTCGGGGCCGACAAACTCCTGTGCGTGAAGGCCTGGCTGCCGCTGCGTCTCTCACGATTGTGGGTGGCATACGGCGAGCCGATCCATCCTCCTGCTGGACTCAAGTCGACCCGTGAAACTCGCCGGCAACTCGCCGACGCGACCACGGCGTCGTTCCAGCAGATCTATGCCACGCTGCGTGAGCGATATGACATCAGTGATTCCGATGTTCCCTGAAACCCCGGTGCCTCAGTCGCAAAGGCGGGAGCCGTGTCTGACGCGTTCTACCGACTGGTAAGGTGCATCGGGCGGCCGGCGTTTGCCCGGTCGTCCCGGCCAATCTACCTGCACGCCCAGCGCGTGCCGGCGAGCGGGCCTGTGATCGTGGCCGCCAACCACTTAAGTCCCTACGACATCCCGTGCCTGATGGGCGCGATCGACCGGCCGCTGGATTTCGTGTCCATCGTCGAGGTGTTCCGCAATCCGCTGGTGGCATGGTTCTTCCGGAACATGAACGCCTTCCCGCTGGACCGTCGCCGGGCGGACCCGGCGACGACCCGGATCATCCTCGATCGCCTGCGCCGTGGCCGGGCGGTGGCGATGTTTCCCGAGGGCCGCATTCCTCCGCCGGCGGAGTCGATGCTGACTGGCGGGCCAGTGCGGTGGTCGATCATCCGGCTGGCACGGCTGGCGGGCTCGCCGATCGTGCCGGGCGTGATCCTGGGGACCGGCGTCTTCAGCCGGCCGTCGGCATGGAAACCAGTCGGCAGGACAAAGTACGCCGTCGCGTTTGGCTGCCCGGTCATGGTTGACCGCCAGAGGGATGAAGCGGTTGCTTGTGCGGCGGCCGAGGCGCAACTGATGGCAGCGTATCGGGAGCTCTATGCTGAACTGTCGGCGGCTTCGGGCCTGACGGTGCTCGACCAGCCGTGGCGAACTACGGCAAAACGTGATCGCCCATAGCGATCAGAGGGGCTTTTCGACTCCGAGTTGCTCGCAGAGCTTTCGCATGGCGACGGTCAACTGCTCCACCTTGGCTTCCAACTCGATGACGCGCTGCGAGAGGGTTGGGGCACCGGCGTGGGAGCCCTCGGCGGGCGTGGCCGGCGTCTCCAGCGGATGGGCGTCGGGACAGAGAAGCTGCAGATAACGTTCCGCGCGGTCGCCGGGCGCGGCGGCGATCTTCTGGGCCAGTGGCTCGGGCAGGTGCATGAGTTCGTCGACGACGCTCTGCACCATCTCGATGCTCTCCAGCGGATGCATGCGCGTGGCCCGGCCACGGAGCTCGCCGAGGGTTTGCGGGCCGCGGAGCAGCAGTTCGGCGAGCACGGCGAGTTGCCGCAGGTTGATGCCGAGCTTCTCCGGGGCGTTGTGCCGGTACTTGGAGACGCGGGAGCCGGGCGTATCGAACTGGATCAGCAGACCCTTGTGGCGCAGGCCGGTGACAGCCGAGAATATCTGGTCCTCGGACAGCTCCATGATGGGGCTGCGGTTGTTCTTCTGGTTGGCTCCGTTGGTCAGAGCGTTGAGGGACAGCGGATAGAGATCGGGCGTCGTCTGCGCCTTTTCGATCAGCACACCCAGCACGCGGCATTCTTCGGGGGTCAGTTCAAGCATGGTATCAGGATAGCAGCCCGTTGAGCGGGCGGCATCGTAAGGAATCTGTGCCGGGCGGTCTCCGGCGACAAGAGACAGCACACGAAGCGCCTACACCTTGGCGGCGACGGCGGCCGGCTTGGGCGCAATGGGCTTGATGGACGCCTTGGAGCGGGTCTCCTGGAGCGTCACGCTTGCCTGGCGGCTTTCCAGGCAGGAGAGGGAGATCTCGATGACCTCTTCGGCTTCCTTGGGGGACATGGTGCCGATGGTGACCATGTCGATGGGGCGGATGGTGTTCCAGACGAAGGTGAGGCCCTGGAAGGGGCGGAGCTGGCCGGCGGCCAGCGGCTTGATGGTCATCACGGGCTTCTTGGCGTTGCGGATGACGTTGGCGATCCAGTCCACTTCGACCTGCATGAGGAAGCCCATCGAGTTGTAGATCTGGATGTACGACTCAACATCCAGGCCGCTCTCGTCGGCGTAGGTGATGCTCTCGGGCATGTGGGTGGAGAGCCCGGGGATCATGCCGCGTTTGCGGATCTCGGCCGAGAGCTGATCCATCTTGCGCAGCGTGCGGCTGCAGCGGTCGCACGCGGCGTCGGTGGTGGACTGGTGGGGCATGCAGAAGGTGGCACCCAGTCTGGCCTGCTCATCGAGGATGCGCGCGACTTCGCACGGGTCGAACCCCTTGGTGGGGGTGTCGGCATTGACCGTGAACCCGGGGGTGGAGATGAAGATGGCCTTGACCCCGGTCCGCTGCTCGGCTTCGTACACTGCATCGATCATGGGTTCGCAGTTGATCTGCCCCATGATGGTGTCGATGCCGGCTTTGAAGTACACCTCCAGGATGTCGGCGATCACCTTGCGGTTGCGGATGTGCTCCTTGATGTACGTGTCCTTGGCGGCCGACGTGTGACTCCAGCCGAGGAACCAGTTGGTCCCGATAATCAGCCGAGAAAGGGAAAGGCCGCCGACTGTTGTACGTGGGAATGCGTTCATGATGTAGAGACTCTCCGTAGAGCTTATACCAAACTGATCACCGAGTTGTTCTCGCAGACTTACCGAGCGGGGATGTCGCCCTCATGGACTGCCAACTGGCCGGCCTTCACCCGCGTCAGTTCTTCTTTTACCCAGGGAATCTTGTCGGCGTTTCGCTCCATCCACAGAGGGATGGGCGTGTGCAGTCCCTGCTTGTCCAGTTCGGTGAATTCGACGACGACATCCCGGCGGCTGTAACCGGAGAGGTCGTGCAGTTTGCCCATGTGAATACAGTCGGTCGGGCAGGGTTCGGTGCAGAGGGCACAGAACATGCACTTGCTGTAGTCGATGGCGTATCGGAGCAGTTCGCCGCCGACAGCCTTGCCGGTGGCCTTGTCGATCTTGCGGGGGGCTGTTTTTTCGATGTAGATGCAGTCGACGGGGCAGGCCTTGGCGCAGAGGTCGCAGGCGATGCACTTGTCGGCCTCGAACTCGTGGATTCCACGATATCGCGGCGCCAGGTTGAGGCGATGCTCCGGGTACTGAACCGTGACGGTGTCCTGGAAGCAGTATTTCAGCGTGATCTTCATCCCAATGAGGATGCTGCTCACGTTGTCGTAGATGTCTTTGAAGTACAGCTTAACACTCATCGGGGGCAGATTATCGCATAGGGACGGATGGTTGTCTAACGCCGGCTGGGGGAGGCTGCCTCGGGGAACGCCCGCGGAGGGCCGGAAATCCGAAATCCGAATATCGAACTCCGAAACAACGGCGGAAAGGCGAATATCGAAACCCCAAGGGGCAGAATGTCAAAGAGCACCCCGCCGGGCCTAACACCTGGCGAAGAGGGACGGGCAGGAAATGCTGAATGATGAATGCTGAATGCTGAAAGCGGAAAGCGGAAAGCGGATCAGCACATCCAAAAACATAGTCCCTCTACTATCTGGGTGGTTTGGAGGGTAAGCGGAAAAGAGGGCGCGGTTCAATCTGAGTGTAAGAAGGCAAGAAGGCCAACGGACGCAGCGTACTGAATCGCGTCCTGTTTTCTGTGCCTGCGAGCAGTTCGCTCGCCGCCACGGTTCACCCCCACACACGTGGGGAATACTAGGGTCCATCCTCTTTCCTGAAACTTCCGCTCGGTTCACCCCCACACACGTGGGGAATACCAGTGGCAGCGGCATCCTGCCGCTGTCTCCTTCGGTTCACCCCCACACACGTGGGGAATACGGGATGTTCGGCCGGCCGACTTTTCGCCCTCGCGGTTCACCCCCACACACGTGGGGAATACAACTACACAGTGGGTCGCATAGGTGCATCTCTCGGTTCACCCCCACACACGTGGGGAATACCGGTTGAAGAAGTATGACACCGCGACGGCCGCTGGTTCACCCCCACACACGTGGGGAATACGCCTCGCGCGGCAGCTCTCCCGCGTAGTACATCGGTTCACCCCCACACACGTGGGGAATACCGGATGCCACTGGCCGTTCGGGGCCAGCTTCACGGTTCACCCCCACACACGTGGGGAATACAACTCTTTACCCTCGAACTTGAGGGCAAGCTCCGGTTCACCCCCACACACGTGGGGAATACCCGCACAGACCTCGTTGCCGCAGGACGCTCTCCGGTTCACCCCCACACACGTGGGGAATACTTACTGAGCTCCTGTTTCATGAATGCGGTGAACGGTTCACCCCCACACACGTGGGGAATACAGATTGGATTCGCCTGGGAAGATATGAAGAGCCGGTTCACCCCCA
>JBBQTU010000246.1:0-5822 GCA_038213005.1 Tepidisphaerales bacterium | reverse complement strand
TTCCAGAGTCCCTCCAGCCATTCTGCCCAACGTCTTCGCACTCCTTGACCGGCGAAGATCCTCTTTGCTGCGCACCGGTCGCCACCGCGATGCCTCGCTTTCCTCTTCGTCCGTCTACACCACGTTTGTTCTGCAAGGCTGGCACGTCTATCGAGCCTAGATGACGCCAAGGTGATTCCGGTTACAATCGCAGCATGATCACTCGACTTCGGGTTCAGGGATTCAAGAACCTCGCTGATCTGACGGTCCGATTCGGACCGTTCACGTGCATCGCCGGACTCAACGCGGCCGGCAAGTCGAATCTGTTTGATGCAATTCGGTTCCTTCACCTGCTTACCCAGAAGCCGATCATGGAAGCAGTGGGCGCACTCCGCGACGTGAAGGGCAGGGTGCCATCGCCCGGCGAACTATTCACTCGATTCGGCGCGTTCGTCGCCCCGGAAATGCGATTTGAGGCCGATCTCGTCGTTGATCCCAATGTCGAGGACGAATTCGGCGTTAAGGCAACGGCCGCTATCTCGACGTTGCGATACGAGGTCGCATTCCGAATGAGCCATCTGGAATCTGGCATCCTTGAACTCGTGCATGAGGCGCTGTTGCCGGTGCCGCGGGGACAAGCCGCAACTCACCTCGGGTTCTCGACATCCCCGCAATTCCGCGCATCGGTGGCTACGGGTCGCCGCACCACATCGTTGATATCAACAAAGGAATCGGACGAACTGAGCGGTGAACCCAGCCCGGTGATCACGGTTCACCAAGAAGGCCACGGGGGTCGGAAACTGCCCGCGCCCAAGTCAACGCGCACGGTTGCCGGAGGTCTGGCCAGCTCGGACTTCCCGACGATTCTCGCCGTCAACCGCGAAATGGCGAACTGGAAATCGATGCTGCTGGAGCCGACGGCGATGCGGTCTCCGTCTCTCTATCACGACCCGAGCGATCTTGATGCGCGCGGAGCGAACCTGCCCAACACCATCTACCGGCTCGAAAAGCCATCGGCCGCTGAGAACGCCGAACACACGGCTGGTCGAGTTGGCGCGGAGCTAGCCAACCGGCTCGCTCGACTTGTCGAGGACGTTGTTGACGTTCGTGTGAGGGAAGACGAAAAGTTTGAAACCAGGACACTCCAAGTGAAGGGTCGCGACGGGGTCTTCCGACCAGCGCACGCGTTGTCGGATGGCACGCTACGGTTCCTGGTTCTCAGTGTGCTTGAGGCCGACCCGCACGCCAAAGGGGTGATGTGCGTTGAAGAGCCGGAGAATGGAATTCATCCCTCGCGCATCCCAGCGATCGTCGATCTCCTGAGGGACATTGCTGTGGATCCAGACTTCGCTGTTGATGCCGATAACCCGCTACGGCAGGTGATCATCAACACGCATTCGCCGTCGGTCGTCAAGCAGATCCTGCAGGACGACCTCGTCTACATAGAACGAGAGCAGCGCCAGTTCGACACTTCCGTGGGTCACGCCGCCGTGGCCTTCGTTGTCCCGCGTTCCTGGCGTTCGTTGGCTGATAAAGATGCGCCCCGTCTTGTCCCCGGCCAAGTTCTGGAATCGCTCGGCGAGGGCCTTGCCCGCCAAGGGCAATCTGTCTTCTCCTGGGCCACATCCGGTGTTGTGGAGCCATGATGCTGCGTCGACTCACGATCCTTGGAGACGGCCCGACAGATCGAGCGCTCCTGCACATCGTTAACTGGGTGCTCCGTCAGATCCCACATCCAACGCGGACAAGAGGTTTGCCGTCGAGTTCACGGTAGCGCGCGGCCCGGGCGGTCTGTCACTTCACTCGCGACTGCCGGTCGCACTTCGGGAGTTTCCATGCGATCTGCTATTTATTCACCGGGACGCCGAGAAGGAATCTCTGGAAATGCGCACCGCTGAGATCCAAGCGGCTGTTCAGGGGTTACAGGACCGGTTCGTCCCGGTCGTCCCAGTTCGCATGACCGAAGCGTGGTTGTTGATCGACGCCCCTGCTATCCGAAGGGCGGCCGACAACCCCAATGGAATCGTTCCTCTGTCGATGCCCCAGATCGGGCGTCTGGAGAGCCTGCCAGACCCCAAAGACACGTGCAATAATCTTCTGATCCAAGCCTCGGAGAAGTCTGGCCGGCGCCGAGAGAGGTTCGCGCGGCCGTCAGAACTCGGCCGTCGTAGAATGCGCGTGGCCGAGTTAATCGATGACTTCTCACCCCTAAAGCAACTCCCCGCCTTCCGCTCATTTTGCGAGCGCGTCAAAGCTGCGTGCGAGGGGATTTGATCCAGTGGTATCGGGATGCCACGAGTGTCAATATCACCTGCGAGGTTGATGCGCGAAGGGACCAGTTCCGGCGTGTGACGGGGGATGGCCGAGCGGGGGCAGTTCGGCCTACTGCAGAGGCATGTTGCGGCGTGCCCGTTTTTTCGGGCAGATGCAAGTCCCGCGTCAGCGGGTGGTTGGAGCGAATAGGGTGCTGAAAGAGGTGTCGCCCTTTCAGGGCTCATTCAGGGAGAATGGTTCTTACCCAGGGCTGCGCGAGTACGCTTACCCTGGGCTTAAGAATGCCGCCCCGTTGGGGCTAAGAAATCGCCTGCCCGGGAAAATGGGCACGCCCTCTCCAGCCTCCCCCAACAAGGAGGTTCTCTCATGGACTTGTGATTCTGCCCGCGAAAGATGATAAACTTCACGAGCGACCCGGTCGCGACAGGGTCGGGCAGCCGCTGGACCGCCCGGCGGCAAGATGTCCGAGGCCCGGCGTGCCGGTTCGCGGCCGATACGGGCTATGACCGATGGCTGGGCCGACCCCGGCATGTTTCCGGCGATACGGTGACCTTTCGGAGAGACTTATGAAGCGATCAGAAATCAACTCAATCATCAGCGACAGCATCCGTTTCCTGGAGAAGCAGAGCTTCCTCCTCCCCCCCTTCGCATTCTGGTCCCCGCGCCAGTGGCAGGAAGCCGGCCAAGAGTCACGCGAGATCAACCAGCAGCAACTCGGCTGGGATATCACCGACTTCGGCGGCGGCGATTTTGCGGCGATGGGCCTGGTCCTGTTCACCATCCGCAACGGCACCGTCGCGGAACTGGCCAATCCACTGGGTAAGACCTACGCCGAGAAGATCCTGATTGTACAGGAGGGGCAGGTCACCCCGACCCACTTCCATTACCAGAAAATGGAAGACATCATCAACCGCGGCGGCGGCAACCTGGTCATCCAGCTCTGGAACGCCACCCCCGACGACCAGCTCGCTGCCACACCCGTGCAGCTCAGTGTCGACGCCACACGCGTCACCGTCCCGGCCGGCGGGACGATCACGCTCCGCCCGGGTGAGTCCGTCTGTCTTCCCCAGCGTCTCTACCACAAGTTCTGGGGCGAGACGGGCTTCGGGCAGATCCTGGTCGGCGAAGTCAGTCGCGTGAACGATGACCGCGTTGACAACCGATTCTACGAGACGATCGGCCGGTTCCCTGCGATCGACGAGGATGTCGCCCCGCTGCACCTGCTGTACCCGGACTATCCCAAGTACTATCGATATGCCTAAGGAACGGCGCATCAATAACAGTCTGGTTCAAAAAGGCCAACCCCCTCCCAGCCTCCCCCAAGGGGGAGGAGTAAGAAAAGATCATCGCGGCATTCCTGCCAGTTATTGATGCGCCGATCCTAAAGCGGATGCGGGTCGCACGTGATCAGCGATTCTCACGGGCGCTGACGTCCGCCCGTCGCCTCAAGCCCCGACTCCGGCTCGGTGAGATCCTGTTTTGGCACTGCCGCGACCACCTCCGGCCACAGCCTGCCCTCTTCCACCACGCCTATCGGCGCAGGAGCGTCCTGCAGCACATCAAGGCTGAAGATCCGCACCTCGGTGGCTCCCCAGGTCTCTTGGGGCACCAGCCGAATGGCCGACGTGTCCACGCCCAGCGGCACCCGCACCAGCCGCTGGTAATTATCCGACTCGCGATAGACCGCCCGCCATGTGCCATCGGCGCTCATCGCCTCAACCCGGAATCGTCGGAGCATGCTCCCCGGCACGCCACCACGATTTCCTTTCAGCGGCACAGAACACGGCATCCGCTTGTGCTGGTTCAGGTCACTATCCAGCACCAGGCGCAGGCCACCGACATGAACGCTCTGGCTCCACTTCAGCGTCACCGCCTGGCGTGGCATTGCCTCCCACGCGTGCGACTGCTTCTGCCAGGGCCGGTCGTATCCATCGCGCAAGCTCTCCACCGCCCCGCCGCCCTCCAGGGACGCAGAGCGCGTCAGCGGCGACACCTCACGTCTTCGTCCCGGCAGCCACTGGTCATCGTCCATCAGTTTCGCCTGCAGCTCGCCAATTCGTCCGGGCAGCAAGTCCCGCGGCCCGCAGCCATGCCGAATACACATCGCCGCCGCCGTCCCGGCCGCCTGGCCGAGCAGGCTGGTCGTGCCCATCACCCGCGTGCTCGACAGCGCAGCATGGGTCGTCGAGATATTCCGCCCCGCGAACATCAGGTTGGGCACGTTCTTCGAATACAGGCAACGATAGGGAATGCCATAGGGTGAAGGGGCGGGATGGAAGATCGTCGGCTTCCCCGGATACAGCAGACCGGCCGGGTGATGATCATCCATGGACCATCCACCGTACGCGATGATGTCCGCAAACGCGCCGCCATCGCGAACATCATTCTGCGTCAGGATATGGTCGCCGACATAGCGACGGTTCTCTCGTTTGCCCGGCAGCATTCCCATCCATTCCAGCGTCCAACACTCGTGCTCCTGCTTCTTCGGATGGTGGTTCTTGAGATAATCCCAGACGCCGTAGCCAACCTTCGCCAGTTCATCGCGGATCGCCTCGGCATCCCGGATCGTGTCGCGCAGACCGCCAATCTCCATCCACCAGAAGTTGTCGCCGTGTACCGAGGGCCCTCGATTGGGCAGATCGGCCGGGCTGCGGAATCTATACGCCCACTTCGGGGCGATGAACGGCTGGGGCGAGTCGGTCTCCCGCAACTGCAGCAGCAGCGAGTTGCCCATGGTCCGTTGGTCCGCCGATGCCGGCTCAATCGCCTCGCCAAACTCCTCACGGCTCTCCCGCCCGACACGGAATCGCGCCCCGGTAATCGGCGCCAGAACACTGTCTCCCGAGCAGTCGATAAACAGCTTTGCGTGGATCGAGTGCCACATCTGCGATGTCAGTTGCCACGCCGTGACCGACTCCAGCCGCCCGGCCGCCATCTGCCCTGAGTTGCACGTGGTATTCAGCAGCAGCGTGAGGTTCGGGCAAAACGCCGCCTTCTCATACAGGACGCTATCCCAGATGGAGTAGATCTGGGTCGGATTGCGGTAGCAGTTCTCGAGCTGTATCTCCTCCAGAATCCCGGCTTCCTTGTTGTCGCGTCCGTGGGCTCCGCAGATCCACATCCGGACTTCCGAACTGGCATTCCCACCCAGCACCGGCCGGTCGTGCACCAGCAGCGTCCTGGCCCCGCCCCGGGCAGACGCGATCGCTGCAATCAGCCCCGCCATCCCGCCGCCCACCACGCAGACATCCACCTCATGCCGGCGGTTTTCAAAACCGGCCAACGTCTGCTCAACCTGATAATCACGCGTCTGGTTCATCTCAAACTCCTGATGCGCTTGCAGTGCCCTCGTTCGCCGATCATGCCAGCATTCTATGGGAAGCCCCGCCCCGTCTCATCCCCCTCAGGGCCAATACGTCTTCCATTCCCGCTTCCGCCCTGCCCCGTCATCCGTTATAAGACACAACATGCTATATCGCACCCTTGGCCGGACGGGCTTGAAGGTTTCGCAGTTGGGCTTCGGGGCCATGCGCCTGCCCATGATCGGCGAGGGTGAGACCGCCACCGTC
>JBBQTU010000245.1:0-5976 GCA_038213005.1 Tepidisphaerales bacterium | reverse complement strand
AAGAGGGGCCGGGGCAGGTGCTGACCGACCAGATCAGTTCTGAGAATGCGATCGAGGTCGGGGGCGGCGGGACCATGTCCGGCGAGCAGCAGTCGCCGTCGCCCGAGCCCTGAGCCGCCCGTGGGCGGTCCCGTTCGCGTTGTTTCACGGCTGTCGTGGAGAGATGATGCAGGCCATTCGCCCGGTCAGGCCGTTATCGCGACGATGCGAGAAGAATAGATCGCTGCGGCGATAGGTGCACAGGTCGGTTTGATCGATCTGCTCGCCTGGAACGCCCGCTCGCAGTGCCGTAGTGCGCAGGGCGGCGTGAAGGTCGATCCAGGCTTTGCCGTCACGCCTCCCGGAGATCGGCGCATCGTTTCCGAAGGCCTGCTGAAATTCCCTGACGACCTCGGGACCGACCTCGAAGGCATCCCGTCCGATGCACGGTCCGATGGCAAGGGAGAAATCGGCGGCCGGGCGAGTTGACTCCTGCATGAGCCGCCCCAGGGTGCGCCGGAGGATCCCTGCAACGACGCCGCGCCATCCCGCATGGACGGCGGCAACCCAGCGGCCATCCGAACTGCTTAACAGTAGCGGCACGCAATCGGCGGTGCGGATCGATACGATGGTTGCGGGGTCGCTCGTGACAAGCGCGTCGGCCTGAAGGGCGTTGTCGTGCGGCTCACCCGGCCGGATGACCAGCGCCCGGTCAGAATGGAGCTGGTGTACGCGGCATAGAGACCGGCCGGCCAGGCCGGTGGCCGCGAGCAGCCGGCGGTAGTTTTCGGCGATATTGGCGTCGGAGTCCGCAGCCGCGTTCTGGGCCGGGTTGCCCAGATTCAGCGACGCAAACGGGCCGGCGCTGACGCCGCCGAGGCGGGTACTGAAGGCGTGGGGCACGCCCAGCCGCTCCAGAAGCGGGCAGGCCAGCCAGGTCAGGCCGTTGGAGTCCGTACGTGCTTCGAGCATCAGGCCATCTCCAGGTTATCCGCTGGCGGGGGAACTAATCGACCCTCTGGGAATCTAATGATTCATCCGTTTACGTCAAAGGCAGAACATGCGAAGATAAATCGGGATATAATGAAGCACCGGGAGTGAATCCCCGGAGGTGGCAGGATAAAGCATGAACACACAAGCAAGCACAGCGTGGATACTGAAATGGGCCGTGGCAGGCGTGGTGGCGGCGGCGTTTGCGCCGCTGGCGATGGCGCAATATCAGACCGACAACAGCGCCGGCCGGGCCAGGGATGCCAATAATCGTCTGGGCAGCGGGGGCTATAACGACCAGCGTGCCCTGCCGAATGGCGTCACTTCCGAAGACATTGTCTACGGCAATGTGACGCGGGCGCAGGCTTTCCGCGGCACGCTGAACACAACCGACAAGAACGCGTTTCGCGGCCAGACGGCCGGCGGTGCGGTCAGCGACTTCGTTCGCGACTCGAATGGCGCCGGCCAGGATCCGAGCCAGGCGTTAGCTCCGAAAGCGTTTTACCCAGACTCCAGGGGCGTCGCGCCCCCGAAGGGGTTTGACACGCAGGCGAGCGTTGCTGACATCGGAGTCCGATCGCCCCAGGACCGCGGTTCGGCCTTCGGCGATCAGCGCATCAATGTTGCGCCAGTCAATCCGCTGCTCGATGCGTCGATCCCACGGACCGATCTTTCCGTGGGGGCGGTTGCCTCGCCACTGACGGCGACGGGTGCCGGGGCGTCGCCGCTGGTTGGCATGCCGATGTGGCAGGCTCAGACGGGGGTGTCCGCCGAGGATGCTTTTGCGCCGTCTCAGCGTGGCGCCTTGCGCCGGCTGCAGATCAATGAGTCCAGTATTCGCATGATGCAGGCGGAACTCACCAACGCCGCAGAACAGCCGCAGGATACGCCCGGGAGAATCGACACCGCCAATGTGATGTTGTCGCCGGAGAATCCGCAGAATCCCGCGATGGGCGGGACGCTGGGCTCGCAACTGCCAACCCCGGCGATGAGTGGCACGCTCAATACGTCCATGACCATGCGGCAGAATCTGCTGACCTCGCTGCCGACTGCGGCTAAACAGAGCACGCAGTATGCCGAACTGCAGCGACGCCTGCATGCGATGGAGACCGGCTCGGCGGACGAGATTTCCGCCCGGCAATACAACGATCAAGTGCGACAGCAGAAGGAGGCCGACGCGAAAGCCAACCCCGCCGCAGCACTGGTGCAGCCGGGCAATACGGCCTTGCCAGGTGGAAATGCAGAGCCTGCCAGGAAGCCCCCGGAGCCAGCCCGGACGCCACTTCAGCCGCTGCCTAATTCGGGCCGGCTTGCCGCACTTCAGGCTGAGCGCAAGGGCGACACCAAGCCCGAGACCGGTAGTCTGCCGACCGAGACTGTCCTGCGCATCACCACTTTCGCCGAGGGTGTAAAGGCGGCGGGGCTGCGAGACCTCCTCGCCCGCGCCGAAACCAGCATGCGGGAAGGCAAGTTCACCGCTGCCTTGGACAACTATGACGCCGCGATGTCCGTGGCGCCCAATAACCCGCTGATCCTGATGGCGCGAGCCAATGCTGAACTGGGTGCCGGTTATTATGCCCGTGCGCAGACGCACATTGAGCAGATCTTCGCCGCCGATTCCTCGCTGCTTTTGGCGCAGTATGACCTTCGCGTGTTCTTCGGCGACCAGCGCCTGCAATACCTGGTTCGCGACCTGAAGGACGTGGCTCGGACCGAACCCGGGCAGGCCAGGCCGCTGTTCCTCCTGGCGTATATCGCCTACAACACCAACAATCCCCAATCGGCCGCTGATTACCTCGCCATGGCCGAGAAGCGGGGCGGTAAAGACCCGGTGTTCGACAAGCTGCGCGAGTTCTGGAAACTGCCCCAGGCGGGCGCCGGCGACACGATGCCGCAGAATAAGTAGATCCGCGAGAGAGGCCGGCGGATCGCGACTACAAATCGCGTCTACGTAGAAGCGACTTGTAGTCGCTTGTCCGGGTGCTTTTTGCCGGCCTTTCTGGTTTTCCACGAGCGATTTGGCGCATCGGGGCTCCTCATGCCTCCTCGCCTGCGGTAAGCTATCCGCCGTGAGCTGTACGTCTGACAAGCAGTTGGTGGTCCATGGAGTCGTCCGCGAATACGTTGCGGCCGGCGAACTGCGCCGGGTCCTGGATGGCGTGGACATGAAGCTGTCGTCGGGGCAGTCGGCCGCGATTACCGGTCCTTCCGGCGCGGGCAAGAGCACGCTTCTGAACATCATCGGCTCGCTGGATCGGCCGGATGCCGGCACCGTCCGATGGGGCGAGATCGACGTCACATCGCTCACCGGGACGGCGCTGTCGGCGTATCGTGCCCGGCAGGTTGGGTTTGTCTTTCAGGAGCATCACCTGCTGCCGCACCTGACGGCGAGGCAGAACGTCCTGCTGCCCACACTCGCCGCCGCCAGCGCCGCCATCGCCCCCGAGGCCGCCCCGGCCGACGCCGATGCACTCCTGGAATCGGTGGGCATTGCTCATCGCGCTGATGCTTTGCCGGGACAACTCTCCGGCGGCGAGCGGCAGCGGGTTGCGATCGCCCGTGCGATGGTGAATGGCGCGGGCCTGCTGCTGTGCGATGAGCCAACCGGCAACCTCGATCGCGAGACCGGCGAGCGGATGATGGACCTGCTGGTCGATCTCGTCCGCTCGCGCCGATTTGCCCTGATCATGGTGACGCACAACGAGGCTTTCGCCGGGCGCATGGATGCCTGCTATCGCCTGGACCACGGCAAACTGGCCCCTGCCGTCTGACCCACGCAAGCCGCCGGCAGGCCACTGGCAGGCCGCCTGTCCGCCATGGCCGCTTCTTTGCATATCTAGCCACGGGCGGATCGCTGTCCTTCGTGCGCCCAGCCTGAAGCGGCCCGCTTGGCGGGTATCGCAGTGGCCAGGGTGGTGCGTGACACATTGGGAGGTAAGGATCGGCGCATCAATAACTGGCAGGAATGGTGCGATGACTTTTCTGACTCCTCCCCCCGTGGAAGAGGCCGGGAGGGGGTTGGCCTTTTTGAACCGGACGGTTATTGATGCGCCGGTCCTTAGTGTTCCACACAAGATGTGTAGAACACTAAGGCAACGCCCCAGGAATCTGTCCGCAACATCTGCGACCGCTGAAAGGGCGACAAAAGTCTCTGCCTCACCGTTACGTCACAGTGGCCCGGCCGCCCCGGCCGGAGCCTTTCGGGGAGGTACCGCGATGCCTGCGGGTGGCGTTGGTGCCCCAACTCAAAGAGACGCCCCTACTTACTGTTCCACACAAGATGTGTAGAACAACCTGGGGCAACGCCCCAGAAACTCCCGTGCCGCGCACCACCAAAGCCCTGAAAGGGCGACACCTCCTTCAGCACCGTATTCGCTCCAACCATCCCCTGACGCGCAATTTGCATCTGCCGGGGAAAAACGGCCACGCCCACCCTGAGGGTGCAGGACATTCCTGGCGATCTGGAGTGCTGCGAGTTTCTCGCAGCTTTAACGAGCCGACCTTGTCGGCGGCAGGAATACATCGGCGCCTTGTAGGACGCAGTTGGTGGTAATGCATGTCCTACTCTGCTGCACCGCCCTCACGGCGAGAAGCTCGCCTCGGTAAAGCGGTAAGAAGCTTACCGCACTCCAGGTATCCTTCGCCTGAAATTTCACGCACCCCCACCCTGCTGATTCACCCTCGCCGGTTTGACACCTCTTTGAGACTGCCTCTATCATCTGGGGCTGTTGGATCGAACTGACTGAGCAACTCAAGGAGTTGGATAATGGCAAGTGAAAACGTGAAAGAGATCACCGATCAGAATTTTGAGCAGGAAGTCGCCGCGGCCACCGAACCGGTGCTGGTGGACTTCTGGGCCGAGTGGTGCATGCCCTGCCGGATGCTGGCCCCCACGATCGAGAAGATCGCGGCCGACTACGCCGGCAAAGTGAAAGTCGGCAAGGTGGATACCGACGCCAACCGCGACATCTCGATGAAGTTTGGCATCAGCGCCATCCCCACGGTGATTCTGTTCAAGGGCGGCCAGGTCGTGCAGAAATTCGTCGGCCTGCGCCAGGACAAAGACTTCCGCGCAGCCCTGGATCAGGCCCTTACCGGCTGATGCCGAGCAGCCTCAACGGATTGCAACTCCCCCGCCGCATACCTCAAGGGAATCTTTTCGTTGTCAGATGATTGCGCCGTGATGGCCATCAATTCACGGTAAAGACCTGAGATTCGGCCATGGAAGCACGCGCCACTGAATTTCTCAGAAAAAAAATCCAAACAATCTCTCCCATTTTTTGTTTGACTTCGATTTTCCGGCGACGTAGTCTTTAGTCTTGAAGTGAATCGGATGCTTTAATCCGATACGGCTTAAGAGAGTAACGAAGGTGTCCGAGGTCGGGGCAGTTTGAGAAGAATAGACAGGGTGCCAAGCCATGCGGCCAATCACCCTACGCAACTTTGATAACGCGGCATGCCGATGTTCGGCAGGCTGATTATTGTTGTGGCCGACGTTTATTACGCGGCCAGGTTTCCGGTTCTAACCCTTTAAGGGAGGCCTTTATGGCTAAGCGTCACAGTGCATTCACGTTGATCGAAATTTTGATCGTCGTGATCATCCTCGGCATCCTCGCCGCGATCGTGGTTCCGCAGTTCTCTAGCGCTTCGGAAGAGGCGAAGAGGGGTGCTGCTTCGACAACGCAGGCGAGCTTGCGTGCCCAGCTCCAGTTGTGGAAGCTGCAGCACAATGACACCTATCCGACGCTCGTTCAGCTATCGGCAGTGAACGGCTGGCAGCTGATGACCATGAAGACCGCTGCGGATCCAGCCGTCCCCGCTCCGGGTCCCGCCGGTGCCTGTGGTCCTTACCTTCAGGCCGTCCCGGTGAATCAGATCAACAACCTATCTACTGTCGTCACCTCTTCTACCGCTGCAGGGGTGGAGCCCGCTGCCGCTTTGCTTGCCGGTAAGACTGGCGGATGGTTGTATGATGAGGCGACTGGCCGTATCTGGGCAACACAAGGG